>NZ_LMVM01000032.1 GCF_002287175.1 Methanobacterium bryantii | reverse complement strand
TGTCCTCCCTCTCCAATCACAGATAGGGTGCTGCTCATATGAGACCTCTTGATTTCGCCGAAAGATATGGTTACGTTCGTGGTCTTGTTAAGGAAATCATTCACGATGCTGGTCGTGGTGCTCCACTTGCCAGAATCGTTTTCCGTGATCCATACAAGTACCGTTTAGTTTCTACCCTTATGGTCGCTACCGAAGGAATGTACACTGGTCAATTCATCTACGCCGGAAAGAAGGCCAAC
>NZ_LMVM01000030.1 GCF_002287175.1 Methanobacterium bryantii | reverse complement strand
ATTCTTGTTTTCTTTTTCTCTTTCTAAACCACAACCACACCATTGATTGTTTTCAGCTCCCCATTTACCATCAGCATCAGTGTAGTAAACAACACAGTTTGGATCACTACAGCACTTGTAACCTTGAGCAACAATCTTGGCAGAACACTTGTTTACGTTTGGAAGAGTCTTAGTTTGGGTTGGAGTACTTGGTTTTGGGGCAACAGTGGTGGTAACTGGTTTTGGAGCGACGGTAGTAGTTGGTTGTGGAGCAGCGGTAGTTGGAGCTGGTTGTTGACCTCCTGGCTTGGTGGTGTAAAC
>NZ_LMVM01000029.1 GCF_002287175.1 Methanobacterium bryantii | reverse complement strand
TTGTAGACGTACATTAGGTACGCAAAACAACAAGGAGGTGAAAAGTATGCTACTCGTCTACATTAAAATCATAATAATCAAAATCTTAATCCTCAAAGCTTTCTTATTCCCACATATCCTCTGCGGATGGTTCTAATCACAGAAATATAAACATAACTTAGCACCCGAAACCAAAAACTGCTGTAATACTAGGTAAAATTCAAAATTATAACTAGTATCTATAGATTGAAATTTTTAGTAATACGCTATTGTATTACATGTATACCAAATAACACGGAGGTGAAAAGTATGCTACTCGTCTACATTAAAATCATAATAATCAAAATCTTA
>NZ_LMVM01000028.1 GCF_002287175.1 Methanobacterium bryantii | reverse complement strand
GTCCCTGTGGTAACTTTTCTGACACCTCTAGCCTGAAATTTCCAGGATCTAAAGGATCGATAGGCCACACTTTCATGGTTTGTATTCACACTGAAAATCAAAATCAAGGGAACTTTGACCCTTTTGTTCTACTGGAGATTTCTGTTCTCCATGAGTTCCCCTTAGGACACCTGCGTTATTTTTTTACAGATGTGCCGCCCCAGCCAAACTCCCCACCTGACAATGTCTTCAAACTGGATCAGTTCGTAAAGAACTTTAACGCTAGAAAGTGGACCGTGAAGTCCAAAACCACATTATCAAAATAGAAAAAAAACAAAAAAGGTAGTGGTAATACAC
>NZ_LMVM01000027.1 GCF_002287175.1 Methanobacterium bryantii | reverse complement strand
GATGTTACTGATCTATTTTGCCGATTTCCCTTATCTACATTGTTCTATCAACTAGAGGCTGTTAACCTTGGAGACCTGCTGCGGTTATGAGTACGGCTAGGTATGAAAATTATTATTTCCCCAGGATTTTCAAGGACCGTTAGGAACGCACCGGACATTCCAAAAGAGGAATGCTTTGCCAACCATACTACCCTTTCTCCAGTTAATCTGATTTCAGGGTGACTAGGTTGTTAAAAAGAAAAGATAACTCTTCCCAGGATTCCTACTGGTGTCTCCTAGTTCATTTACGTTACCGTAATAAATATCCATAGCCTAGTTCCGGAATATTAACCTGTTTCCCT
>NZ_LMVM01000026.1 GCF_002287175.1 Methanobacterium bryantii | reverse complement strand
TAACTACGCCACTATTATTGGTCACAGTCCAGAAGACGGAAAGACTAGAATTAAGCTTCCAAGTGGTGCTAAGAAGGTTATTGAAAACACTTGCAGAGCTCAAATCGGTATTGTTGCTGGTGGTGGTCGTATTGATAAGCCTCTCTTAAAGGCTGGTCGTGCCTTCTACAAGTTCAAGGCTAAGCGTAACAGCTGGCCAAAGACTCGTGGTGTTGCTATGAACCCAGTTGATCACCCACACGGTGGTGGTAACCATCAACACATTGGTCACGCTTCTACTCTTGGAAGATCTGCTCCACCAGGTCAAAAGGTTGGTCTTATTGCTGCCAGAAGAACTGGTCTTTTAAGAGGTACCAAGATTTTCAAC
>NZ_LMVM01000025.1 GCF_002287175.1 Methanobacterium bryantii | reverse complement strand
GCCGTGCAGATAAACTATTCCATTGGTGATATTACCATCATCATCGACCTTGTAGTACTTGAGAATAGCTAACTTGACCTTCTTTCTCTTGTGCTTAATCTTCTTTGGGGTAGTGTAAGTCTTCTTCTTTCTCTTCTTACCACCACCACGGAGACGTAAGACTAAGTGGAGGGTAGATTCCTTTTGGATGTTGTAGTCAGAAAGGGTACGACCATCTTCTAATTGCTTACCGGCAAAGATAAGACGTTGTTGGTCTGGTGGGATACCTTCCTTATCTTGGATCTTAGCTTTGACATTTTCAATAGTGTCGGAGGATTCAACCTCAAGGGTAATGGTCTTACCCGTAAGGGTCTTGACAAAGATTTGCATCTCAACTACTAATCG
>NZ_LMVM01000024.1 GCF_002287175.1 Methanobacterium bryantii | reverse complement strand
AAAGAAACTAACTAGGATTCCCTCAGTAACGGCGAGTGAAGCGGGAAGAGCTCAAATTTGAAATCTTCAAGGTTCTACCTTGACGAATTGTAGTTTAAAGAAGTGTTTTCTGTTGGAGTTTTGGTAAAAGTTCTTTGGAATAGGACATCATAGAGGGTGAGAATCCCGTATTTGACCATTATTTCCAGCTTTGTGATACACTTTCAAAGAGTCGGATTGTTTGGGAATGCAGTCCAAAATGGGTGGTAAATTTCATCTAAAGCTAAATATTGGCGAGAGACCGATAGCGTACAAGTACCGTGAGGGAAAGATGAAAAGAACCCCTAAAGGGGGGTGAAAAGAAACTGAAACCAGATGGTGCCAGCCAGGCGCGGCATGGAAGGAATGAAGTT
>NZ_LMVM01000023.1:300000-413969 GCF_002287175.1 Methanobacterium bryantii | reverse complement strand
TGCTTTTGGGTGTTATTGTTAATGTGTTGCCGCTGATGCTTGTTGTAACTGCTACTGATTTTCCACTGCTAGTTTTTAATTCTATCCATCCTGTTCCTTTTTTGATGGATTCGCTGAATGTTACTTTGATTGCTTTGTTGACTGCTACGTTTGTTGCTTTATTTGTAGGGCTGGTACTTTTTATGGTGGGTGCTGTGCCGTCTGTTTTGAAGGTTTTGCTTCCTGAGTATACGAATTTGTTTCCTGATAAGTCTGTGATGCTTTTTGAATGTACGTATAATACGTATGTTGTTCCTTTAGTTAGGCTGCTTTTGGGTGTTATTGTTAATGTGTTGCCGCTGATGCTTGTTGTAACTGCTACTGATTTTCCACTGCTAGTTTTTAATTCTATCCATCCTGTTCCTTTTTTGATGGATTCGCTGAATGTTACTTTGATTGCTTTGTTGACTGCTACGTTTGTTGCTTTATTTGTGGGGTCTGTGCTTTTAACGGTTGGTGCAGTTAAATCAGAACCTGCACTAACAGTAGATACGCTGCACAAACTGAGCGATGCTATGCTAAAAACGATAGCTATCGCTAAAAGTAATTTCTTCTTAATTTTACCGCCTCCGAATCCAAAAACTACACCTACAATATTTAATAATTTAAATATAAAATTTCCTAAATTTAAGAAATCATTTTAAGTTTTTGGATTATATAATGTTCAATTTTATAGATTATATAAATGTTTTGGTTTAAAAATCGCAAATAAACTCTATTAAATCTTATTTTTTTATTTAAAACGTTCTTAAAACTTATTAAAGCGACATATTTAGATTTATATATATCCATTGCTATTTTAAGGAAAAAAGCTCTAATTAAATCTATTTTGAGAAAATAAGCTTTAATAGATAATTTAAAGTTGGAGTATACAATCTTTGAATACTATTTGTCGTTATATTTACTTTAAATTTAAAACCCCTAAACACTAGAGGCTTTTAAGGCTCCAAAAATCTTTCATTTGGAAGATTTTTGGGCGAAAGAATTTTTAGAGTTATTTAAATTTATAGAACAATTATTATGGATCATTATGAATTTATCGCCTAGTTTTACAATACTTATTTCTAGTAAGTCTCATGTGAATTGCCCATATCAACTTTTTATATCTTTTCCTACTGAAAATGCATTTTTAAGACGTTTACCGATACCATAATAAGATCGAGATGAAGGATCGTATAAAAATGGCTTAATTTGTTCTATGTCTGGATTTCCATTATCAATTAAATTTTCATCCACTTTTACATCCATTATTTTGCCTGTAAAGTGGGTGTGTAATCCTAGTTCAGTTGTGTTAACAAGTTTACATTCTAGAATAAGAGGAAACTCTTTGATGTAAGGCGCATCTACAAGTTTGCTTTTAACAGGTGTTAACCCTGTCGAAGCAAATTTATTTTCATTTTTTCCAGACACAATCCCAAAATAATCTGCTTCTTTAATGTGACTTTCAGATGGAATATTTACTGTAAAAGCTTTTTTATTTAGAATATTTCCGTGGGTATAAGTAGCTTCTCTTACTGAAATGGAAACACAAGGCGGGCTGGAACATGATATTCCTCCCCATGCAACGTTCATAGCATTTGGTTTCCCATTTTCATCATAAGTTCCAACTATAAAAACAGGAGTGGGATATACAATCGTTTTTGCACCAATTGATTTTTTCATATTTATCACCGTTAAATAATATGAAGTGTTTCATTATTTATTACATGCTGTTGGGGAGTTGCAGTGATATCTGTTTGAATGTGTTAATTATCTATTAAAGTAGCGAAAAAGCGTAAATTAATACTGTAAATTGAATATAAATATTAAGGGGATTAAAATGAAATTTGAAACTAAAATAGTAAAATTAGAAGCTCCAGCGGATTGTAACTTAATTTTAGGCCAGAGTCATTTCATAAAAACAGTTGAAGACCTTCATGAAGCAATTGTAAATACAGTGCCAGGTGCTGAATTTGGACTTGCATTTAGTGAAGCTTCAGGAGATTGTTTGGTAAGAAAATCAGGTAATGATGAATCCCTTACTGAACTTGCAGCAGATAAGACGTTTGAACTTGGATGTGGCCATTCATTTTTAATATTTCTTAAAAATGCATATCCAATCAACGTTATACAGCGTATAATGAACGTGCCTGAAGTTGTAAATATTTACTGTGCAACTGCAAATCCTGTCCAGGTAATAGTTGCTGAAACTGAGCAGGGGAAAGGTATATTAAGTATAATAGACGGTTTTAAACCTAAAGGAATCGAAAGTAAAGACGACGAAGAATACCGGAAAAACTTTTTAAGAGAATTTGGTTATAAATTTTAATAATAACCTATTTTTACTTATTTTGTAAAAATGAAAATTTAAACAATAGGATTTATTTTTTATTTTAAATATTTTTAAAGGGATTAATACTTCTTTTTAGAGTTTAAAACTCATTATTTAAAAATATAATCTTTTTTAGGTTACGTAGGTGTGGTTAACGGTACGTTGTAGAATTAAACAGTTTTTATCCCGTAATTTTATCTAAAATTCGTTTATAATCATTATTTTTTTCTATAAATCATTGAATTAAATTGCAGGTAGAAAAAAATTTATATTTTTATGTTCATAATTTAATACTATAATAAAAAGAGGTCATTTTATGAGTGAATCCGATGTCGTATTTAAAAAACTTGGTGGAGAAAAAAGGTTTGGTAAGGATAAAGTTGAAATAAAAGAAGATTACGTCAGATTTTTAAATAAAACAGGGGGAGTAGTACAAATTAAGATTAAGGCCCCACGGGAAGAACTTATAGATGCATATGAATTTTTCTCTAAGATAAATGATATGGAATCTCTTGGAATGGACATTGCAAATTCAGGGGATAGGTGGAATCATTATTTCAGAGGAGTAACTGATCTTAGCGAGGATGAAAGCGGATCGGGTTATAAATTTCAGGTTACGTTACAGATACGGGACGCTGCTCCACAGTCACATGTGCGTTAATATCTAAACTTAGCCTAATCTAATTATTTTTCATTTTTTGCTCGAATGATTCTTAAAAACATCATAAATTTCTTCAGGGCTCTTTAATATATGTATGCCCATGCTGGCTAGTTTATCAACGTGTTCTACGTCTTCTTTTCTTATAATCAATTCAAGATCGCTCCCATCGGGGAGTTGTGTTACTGTAACTCCTTCTTCTACGTCTGATGGCAGTACATAAATTGGAATATTTGCTTTTTGACCCATAATGGCTGCATTAGGAATTAATGAATCACCTATCCTTAATGCTATCTTTGCAACGGTGTTGGATGTTGCGGGAGCAATTAACATGAATTCATAGGATCCAAGCTGTATTTCACCTGCTAAAAAAGGTGCATTAGCGTTAATTTCTACCCAAAGCCTGTCAAAATCAATCTCCAACGTCTTAAAAAGGCCATAATATTTTAAAACCTGATCTCCAGCTTTAGATACGTATGCCCTTATTTCAAATTCATCCTCGTATTCTTCTTTTATTTTTCGAACGATTTCTGTTATTTCTACCAGCTTATCGCCGCTTCCAGTTATTCCCCAGGCTACTTTTCGTTTTTTCATGACCTATTCTTTGTATTAACTTTTTATTGTTTTTTTCTATTGCTTTAAAAAAAAGTAATTTACATCATAAACTTTAAGTTCAATACTGTATAATACAATCTCAAAAATTAAATTTTTAAACTGCTTATTAATTTAATTTTAAACCCTAATTAATAAAATTTAAGTTAAATTGAAACGTATATCAGGTTTATAGGTCGTGGTAATATCGAAGAAACTGGAAAGGACAAAAAAACAGTGGTAAAAGATGAAGAAATTTGCAAGGAAGAAGTAGAAGAAAAGCCTGAAAAGATAGAAGAATGTTATATCTGCCATAAAAAATTCAACATTAATGCAGATGATGAAAGCTATTACTGGAAGGGAAAATATCCATTTTGCGCCCATTGTGCTGAATTTTATGGATTTTACAGGTAGCTGATATTACTTAATTTTGATATGATCATAAATTTTTTATAGTTTAATGATCATAGGTAATGTCGGAAGAATGTCTTGCAAATATCTGAATTGAACTGAATGATATTTCAGGATGAAACCTGAAAATATTAAATAAGGGGAAATTGGAAGATAAATGTAGGATATTCTTCCACTTAATGTTTATATACTTATTTTGGATTTATTTATAACTATTTTTACTTAAAGGCGGTTCACATGAAATTAAACAGTTCTTTGTAAAGGGAGGTAAATGTGAAAGTAAGTTTGACAGACAGATATTACCTTAAATGTATAAGTTTCACTGCAAGTAAGTAAGATATAATTCAACAAGCTGAAGATAATGGTGCAGATAAACCAGTTTTAAATATTCGGGACAGTCTGCGGGATAAAGAATATAATTTATCTATAGATATAAGTAAAGCCATTGGAAAAATGAAATAATATAATAAAAATGAGGATTTTATAGTAATGGATAATCATTTTATAATTTTATGGGTATTATTTTTATAAAATCCATGAAAAATAGATTTAAAAAGTAAATATGGAAATTTACTTTCTATTTTAAATATTTGGATATAAGGGATATTCCCCATTCGGCCATTTTAGTAGCTTCTTCTTTTGTTTTGGCTTCTGCAAAACATCTAAATATTGGCTCGGTTCCAGAAGGTCTTATTATAACCCATCCTTCTTCTTTAAAGATTTTAACTCCATCAGTTGTATCTACTTCAAATTCACGGGTTTCTTCTGCAATTTTCTGCATAACTTCCTGCTTTAACTCATCAGGACATTCTATTTTCATTTTCTCTGAATAATAAACAGGAAGTTCTTCAATGAGTTTTGAAAGAGGTTTTCCAGTTTTTGCAATTATTTCAATGATTTTAGCGGTTGAAAGAGCAGCATCTCTTCCGTAAACGAAATCAGGGAATATTAACCCTCCATTTTCTTCTCCACCAAATAATCCATCTTTATCTTTTAGTTCTCTTGCAACAATTAAATCTCCAACTTTTGTTGCAGTAACTTCGCCGTTGTATTCATTTGCAATGTCGTAAATTGCAGAAGATGTAGCTACGGTTGTAACAATTAATCCTCCGTTGTTTTCTTTTAACATGTATTTTTCAACCAGTGCAAATGATTTATCACCAAAAACAAAATTTCCATTTTCATCTATACATATAGTACGGTCTGCATCTCCGTCATGTGCAACACCGATATCTGATCCGGTTGCTTTTACAACTTCAATTAATTCTTTAAGATTTGGCTCTGTAGGTTCGGGGTCCCTCCCTGGGAAAAATCCATCAGGCTGGCAGTTCATGGTAAGTACTTCACAACCTAACTTTCTTAAAAGATAAGGTGTTGTAAAGCATGCAGCTCCACTTCCACAGTCTACAATTACTTTTAATTTCGCTTGTTTAATTGCTTCTGCATCTACCCGATCTACAACATTCTGGATATACTCATCTAGTATTCCTTCATCCTTTTCTACTTTCCCAATCTTATTCCATGGTACTCTGTCAGGGGCGCTGTCGAAAAACATATCTTCAATCTTTAGTTCCATATCATCAGGAGTTCCTATACCATAGGAGTCCATTAACTTTATTCCATTATACTTTGGCGGATTATGGGAAGCGGTTATCATGATTCCTCCATCATAGTAATTCCTAACAGCGAATTGGAGAGCAGGTGTTGGTAAAGCTCCAAGATCGATCACATCACATCCTGATGATAATAAACCGCTTATTACTGCATGTTTTATCATTTCTGTGGATGTTCTTGTGTCTCCTCCAACTGCAACCTTCCCTTTTACAAGTGTTCCATAGGATGCGGCAATTTTTGATGCAAATTCTGGAGTTAATTCTGTATTTGCGAGTCTTCTGACCCCAAATGTTCCAAATAGTCTTTTCATAAATTTCACCTTATCTTTAAAATTATATTAAAAGCTTTCAATTGTATTTCTTTAATTAGATATGAGTATAAAGGTTATATTTGGCATGAAATATGTTCTTTATTTAAATAATCATTCAAAAGTCTTAATTGGGCTAAATTTATTTAAATTCAATATAAACACTAATTTTACACCACATTAACGTTATTGATATGATTCTATCATTTATATTTTAAAGTATTAATCAATTTTGTTAAAAACTTTAATGCCCTCGAGCACTGTCAAAATTCTACGAAGTGTTTGAGAGATTTTGACACGCAAAAATCGTAGATTTTTGCATGCTATGCATTTTCCTCAACTTTAAAAATTTTATTTTCATAAAATTTTAAGGTTCGGAAATACTACGTATTTCCTCAACTTTAAACTGAGGTATGTGCACATTCTCTATTTGTATAAATAATCTTTAAAAGATGATCATATTTTTATCAATAGTTAAATTACGACTGTAAATTAATTAGATTCTTTTTATAATACTTTTAGACTATTTAAAGTTCATTTTGAAAAATGTGAAATACGGTAAAAATTTAATACGATAAATTAATTAAATAGTGAATATCATTTACTTTTATAAAATGTTTACAAAATTGTATATTATTAGGGACAATGTTTACAAAAGTAATCTAATGAACTTTATTTAAACAGGAAGTTAAAATGAAATTTATCACTATAATTCCGGCCTACAATGAAGAAAAAGCTATTGAAAGCGTAGTAAAATGTGCACTTAAATACTGTGATGTTTTAGTAGTGGACGACGGTTCGGGTGACAGTACTTATGGCCGCGCAAAAAGTGCAGGTGCTAAAATAGTAAAACATGAAAAAAATATGGGTAAGGGGGCTGCTATAAAATCAGGACTTAAAGAAGCTTTAAATCATGATTATGATGTTTTAATATTGCTTGATGGTGATGGTCAACATAATCCTGATTGCATACCTTCCTTTATATCAAATATAGGGGATAATGAACTGGTAATAGGCTCAAGATTTAAAAATGGAAATCCGGAAAATATGCCGATCTGGAGAAAACTTTCAAATAAAATTACAACGGGTCTTATTAAATTTGTAACTGGTTTTAAACTTACAGATAGTCAGAGTGGTTTTAGGGCTATGTCAAGGGATGCTGCGGAACTTTTTTTAGATATAAAATATGATGATTATGTATATGAATCTGAAATGCTTTATAAGGCATCTGAACATGAAATAGAAGTTAATGAAGCGGCAATACCATGTAAATATGGTGATGAGAAGTCTTATGTGACTAAAATACATGCTCTAAAATATATACTGTTTATTATTGGCCTTTTAGGCAGGAAATTCAAGGTTAGGATTATAAGTAACCCTATCGCTGCAAAATTAGGTAATTAGAGATAGGTATATTGAATATCTTAAAGATTTAATATGTAAAACCAGCATTTCCTGTGGAATTGGTTAATCCATATTTTTCTGTTTCAAAGCATCTTCAATTATTTTATAATTATTAAACAATTTGTTTTAGGAACATGCTTTACATAGTTTTATAACGATTGGTTATAGACATACTTCAATGAGCTTATCTATAAAATATCAAAGAGAAAGCAAGTGAGGAATCTAATTGAAACGATTTTACGTATTCGCTGTCAGTATAGCTTTAATTGTTTTGCTTGTATTGTGGATAGGGCCTGTTAATATTATAAATGCTTTTAAAACTGCTAAGTGGGAATGGCTTTTGGTGGCTCTTTTAATTCACCTTCTGGTTATTGAAGTAAGGGCTCTTAGATGGGGATTTATAATAAATAAGCCCTTTGAAATTAAAAATAATTATATTGTTAAAACAATAGGGCTTTTTGCAGGGAACTTTTCCCCAATGAGGACAGCAGGTGAAGTTCTAAACGCACTTGCGGGTAAAAAGATCAATAAAATATCCCTATCTGAAGGATTGTCCGCAGGATTAACTGAAAGGCTCTTTGACTTTTTAATTGTGGCACTTCTTCTTATTATTTCTTCTATATGGATAGAAAACATGCGTTTCGTGTCTATTATGGGGGCTGTTGGGTCTTTAATAATGGTACTGCTGGTATATCTTGTAAACTGGAGAGAAGACACTAGTATATGGATATATAATAAAATTCACCCGGTTTTATGTAAATTACCCATTAATAATGAAACCCTGGATAATATATATCTCAAGTTTACAGAAGGGTTAAAAGGAATGACCAGCCATACAAATTCCTTTACAACAAGTAAAAATTTAGTTTTTGTATCTATTTTAGCATTTATGTCGTGGATTTTAGAATGTTTCAGGCTTTATGTAGTATTTTATGCATTTAATGTTCAGATAAGTTTTACTTCAGTTATTATAATACTGATCCTGGCAAATATTATTGGAATAGCTTCTGCACTTCCTGGAGGAATAGGATCAATCGAATTATCCCTTACTGGACTTTTCGCACTTTTTGGAGTTCCAGCAGCGCTAGGTGGAAGTATAGCTCTTGCAGACAGGTTAGTTTCTTTCTGGATGGTTAGCGTACTGGGCATAATATTTTCATCTTACTATGCAAAGGATATACTGAGTGAAATTAAAAATTATACTTTAGATATAGGGGTTTTAAAGGATGAATAGTCATAAACTGCATATTTAAACAAGTATTTTTAGGGATTCTCCATCATTTAAAATCAGCTCCATATTTCCATTATATTGCTGCACTTTCCCTGTTATTTTCACCCTATGATTTACAAAGGACAGTGGAGTTAAATTATTCTTTTCAAGGTCTAATACTGCATTATCAAATACTACGGCCGTTGTTTTCCCAGTTCCATCTCTTAACTGTAAAAAATAAGTATTGCTTCTTGGGGATTTGTCTATTTTCTCGACCATGCCCACAACTGATACATCTTCATCAAGCATTCCTTTGTTTAGGTCTTTTATCTTAATTTCTTGAGGTGTTATTTTGTCTGAAAGCAGTATCATTCCTGATAAACCTAAAATTGCAATTATCAAGGCTACTGTAAAAATTTGACTATCTTTCATATTGATCTACTCCATTGGCCAATTGAAGTATTTCAATATTGGTATATTTAAGTATTTACCTTTTATTTTATGAAATAAATTGAAATGAGGCGCAATATAGCTAGACTAGGGCTAGAATGGTAGTATCTAATATTATCTTGATATTTTTCATTTATTTGCAAAACTCATTAATTCCAAGTAAAAAAATAAACATGAAATGTGCTATGAAATTAACTTTTACTCTTAAAAATTGATTCCACGCGTTCAACAGTGTCAATATCTTCAATACTTAAATCTTCCCTTATTCTTTTAACAACAGGGAATCTTAATGAGTAACCACCTTCGTATTCTGGACTTTTAACAATCTCACTGAATGCGACTTCAAGGATAATCTCAGGTTCTGATTTTACTTTCCTGCCTTTTTTTTCTATAATCGAGCTTTCAACTTTGTTGGAAAGCTCGAGTAAGGTGTTATCATCGAGTCCAGTTGCGGTATGTGCTATTGTTTTTAAAGCTCCAGTTCCATCCTGCGCAGCAACAAGATAAGAACCTATGAGGTTTGCCCTTCTCCCTCTGCCGTATATTCCACCTACAATTACTAAATCCAGAGTTTCAGGCGTAGCTTTAAATTTAAGCATCTTTTTACCTCTTATACCGGGCATATATGGGGCATGCGGGTCTTTTATCATTATCCCTTCATGCCCTTTTTCAATTGCAAGCTTGAAAAGGTCTTCTGCATATGCGGTATGTTCTGGTGTTACTTTGACCTGGGTACTGAGACCAAATTTTCCATCATCTATTTTAGAGATTGATTCAAGTATTTTACGCCTTTGCTCAAACGGCGTATCTATAAGTGGTTTTTCGAAGTAAAGAGTGTCGAAAAGATACAATGTTAATGGAACTTCAAGCCGTAATCTCTCAACTTCATACTTTCTTCGCACTCTTTGAAGGACATACTGGAAGGAAATTGGCTTTCCTTCTCTCATAGCGATTATTTCTCCTTCAACAATAAAATCTTTATGAGGCAGGCAGTTTTCGATGTATTCAACGATTTCTGGAACTGCATCTTTTATGTTGTCCAGCCTTCTTGTGAAAACTTTGATTTCATCTCTAATTCTATGAATCTGAACTCTGAAACCATCATATTTAACTTCACAGAGGGCATAGCCCATTTCTTTAATATCATCTTTAACGCTCTTTGAAAGTTGGGCAAGCATTGGTTTTACAGGTTTTCCAGGTATAAGTGTCAGATTTTTAAGCCCTTCTTCCCCTTCTTCTTTGGCTACTTCTGCAACAAGGCCGGGATCATTTGTAAGCATCATGGCTCTTTCTACAACTTCCTTGTTTATGTTAAAAGCTTCTGAAATGGCATCTTTGAGTGTACCTTCTCCGAGTCCAACTCTAAGCTCTTCCAGAACGGTTCTTGTGATGTATTTAGCTTCTTTTGGTGATGCAGATGAAAGAAGTTCACGTAAAATTTCTATCTTTTTTCCCTGTGCTTTTTTCCCTGATTTATCTGCCATTTTTTCCATATTGTTGTAAACTTTGACTATAGTTAGGGGCATTGTAAATAGAGTTGATTGAAATCTATTACTGAAAAGATATTCCGAAGCTAAACCGATGTCTCCCCTGTCCCTTACACTGTCCTCCACAGCTTCAGGACTTACTCCTACAACTAATGATATGGCTTTCATAAGGATTTTTAGGCCCACTCCCATCTCTTTTTCGCTCCATGTTGGAAATACTTTGCCCAATGATAATAAAGTGACAATTGGAAGAATTTCTGCGTCGGTATTTTTTAGAAACTCCGCAAGAATTGTTGTTTTTTCAAGTCTTTTGGTGGTGGAATTCAATGATTCATAGACATCCACGAGCTCTTTGTATTTCATTTTACTCTCTAGCTTGGCCATAATTATCACATATAGAATTAGATTTAATAAATGAGATCTTATAAAAACGTCAACTGCTCTGTTATACAATAGAGCGCTCATTAAAATAAACTTATCTCCCTTTCAGGTACCAGTTAAAAATCTTTGATATAGAATTAAACTAAAATTTTCCAAATTTTATAACTTATTTAAAGTTTTTAAATTTCAAAGTCAAATATATTAAACAAGTAACTTAAATGGGGGATTTTATGCCGGAACTACCTGAAGTGGAAGCATTTGGAAAATATTTAGATAGGACTTCACTTGATAAAATTATTGAAAATGTAGAGGTTAAGAATCCTGAACTTCTTCAAAATGTGGATGCAGATGCATTAAAAGAAAAATTAGAAGGTCACAAGTTTAAATATACTAAAAGATATGGTAAATATACTTTTACAGCTCTAGACAATGATTTCTGGTTAATTTTACATTATGGAATGACTGGAAGGCTTAAATACTTTAAAAATCAGGATGAAGCACCTTCTTATGATAGACTCCTCATAACTTTTGAGGATGAGAGCCACATTGCATTTGATGATCCGCGGAAGTTTGGAAAGATCAATCTGGCCTCTTCAATTGAAGAATTTGTTAAAGAAAAGAAGTTAGGACATGATGCGACTGAAATTGATCTAAAAACATTTAAACAGATATTTGAAAGGAAAAAAGGTGCCATTAAATCAGTATTGATGGATCAGCATATAATAGCAGGCATTGGTAATATATATTCTGATGAAATACTTTTTCAGGCGTGTATTCATCCTAAAGTGCCTGCTAATAAGTTAAATGATCATCAAACAGAACAAATTTTTAAAGTAATGAAAGATGTGCTTAAAACATCGGTGGGTAAAAGGATAGCCGGCGAAGAACTTCCAGATTCATTTATAATTCCCCACAGAAAAAAGAATGGGAAATGCCCAAATTCTGATATAAAATTAAAAACAATTAAAATTTCAAGTAGAACGGCTTATTATTGCCCGAATTGCCAAAAAGAAATATTTGAATAGATATTTTTATCTCATTTTCACAATTGTAAAAATCAAGATTTTACATATTTTTCACTTTTTAGGAAAAGTAATACTGATGCTGTAATTAATAAATGATATTTTTATTTTTTTACCTGTTTGTATTGTTATAAGTCAAATTAATTGCATTAATATCTGTTTTTAACTAGTGTTAGACAAAACTATTTTGATATGTATTTTTAATTGTTCCTAATATGAGTTATTTTGCTTATTTAAAAAAAATTATGAACAGGCCAGTAATAAAGTAATAAAAATTTAAATATTATGAATAACAAAATGGTAGGCATGGCAGTTTTGGACCTTGTATGGATGGTTGCATCATATGCTGCTTTACTGGCATTTATAGCAATAGTGGGAGTTCTAATCTTTAAGTTTGGAATTACTTCATTTAAACTGGCAATAAGTACTGTAGGATCAACTAGAGGGATAGAAAACATCAAAGGTGTTGTTAATCAGCCAGGTCATAGAACTACGGATGAATCGGATGAAATGGAAATCATTGTTTCTTATATTACTCATTTTGTACAAAAAAGCGTAGAAAGAAATCATTATGCAAAATACGTTTATGAAATGCTTAGAGTTGAACTTATTCTTTCCTACATTAAGTCTTTAGATCATTTTATAGAATCTAAACTTGAAAATGTAGATTATGAAGGGTACATGCAGGAGCTATTTAATATTGAGAAAATTACCTCACGTGCTGATTCTTTAAGGAACTTCATAGAATCTAAACGTGAAAAGAATTTTGCAAAATATGCATATATACAATTGTTTAAAAAATAGTATATATGAATTTAGAAGAGCTTTGTGAAGTTGCAAGTACCTGTGTTAAATGCCCATTACATGAGAGTAGAACCAAAGTTGTTTTTGGGGAAGGCTCGAAAAATGCTAAGATAATGCTTGTAGGGGAAGCACCTGGAAAAAAAGAAGATGAAACTGGAAGACCATTTATCGGAATGGCAGGTAGAATTTTAAGCGAGATAATAGAAGAAGCAGGCATGGATCGGTCTGATATTTACATCACTTCAATTGTAAAGTGCAGGCCTGAAAACAACCGAAAACCAAAAAAGTTAGAATATACTACCTGTATTGATCTATATTTAAACAAGCAGATAGAATTAATCGACCCTGATATCGTGGGATTGCTTGGAAACAGTGCAGCTTATGCCTTAATTGGTAAAAAAAATATTAAACAGATCCATGGAAATACATACAAATTAAACGGTAGAAAATATATGGCTCTTTTCCACCCAGCTGCAGCGTTGTACTCACGTGTACTTTTACCTCAATTAAAAAAGGATATGGTAATTCTTAAAAAAGCAATTGAAAAGTAGTTATGAGTTACTAATTATTTTTTGCAGCATTTGAGCATTTTTAGGGGCGTTTGCATTATAATCATTATTAAAATAACAAAATACTTGATTTGAATTTGATTCTTTTAGCTTATTTGTCCATTCTTTCAATTCTTTATCAGAATAAAGATAGTGATTTTTTTCACTTCCAACTCCGTGAAATCTAATGTAAGTGATATTTGCTGTTATTACAAGATCATCTGGAAGATCAGCAGATGAAACTGAACAAAATCCTACTTCAGATTCGTTTAATAAGTCATAAACTTCGTCATTATACCAGCTTGGATGTCTAAATTCTATAATATTATTTTTTGAAAGGTCAAACTGTTTGACGGCATTTTTTAAAAAATCAATATCTTTTGATTTTTGAGGAGGGATCTGGAATAATATGCATCCTAATTTTTCATTAAGAGTTTCTGCAAGACTATAGAAATGATTAAGTGTGCTTTGTGTGTTTTTAAATCTTCTTCTATGGGTAATAACCTGATTGGCTTTTAAAGTAAGCTTAAAATTATCGGGAGTTTTATTATACCATCCTTTAACTGTTTTTTCGCTTGGAAATCGATAAAAAGTGTTGTTAATTTCTACAGTGTTAAACTGTTTAGAGTAGTATTCCAACCATCTTGACTTACTCAGTTTTTCAGGATAAAAATTTCCTGCCCAGTCCTTATAATACCATCCAGAGCAGCCTAAAAAGTATTTTTGGGTGGATTTCATTTTTTTAAACACTTAAATGATTAATTAGTCATTACTTAACTATGAATTACTCTTGATAGATTATTCCGTGTTTTAATTCATAATTTAGCCATGCCCTTGCAACAGGGACCTGATCTCCGTCCCACTCCTGTTCAAGTTCATTTATTACTATGTTGCGTATTTTTGCTGAGGATATTTCTTCCTTACCTTGCACTGCTTGATTTAAGTCCTTCAGAGTTTTATCTATGAGTCTTTTTTTGGCATGCGTTCTATATCCTGCATCTTTAACTGCACTTTCAACAGAATTTTTTACTTTTTGTTCGCTAAAAGGCTCTTTTTTGCCGTTTCTTTTAATTACATCGGTCATAAATTTACATCCTCCCAATATAAAAGTTAACTTTTTATTAAGAAACTATGAAATCAAAATATAAAAGCATGTATAGAATGTTATTTTTTAATTAAACTATCTAAAATTAATTAAATAAGAATATACTTATTATTAGGCTAAATGTGGGGAGTTTATAATTCTCCCCTAATTTAAATAGAATTATCTTCTGCGTCTGCTGCTTTCTTCATAGATAATTCCATGTTCTTCTTCATAATTTCTCCATGCCTGTCCAACTGTTGTTTCTCCGGCCTGTTCTTCATCTTGGTCTAAGTCATCTATTACTATATCTCTTATTTCGTTTGTTCTTACTTCATCTTTGTTCATTACTTGCTGTTTTACATCATTTACGGTATTATCAATTAAGCCACTTTTTTGTTGCGGGTTTAGTCCGGCATCCTTAATTGCACTTTCAATGGAATGTTTTACTTTTTGTTCGCTAAACTGTTCTTTTTTACCATTTCTTTTTATAACATCTGTCATAAATTCACCTCCACCATATTAAAATATTATTTCATAAATTTAGACTAAAGTAACCTTATTTATCTATTAAACGGGTTTAAAATAGAAATTTTAAGAAATCAGTAGTTAATTCCATGCTGGCGTTCATACTGCTTCCATGCGTTGGCAACTTGCTGATCATCTTGTTCTAAATCATTTAATATGGTGTCTCTTATTTGTCTTGTTTTAATTTCATCCTGGCCTTGAGCCATTTGTGCAGCATCCTGTGATGCATGTTCTATAACGTTCATTTTTTCCTGTGGGCTAAAACCAGCATCTTTAACTGCATTTTCAATTGAATTTTTTACTTTTTGTTCGCTAAATTGCTCTCTTTTTCCATTACTTTTTATAACATCTGTCATAAATTCACCTCCACTATAATGAAAATCATGTGAAAAAATTTATTCCATGATTTATCATATTACTTTATAGTTTAGTATTACTTATTGGAGTGATTTATGAATATCTATCTATAAAAAAGTTTAGATCAAATTATTTTTATTGGGATAATTATTGGAAAATAAGCTGTTAAATAGGTTTATATGTCTTTTTAATGGTTATATATGATTTTTAATGGTTATATTTAAAAAGAGTAGTATTTAATCTGTATTATTGTTACATATGTAAATTGGGAGTGATTTATGAATATCTATAATTAAAAAAGTTTAGATCAAATTATTTTTATTGGGATAATTATTGGAAAATAAGCTGTTAAATAGGTTTATATGTCTTTTTAATGGTTATATATGATTTTTAATGGTTATATTTAAAAAGAGTAGTATTTAATCTGTATTATTGTTACATATGTAAATTGGGAGTGATTTATGAATATCTATCTATAAAAAAGTTTAGATCAAATTATTTTTATTGGGATAATTATTGGAAAATAAGCTGTTAAATAGGTTTATATGTCTTTTTAATGGTTATATATGATTTTTAATGGTTATATTTAAAAAGAGTAGTATTTAATCTGTATTATTGTTACATATGTAAATTGGGAGTGATTTATGAATATCTATAATTAAAAAAGTTTAGATCAAATTATTTTTATTGGGATAATTATTGGAAAATAAGCTGTTAAATAGAGTTGTATAATATTACTGCCATGCGTTCATTCCTTCCAAGTTTATATTTGGGAAAAGTTGGATTCAGCATATTTGTTATCCTTTATACATCTGTAAAATTTCATTTGAGCTTGTAGCTTGCTCTGGAGATTTTTCTTCACGCCATCTAATGAATCTAGGAAATCTTAAAGCCAAACCTTGTTTTTCAGATTTATTCCAGTTACATGTATGAACAGGGCTTTTAGTTATCTCTGATCCAAGTACTTCTACCACATATTTTGGGGTAAACCAGAAATCAGGGCTCATTTCTTTGGCCACTGTAACTCGTGCTGGACTTTTATCTACTTTTGCGTCCTCAAGCGTTTTAGGTAAGTTAGCTAATTGTTCATCAGAAAATCCAGTTCCCAGTTTACAGACAGTCTGGAATACATCTTCATCAGAGTTATAAGCAGCACATAAAAGGGCTCCATAAGTACCACTTCGTCTTCCTCTACCTGCAAATGCGCCTACGATAACTAAGTCAAGGGTATCTGATAGTTCGCTGAGGTATTCTTTTTTCCATTTAATCCATGTCCACTCTCTTCCCCCAGCTTTATAATATGAATCTTCTGCACATGATTTACAAACGATACCTTCCAGATTTTTAGTTATACACTCCTGAAAGAAATCATCTATCTCATCAAGGTCAGAACTAACTCTCCGATTAGCTAGTGAAATGTATTTTGAACCTTCTACAATTGTTTCAAGTTTCTTCCTTCTTTCAGGGTAGCTTTTATGCATAAATGATTCACAGTCTACATAAAGAACATCAAACAGCATGTACCTGACAGGAATCTTTTTTCGGTATTCTTTAATTCCATATTTCCTTCGACGCTGCATTAATATCTGAAACGAGCCAAAAAGTTCTTCTTGAAAATCATAGGCCATCACTTCCCCGTCTAAAATAGCTTTTTCCACTTTAACATATTTTTGAATATGTTCAATTAAATCTGGAAATTGGTCAGTTATATCAGTTAAACGCCGGGAAAATAATTTTATATTATTTCCATCTTTATGGGCCTGAATCCGCTCACCGTCGAATTTTTCTTCAGCTGCAATATCTCGGGACTTAATTTTTTCTTTAATATCTTGAAATTCCGATACTCTTTGGGCTAACATGGCCTTTATAGGCCTATTTAATGAAATTTTTATCTCTTTAACTCCCCGTAACCCACTGCTACTTAAAGTTCGGGCTATGAGTCCTATATCTGAACTTATGTTGTAGGCATGTTCAAGTTCTTTTTTCTCTTTCTTTGAGCCAAAGAATGAAACAGAAAGGCTGTTTAGAACAGTCATATCTCCAATACCGAGTCTCATTTTACCATTAGCATATCTTGCAATGTATCTCCGCCCCATATCATCTGCATCCAGAAGCATTGAAGCTAATGTTTCAGTTTTAACCTTTTGAGAACCTTTACCACTTGCAAAAGCGATTTTTCTAAAGCCGTTATAAATATCATTTACAGATGGCTCTTTATGCTCTTCTAAAAGCCTTTTAAATTTCTTTTCAGAGTCTTTTAGCATTTTACTTGCAACTTCGCCTATATCTCCTATATTTCTTATTTCTTCGCCCACGTGTGCTTTATCGTAACCACTTGCAAGTGAAATTGCAGACTGTACGGTTTTTTCGCTTAAACCAAGATTAACATCTTCATAACCTGGCCCTATTTCTCCCAGTACTAAATAGCAGACTTCACCTATCTCATCGTCGCATAAATTTTTGAATGTTTCTGCGAGGATGTCTACCATTTCATTTTGAGAACTGGTATTTTCCAACTTCTCAAGGGTTTTTGTAAATGTTTCAAACTTAATTTTGATCACCGGGCATCTCGATACTTTCAAACTTAATTTTTTACCTGAATCTTTCAGGTAAGTTTTTTTCAATTTCACTTAAATTTTTTATAATATCTTTTGGAGTATAAAGGGTTAATTTAGAAATCAGATCTTCATTATAAAGCATTTTTTCAGTTATAGGTACAGAAATACCATTTATTGTTTCGGGATTTTCCATATGCAACGATCCTAAAGGAACACGGCATAATTTACCTGAAGGGCTCTGTGAAGGGTCTATATTAATAGAATTACCTTGTCTTTCATGGCCTCCTGCTACTTTAAATTCAACCTGTTCATTAATTTTTTTAGCCCATTTACCTGTAAAATTACGTTCAGGATCATTTTTTGAATACTGAAAATGTTCATCATAGAATGGACTGGGCATTAATTCATCTAAAAAGAATAAAACATGGAAAGAATTGCCAGTCCAGTTAATAGATAGGTCATAGTTTCCTAATAACTCTTCAAGTTCCTGATCTTCTTTTATAGTTTCTACAAATATTTGTGTGGTTTCCTGTGCCTGTTCTGCAGAAATACCATTAGAACGGTCTATGTCAAAAAATATCCTGTCAATCTCTTTTCCTGGACCTTCATGATTTGTGGCATAGAAAAAATCAGAAAGCTTTCTTGGAAGAAAATACTGCCATACTTTCGCCTGTACGTCTGTTATTTCTTTTTTTGCAGATGATAAGTGTTCTGTTTTTGATCTAAGTTCTAAAAATTCTAAAGTAACAGCTTCCTCAAGCTCATGAGCAAATAACGGTTCTAACTTAGATCCTCTTTTAATCAAATAACGCATTCTTCCAGAAGGCATCCATATCTTACCTGCAAGTTCCCGATCTCCTAAATATTTCTTAAGTCTACCTGCAGCAATAGCATAAAGTAATAAAACATCTGTCTGTCCAAATGGTGTGACCAACTCTTCAAGATTTTTTTCAGCAAAACTTAGAAGTGAATTCATAAAAATCAACCAGAAAATTTAATATCATATTTGTTAAAATGATTATTTATTCTTTTGCTTGATTAAATTAAGATTTAAGTATAAAATAGATTAAACAGATTGGATTTAATTTGAATAGTATAAAATAAGCTAAATTGAATGTATTTTAGCTTTGAATAAAAAAATTAGTTAATCTGATTATAAGAACTTCCTAAAGCGTTCTTTTTCAACTTTACAAATTGGACATACTTCAGGTGGTTCCTCACGTGCACATAGGTAGCCGCAGACGCTGCATCTCCAAACGGGAAATTGAAGGGAGGATGGTGCACCACTTAAGGTTCCTTTTTGGGATTGTTCTCGTTCTTCAAGTGTAAGTCTTCTTTCTGGTATTGCAAAAACTTCTTTTGTACCTTTTAGAATATCTCCTGAGACATAAAGACCGCAGTAACATGCATCATACTCATTTAAATCAGGGTCTCTGTAATCACATGGGCAGATTATATCAATATCTATTTCTTTATCACCTGCTGCAAGTCTGCAAGGACAAGATCCATATCCATAACGTTTTTCATTGGTAAGTATGCCTTTTAAGAGTTCTTTTGTGAATTCAACATTTGAATTCAGGTGATATCCGCTGGCTTCAACGTCTTTTTTCACTTTTTCGTAAAAATGATCCAGTTCGGCATCACTTATATTACTCATACAAGTTTCTCCTTGATTTCATCTTCCTTGAACCCTACAATAACATCTTTATTGTTTATTACAACCGTTGGGAATGAAAGCTGAGGATTCCATTTTTGAACGTCTTTTATAACATTTGATCGCTCCTCACCTTCTGTAAGGTCAACATAAATATAATTAAATTCGATACCAAGCTTTTCAAGAAGCATTCTGGTTTTTTTACACCATCCACAAGTACTTAAAGCATAAAGAACTACATCTCCTTTGTTTTTTCCTTCTACGTGTTCCATGGCCATACTTTTCCTCCTGAAATTTATGAAAAATCTTTTATTATTATGTAAACGAATCTATTTATAATTTTTTAAATGGATAAAACCTTAATTTCAAAATTAAGAAATTAAATAGTTTTTATTTATTTAATTAGATATATTTAACATAATTTCTTAAAAATAGGCAAATAAAACTTGATATTTTTAGAATTAGATTATTTTAACTTATTTTGCGTATATAATCTCCTGAAACAGTACTATTTCGAAAAATATTTTTTAATTTATATGGTTTCTGTTCCACAAGGTCTTAAAAATATTATGATAAAGGTCTTTCAATTAGAGATCCACAATTCTGGCATTCATATATTTCTAACCATCCTGATGGTTCGTAATAATATTCGTCCACCTTTACCAGATTGTTAGACCCGCAACTTGGACATGTGCTGTAAGATCTTATTCTTTTTATTAAATTTGATCTTTTAGATATGGATCTCATACAATCACCTTGTAATACTATTATGCGTTTTAGTATTTTTATTTTTCGAAGTGGTTTAAAATCCATAAAATGAAAATCTGACAGGATGTTGGGTACAGTTTGAATTGAAAAAGAAATTTGAAAAAAAGTGAATGTGTGTAATTTAGCTTAAATTATCCCTTACAATCCTCAAAGCACAGAATTCACCGCACATTGTACACATATCTCCGCTTGTGGGCTTACTTTCCCTGTATTTTCGAGGTGTTTCATGGTCAAATGCAAGTTCAAATTGTTTCTTCCAGTTGAAGTTTCTCCGTGCATTTGCCATCTGGAGTTCGTTTTGCCATGCACTTTTAACTCCATTTGCGACATCTGCAGCTTGTGCAGCTATTTTGGATGCTATAACTCCCTGTTTTACAGCTTCAATGTCTGGTATTGCAAGATGTTCTTTAGGGGTAACGTAACACAGGAAATCTGCCCCTGAAGAAGCAGCAATAGCTCCCCCTATAGCAGATGTTATATGATCGTAACCTGGAGCAAGATCGGTTACAATCGGGCCTAAAACATAGAAAGGCGCTCCTTTACAGATGGTTTTTTGAATTTTCATGTTTGCCTGGATTTGATCCAGTGGCACGTGTCCTGGACCTTCTACCATGACCTGAACTCCTGCATCTCTTGCTCTTTCTACAAGTTGACCAAGAGTAATAAGTTCCTGAATTTGGGAAACATCTGAAGCATCTGCAAGACATCCTGGCCTTAACCCGTCTCCTAAACTTAGTGTAACGTCGTATTCGTGAGCTATTTCAAGTAAATAGTCATAATTTTTATAAAGGGGGTTTTCTTCTTCATTTTGAAGTATCCATGCAGCTAAAAAAGATCCTCCACGACTTACAACGCCCATAATTCTATCAGAATTTTTTACTTTTTCTACAGTGTCCATGGTTATTCCTGAATGGATGGTCATGAAATCAACACCTTCTTTTGCCTGGTTTGTTATGGCGTTGAACATGTCGTCTTCATCCATGTTAATTACAGCACCTTTTTCTTTGGATGCGCTCACAGCTGCTTCATAAATAGGGACAGTTCCAATTGGAACATTCACTGCCTGCATTATCTTTTCTCTAATTGATTCCAGATTTGGCCCGGTACTTAAGTCCATTATAGCATCAGCGCCGTATTCGACCGCTACTTTGGCTTTTTGAATTTCAACATCTATATCTTCTATTTCTGAAGATGATCCGATATTGGCGTTAATTTTTGTGCTGAGTCCTTTTCCAATACCTTTGGGAACACTTTTACTATTTACATTCTTTGGAATTGTGATATAACCTTTTGCCACTTGTTTAATAAGTTTTTGGATGTCAATATTTTCCTCTTTAGCGACAATTTCCATTTCATTGGTGATCTGGCCTTTTCTGGCGTATTCTAACTGAGTCACGTTTAATCCCTCGTCTTAAAAAATTTAGATAAAACTCTAACTATAACTTTTTACTTTCATGTTAATATAAACTGGTAATGCAAAAATCCATTATTAAAGTGGTATATTGCATTATCTAAAAATACAATGCATGTAACTGCCACTCATAGATTTAACACGACTTAAATTAAAATTCATTATAATTTCAATATTGTGTTTAGTATTGTATATTTAAGTAATTACATTTTGCAATACTGTTAATTTATTATGTAGAGACTGTATCTTTTAAAAAAAATTACTTTAATTCAGTAATTTTGTATAGTTCATAGTTTATGATGAATTACATTTGGAAGTTCAATTCCTTATCTTAATATATGACTGGTACTAAAAATAAGTCTATGATTAAAAAGCTAAAGGCAGAGGACATCATGATCGAAGAAGTTCACGTAACTTCTCCAAAAGACCTGGTTGCAGCAGCTAAATTGAAAATGATGAGATGTAATGTGGGAGGACTTCCTGTAGTTGATGATAAGCGAATCGTAGGGATAATAACCCATAGAGATGTTCTTTTAGCTGGGGGAGAAGCGTTGGGTCTTAAAGTAAATGATCTAATGACTAAAGAATTATACGTGGCTAATAGAGATACTCCTATACTTGAGATTACAAGGGTCATGGCAGATAAAGGTTATCAAAGGATTCCTGTAGTTGAAAATGGAAATTTAGTTGGTCTTATAACTCAAAGTTCCCTTATTCGTGCACTTGCAGGGTTAGATTAGGTTGATAATGCCTGAACTTCAACATTTTTTTAAAGACTTTGGAATTAATCTATTGCATGTATTTATCAAGATTAGGTAATTTTGGGTTTTTTTTTATTTTCTGTTACCTTTCTGTTTTCTACAATTACTTTTTGTAGTGCTTGATATTAATGAATCAATTTAAATAAAATTAATCAAAATTAAGTTGAATTACAAAAAGTTTCAAGTGGCATATTAAACTATGATCAACATGGTTAATTATTCAAACTCATTTAAATTATTTAATAACTAATTAAGATATAGAGTAGGTATAAACTATTTTGAATTTAATTTCATAATTACAACCGATAAAAGAGGGATTTTATGAGTTACAGAGGAGCTTCAGAAATATTTTTAGGATCTGCAGGTATATCAGTTGGTGACAGTGTTAAAATAACCAAAAAAGATATTTCCTACGAAGGCATGCTTTTAGACAGAGCTGAAGATGCTGATGAGACGCATCTTGTTTTAAAGCTTAAAAATGGTTACAATGTTGGAATAAATATAGAAAATGCAACAATTGAACTCGTTAAAAAGGGTGAAAAACCTAAAATTGAGTTGTCAAAACTTGATATTGAAAGAGATAACCAGAAACATGATATATCTATAATATCAACTGGGGGAACAGTTGCATCAATAATTGATTACAAAACTGGTGCAGTTCATCCTGCATTTACAGCTGATGACCTTATCAGGGCTAACCCTGAGCTTCTGGAATATGCAAATATCAAAGGAAAAGCAGTTTTAAACATCTTAAGCGAAAACATGAAACCTGAATACTGGGTTAAATCAGCAAGATCTATAGCTGATGAAATAAATGACGGTGCGTATGGTGTTGTTGTTGCCCATGGGACTGATACCATGCACTACACATCTGCTGCGTTGAGCTTTATGTTGGATACTCCTGTACCGGTAGTGCTTACTGGTGCGCAGCGGAGTTCAGATAGGCCTTCTTCTGATGCATTTTTAAATCTTTTAAATTCAATGACTGCTGCTAAATCTGATATGGCTGAAGTTATGGTCTGCATGCATGCGACTGAAGATGATACCTACTGTGATTTACACCGCGGTACAAAGGTAAGAAAGATGCACACCTCAAGAAGAGACACTTTTAGAAGTATAAATACATCTCCACTTGCACGGGTTCAAAACGGCGGAATTGAAATTTTAGATGAACAGTTAAGGTATAAAACAAGAACCGATGGTGAAGTTGAGCTTCAGGATGCTGTAGAATCTGATGTTGCATTTATTAAGAGCTACCCTGGAATTTCTGGTGAAATAATTGATTATCATATTGATAAGGGGTATAAGGGGATTGTTCTGGAAGGCACTGGTTTAGGTCACTGTCCGGAGGAAATTATTCCATCCGTAAAAAGAGCAAGGGACAGTGGAATTCCTGTGGTAATGGCTTCCCAGTGTCTTTATGGAAAAGTCAACATGAACGTTTACAGTACTGGGAGAAAACTTATAACTGCAGGCGTAATCTCTGCCGGAGATATGTTACCTGAAACAGCTTATGTTAAACTCTGCTGGGCTTTAGGGCAAACTGATGAAATTGAAGAAGTCGAAAAAACAATGCAAACTAACATAGCTGGAGAAATTGAAGATAAAAGCTCCATAAAGTATTTTTTAATATAATTTGATGGTTAGCGGTGATTTAATGATTGATTATGAAAAACTTGGACTTAAAATGGGTCTTGAAGTACATCAGCAGTTGAATACGAAAGAAAAATTATTCTGCCCATGCGATTGTAATCTTACTGATAAAGAACCAGAATTTAAAATTTTAAGGAATTTAAGGCCTACCCAAAGTGAACTTGGAAAAATAGACCGGGCCGCATTTGAAGAGGCACGAAGAAAACTAAATTTCATCTATGATGCTTATGCACATGAAACTTGCCTTGTTGAAGCAGATGAAGAACCTCCACATCCATTAAATAGGGAAGCGCTTGAAGTATCCTTAATAATAGCAACACTCCTCAATATGCATGTTGTGGATGAATTCCATACCATGAGGAAACAGGTAATAGACGGAAGTAATACTGGTGGTTTCCAGAGAACAGGTCTTGTTGCAACAGAAGGTGTTCTGGAAACAAAATACGGAAATGTCAAGATTGATGTTTTATGTCTTGAAGAAGATGCTGCAAGAAGAATTGGACAAGAGAAGGGTAAAGTTAACTTCAGGCTGGACAGGCTTGGAATTCCTCTCGTTGAGATAACAACCGCACCTTCTATAACTCACCCTGAACAGGTAAAAGAAGTTGCATACCATATAGGGCAAGTACTTAGGAGTACTAAAGTTAAAAGAGGAATAGGGACTATACGTCAAGATTTAAACATATCTATTAAGGAAGGGGCAAGGGTCGAGCTAAAAGGAGTTCAAGACTTAGATCTCATGTCTACAATGGTTGAAAATGAAGTTAAAAGGCAGGTAAACCTTTTAAAAATAAAGGATGAATTGAATAATAGAAATGCATCTGTTGAAGATGAATTGCATGATATAGCTCCGTTATTAAAAGAAACTAAATCCAAAATAATTGCAAAGGCTGAAAGTGTATTTGCAATTAAATTGAATGGATTTAAAGGATTAATAGGAATTGAAATTCAGCCAGGTAGAAGATTTGGTACAGAACTTGCTGGGTATGCCAAGAAAATGGGAGTATCTGGACTGTTCCACACTGATGAACTTCCCGCTTATGGCATAACTGAAGATGAAGTTAATGCAATAAATGAGTTTTTAGGCCTTGGAGATGAAGATGCTTTTATTTTAATTGCAGATGAAAAAGAAAAAGTCATCAATGCTTTACAGGAAGTCCAGAGAAGGGCAAAAATCTCACTTCAAGCAGTACCCGAAGAAACAAGGAAAGCATTACCTGATGGAAATTCAGATTATTTGAGGCCGCTTCCAACAGCAAGCAGAATGTACGTGGAAACAGATATTCCTGCAATCAGCGTATCAAAAGAGCTACTTGGTGATATAAAGTCTGATTTACCAGAACTTCCAGATGAAAAGAAAGTTAGAATAATTAAACAGTATAATTTAAGTGAAGACCTTGCAAAACAGCTTGTAAGGAGAAATAGGGCTGACAGCTTTGAAAAAATCAAAGCAGAATCGGGTGTAGATTCTACAACGATAGCATCAACTTTAGCTTATACTTTAAAGGAACTAAAAAGGGATGGCTGCAGTATAGATGAATTGAATAACAGCATTTTGCTTGAGGCATTTGAACTTTTAGAAAATGGTAAAATATCAAAAGATGCACTTCCTCAGATTTTAGCAAATGTGTGCAGTGAGGGCAATTCACCACAAGAAGCAGCAGAAAGTTTGAATTTAATGATGCTGTCTGAAGATGATGTTGAAAAGATAATAGCTGAAATAGTTTCCTCAAATAAGAAAATGGTGGAAGAACGTGGAATGGGTGCTATGGGTCCTCTTATGGGTATGTCCATGAAAAAGTTAAAGGGGAAAGCTGATGGAAAGCTTGTGAATAAACTTTTGAGGGATAAGTTACAGAATATAGAATGAGTTAACTCAAAAAATGAATAATGAATTAAAAGCGTTAAATTTGATTTAGAGTGCTTAAAACCACTATTTTTTTAGTGGATAACTAGATGCTTGAAATCATCCATTTAAACCGTATTTACGCGCTTTAATTGTATGATACTCTGTTTAAATTCTTTAAAATTGCAGAATAATTTAGGTTATTCACTATAATTAGTGACTTAAGGTGATCTGATGGATGAATATGATGTTATTATTATAGGATCAGGGCCTGCTGGGCTGACAGCAGGAATCTATGCTGGAAGGCAGGGATTGAAGACATTAATACTTGAAAAACAGCTTGCAGGTGGAGCAGGGCTGATGGTTCCTAATATGGAAAATTATCCTGGATTTGAATTAGTTTCGGGTAAAGTGTTAATAGACTACACTAAAAAGCAGGCATTGAAGTATGCTAAAATAAATGAAATGGAAGAAGTCAAAAAATTAGAAATCATCAGCGACCACGAAATAAAAGTTTCATCCCAGAAAGCAGAATATAAGGCTAAATCAGTGATATTGTGTACAGGAACTACTCACAGAAAACTTAACGCGCCTGGAGAAAAAGAATTCCTTGGAAGAGGTGTTTTTTACTGTGCAGTCTGTGATGGGCCTTTGTTTATGGGCAAAAGGATTTTAATAGTGGGCGGAGGTAATACCGCTATTCAGGGAGCTTTATATTTAGATACTATTGGTTCATATACAGCTGTTGCACATAGAAGAGATGAACTTAGGGCTGAAAAATATCTGCAGGAGAAATTAAAAGAAAAAGATATTGCAATGTTCTGGGACTCTGTTATAGATGAAATAAAGGGTGACATGTTTGTAAAAAGTGTAGTACTGCTTAACAAAAAAACTAATGAAAAAAATGAATACCCGATTGATGGAATATTTATAGCAGTTGGGGACATACCTTCAAATGGTATAGCTAAAGATATAAGATTAGAGACTGACAAAAATGGTTACATTATAACTGATAAAAGTCAAAAAACCAGTATTCAGGGAATATACTCTGCAGGTGATGTCACTGGTGGAGTTAATCAGTGGGTAGTTGCATGTGGAGAAGGTGCAGTAGCTGCTTTGTCAGCTTACGATGACTTAATGAGAATCAGTTAATATCAAATTTATAAAATAATCAATAAAATATCATTAACTTTAAATCAAGTATTAATGGATGCTTTTAATATATTTTTATCTTTTTTTAATTATTTAATAGGGATACAGGTGAATAATATGGAATGTCAGGAGTATGGACTTACACGAAATACAGAAAGAGACAATTTGAACTTAAATCCTCTCCAGCGTGGGGGAATGCTGCCTGTTGAGGCAAGAAAAGCTTTAATTGAGTATGCTGACGGTTACAGTGTATGTGATTACTGTGCTGGAAGGCTTGATGAAGTGCCTAATCCTTCAATAAGCGGATTTTTACAGGATTTAGCGAAATTTATCAATGTTGATGAGGTAAGAACTACACATGGTGCAAGGGAAAGTAAATTTGCAATAATGCATGCGTTATGTAAACCTGGCGATACTGTAATTGTAGATGGAAATGCACACTACACAACCCACCTTGCTGCAGAACGAAATAAGCTTAATGTGATTGAAGTTCCAAATAATGGGCATCCTGCATATGAAATAACCCCTGAAAAATACAGGGAAACTTTGGAAAACGCAATTGACAGTGGAATAGATATTAAACTTTCTTTGCTTACTCATGTGGATGGTGACTATGGTAACCTGGCTGATGCAAAAGCAGTTGGTGCTGTAACTCATAAAGCAGGGATTCCTATAATTTTAAACTGCGCATATTCTATGGGAAGACTTCCGATAGATGCAAAAGCGTTAAATATGGATTTTGTAGTTGGAAGCGGCCATAAAAGTATGGCGGCATCAGGACCAATTGGTGTGCTTGGAATGAAGGAAGAATATTCAGATGCTTTACTTAAACATTCAAAGAGGCATAAAGTTAAAGAAATTGAAATGCTTGGATGTACCAGTAGAGGGGCTCCAATAGTAACTTTAATGGCATCACTCCCATATGTTGCAGAGAGGGTCAAGCATTGGGATGAGGAAGTTGAAAAGACAAGGAATTTTGTAAGGCAGCTGGAAGAAATTGAAGGTGTTCATCAGATAGGGGTAAAACCAAAAGAACATGACCTCACCAGATTTGAAACACCTGTCTTTGATAAAATAGCTGAAAACCATCCAAGGAGAGGATTTTTCCTGTATGAAGAACTTAAAAAGAGAAGTATCGTTGGAATAAAACGTGGACAAACCAAATGGTTCAAATGCAGTGTTTATGGATTCAGCGAAGAGCAGATAGCATATATTACAGATTCATTTAAAGAAATTGTAGCTAAATATAAAGACTTAATTTAAAAAAATTAAAATTTTATTTTGGTATGAATTCATCAAAGAGTGGATTATGGTATTTTTATTTATAAACGGCTGTTTTGATGAATTATTTTAAATTTAGTTTTAGGTATTAAGCGAAAATTATTTATTAAATTAAAAGTGATGTATCAATGACTTATTCTCAGGGCAGGGTGGAATTCCCTACCGGCGGTATGCTAGTTTAAATTAGTAAGCCCGCGAGCGCTCTTTTATATTAAAAGAGGTCAGCAGATCTGGTTAGAATCCAGAGCCGACGGTGAAAGTCCGGATGGGAGAGAATATGAATGTCTGTAATGTTTTGAATGCTTGTAATATTCAGGTATATTCAGTACTAGGCATGTCTATGTTTTTTTTGCCCTGATTCTGGTAAGTCAACTAAAAATGGAGGTTTATTACCATGAATCAAAATTTATTGGCGCAATTCGGTAACTCAGTAGAAAGGGTGGAAAATGCTTTAAATTCCCTTCGCTGTGGTCAAGGTATAATAGTTACCGATGATGAGCAACGAGAAAATGAGGGAGACATAATTTTTGCTGCAGAATCCCTTAATGAAGCCCAAATGGCAATGCTTATCCGAGAATGCAGTGGTATTGTATGTTTATGTCTCAATGAAGAAAAAGTGCATGAATTAGGACTTCCAATGATGGTGGAAAATAATTCAAGCCGTTTTAAGACCGCATACACGATATCTATTGAAGCTGCAGAAGGAGTCACTACTGGTGTATCAGCGGCTGATAGGGTCAAAACAGTTAAAACTGCTATTGCTGATGATGCTCAGCCTGAAGATCTTCATCACCCGGGACATATGTTTCCTTTAAGAGCCCGTCCGGGTGGAGTATTGGAACGTAGAGGGCATACTGAAGCAGTTGTTGATATGATGGGTCTTGCTGGATTAAAACCATATGGTGTTCTCTGTGAACTTACAAATCCAGATGGGACAATGGCGCGCATGCCCGAAATAGTAGATTTTGCTGTAAAGCACGGCATGCCTGTAGTTACAGTTGAAGATCTGGTCAACTACCGTAAACAGGTTGAACTGAACAGCTTAAACTGAGCCTAAAATCTCAACTGGCTAAAATTAATAAGATATTTGTGGAAACCTGAGATATATCAGGTTTTTTTTAATTATTTAACACGATAATTAGTTTGTATGCCATCATAATTGTTTATTTGAATATTGGCAGCCAAAAAGTAATTATAAATTTTATTTCTCCAAAATGGTTTGAAGAGTTGTAAATTGGTAAATATTGATCTAAATAAGTTAGATAGTACTAATTAGTACAATAATAAGTAATTCTCATTTTTTAGTCTATATTTGTTCAGCATGCTTAATTAACTATTGCATATTTGTGTATTTACTAAAATGATTTATTAGATGAAATTAAACTTATATTAAGTATAAAAAATTATGCTGTAACTAACATGCTGGAGATGTTGGATACGGCCCATTTATGTAATGCCATTAGTACAGAATGGGGAAGTAATGTGGATATACATGAACTCAAAGCAGCAATAGAAGATCCATTAGCAAGGAAAAATTTTGATAATGATCCAGATAATGAAAATAATGATCTGAATGAAGAGCTTACTGAAAGGGATAATCTTTTAGAGAAATATGGGCTCAAAGATATGGAAGAACAGGAAATCGATGAACTTTTAGGATCATATAGTCGAGATACTTTAAATAATAAAGAACTTGAAAGCATGGAGCGAATTTTATCTAAAAAGATACATAGTGCTGTAATGTCTTTAAAAGCCATAAAAAAAGCTGCAGTCGAAGTATTCATAGATTATTCTGATGAATTGTATGGGATAGTGACAATTATCGTAGAATATGAATCTAAAGGCTTTTTAGACAAAATAATGGGGCATTCAAATAGTATGGATGCTGAAACAATAGAAGTAACTCAAATAGAAATAAGTGAACTTTTTAATTCTTATGATCTTGTTGAAAATTTTGAAATAAATATAGAGTCATTTTAATTATTTATCCAAATATTTTCATTTTAATTTATGTGATGGTTGTGTGCTGTTGTTTGTTTAATCTTAATTTGTAGTATGTGCAGTGGCTATAAAAGCTCTTTTATTTAATTGCTCCCATTCTACGGTATTGAAACCTGCATTTTCCAGTAATTTACGAATTTCTGATTCGCCGTAAATTTTAATATCTCCATCTTTGTTAAAAGGCATGAATATATTAGCAAATTGCCTGAAAGGTGTAGCTAACCATGGATCTGCAATTATGAAATTTCCTCCTGCTTTAAGTACCCTTTTAACTTCTGCCAAAACGTTTGCAGGATTGGGGTAGTGATGAAATGAATCAGTACATATGACCATATCAAAACTGTTGTCATTGAATGGTAGACTTTCAGAGTCGCATAGTCTTAAATCTGCAGTTTCGTCCAGCTTATTTCGAGCAATATTTAACATTTCTGGTGAAAGGTCAATTCCAACGATTTGAACTTCATATTTGGAAGATATGAGTGATAAGAGGTTTCCTGTACCACATCCTACATCTAGAAGTTTATTAAAGGAAAATTGGTTTAATTTCTGAAGTACAGTGTTATATAGGGCATTAGCGTGCTTTCCATAATACCCTGCGTCGTAGTTTTCAGCCTGTTGATTGAAACTCTTCTTTGATTTTTCTTTATAATTATCTGCTTTATTTTTTAACATATTTTCCCTTCAGTATTTGTTTATTATTTTCATTTGCCATTTATGGAAATTATTTTATTTTGAATATAATAAACGATTGTTTTGGTAAGAACTCAAATTTTTTTGATGCATCAAATCCTGCTTTCTTCATGATGTCTATCACAGTTTTTTCGGGAGTATAATGTCCGAACATACCTACAAAGCGGGATTGTTCCTTTTTATAATCCATTATAACTATTTTTCCATCTTTTTTTAAAAACTGTTTTATATTTTTAAAGTATTCAACAGGTTCTGGGAGATGATGAAATACATTCCTTAAAAAGAATATATCTGCTGTTTCGGGCAATAAAAACCCTTTTTCATTAGCTAATACTGGTTTTATATTATTAATCATCTCTTTTTTTGACTTATTATCTATAAAAGCCAGTGATTTCTGGTTGGTATCAATTGCGTATACTCTGCCCTTTTTCCCTACTTTTTTGGAAAATTCAAAGGTAAAATATCCTCCTCCAGCACCAACATCTCCAATAATATCTCCTTTATGTATATTTAGATTCTTTAAGACTTCTTCTGGTCTGTTTTCAAGTGAAGCAGCTTTTTTATTTAGCATGTTCAATCTTAAGTTTGTAAACATTTTCATCCCACTTTAAAATTCATTGATTGGCCGCTTCAAGGGGGGCATCCGTAAGTATTGTACCCCAATTAACTCCAGGACCTACTTCTGGCGTTACCAGTAATCCATTGGTTTCAATCTCCCCAAGATCTGCCACATTTGCAGCCAGTTTATGCAATGAAATAAAGTTTTTATCATCTAATTTTTCTGTTTTAGGGATAGATAGGGTTTTATATCCTTCTTGTTGTAGTAATTTACTTAAATGTGTTGTAATAATGTTTAATTGTTGATTAATTTCATTATAAAGTTTAGTATTTCTGTCTATTATTTCTCCAGCAGCGTTATATGGCAGTGTAATGCCTATAGATATTGATCGAGGATATTCATCAAAAAAGGACTTATACTGTTGGAGTATGTCGTTTTCTGCAAGAGATAAGTCAGCAATACCTAAATAGTAATCTTCACACTCTTTTTCAATAATTTTTCTTATTGTGTTCTCAAATTCCATAATTATTCCTTCCTAAACTTTAAAATTATATTTTGGGGTATTTAATCCTCCTAATTTTTAAATAAATGCTTGAATGATGGATTAAACCACCATTCAACGTTAAATATCTTTTTTAATTAAACCCTGTTTTAGCTGTTATTCATCTTGTCATTGATTTTCTGAATAATGGTACAGCAATAGCCATTGTAACGATACCAAACACTATAAGTATGACTATCTGTGTCATTACCTCACCGATACCTGCGTTCAAGAGCATTATTTTACGCATTGCATCTGCAGCATATGTCAGGGGAATAAACTGCGAAATAATCTGCATGAACCAGGGCATCTGCTGAATTGGGTAGAATACACCTCCAAGGAACATCATTGGGAACATCAGCAGGTTCACGATCATTGTACTTGATGCCTGGTCTCCAGACATGGAAATGGCCATTATTCCAATTCCTATGAAGCTGAATATCCCAAGGAGAAGCATGAAGAATGCCAGCAGGATATTTCCCTGAATAGTGACTCCAAAGAGGAGTATCGCGATTGTAAGTATTATGATGCACTGGATAAAACCTCTTGTACAAAGTGCTGCAGTTTTCCCGATTATAACTGAGATCTGACTGATTGGGGCTGATAACATCCCGTCAAATGTGCCTATTTCCTTTTCTTTGGAAATGGCTTCAGGAATACCTGTCATAACTGACATCATCACAATCATGATCATCAGTCCAGGTGCCAGGAAGTTGAAGTAATTTGTCTGGCCAGGTATAGAAGTCTCAACATTTGGGGTATAAGGGAAAATCATCGCCTGGGGGTTAACAACCTGATTTGTGGCTTTGCTTAAGTTCATGACGTTAGCTTCGGCTTTAATGTTGTTCATATTAATTACTGTACTTGATAGTGATTGTTGGATCTGTGCTGAGCTTTGGGGTATACTGTTATCAATATAAGCCGTGAAAGTACCAGATTTTCCGTTTGTTATATTATCAGAGAATCCCTGCGGTATAATAATTACACCTGATAGTTTTCCTTCTTTTACCTGTGTCATGGCATCATCAACACTCGTGAAGTTCGTTAATGCCATATAATGGGTATTATTATTAACTGTCTCAAGCTGTGCTATGAATTCGCTACTTCCTTGTCCATGATCGAGGTTAACCAGCCCTACTGGCATGTTCAATTGAGTGTTACCAGTTGGGAAAATGAAACCGAACATGACCAGGAAAATCAAAGGCATGATAAAAAGGGCTGCCAGAGACATTTTGTTGCGCCTAAGTTCAAGCATGTCCTTAGCCATTACATGGTAACTGTCTTTTAACATCTTCATTGCATCCATGGTTTCACCTCACCCTCGCTTTAGGTGTATGTCCATGCCCATGATGTACAGGGGCTGCTTTTTCACTGGCCTGGTCACGCATTTCTTTACCTGTTACAGCTAAAAAAACATCTTCTAGGGTTGATTCATTGCTGTTTGTTATTGATGCGATATTACCGCCTTCATGACGGACCGTATCGATGATCTGATTAAGTGCATCATCACCTTTGGCACTAATTTTCAGATTGTAATCATCCTGTTGGGACATTGCAGTTACAACATCAAGTGAATTGATCTTTCCAATTAAATCAGACGTTAGATTTGTAATTTTGGTGCCGAAAATTGTTGTATCGCTGTTTGTTATCATATTCTTCAGTTTTTGTGGCGTATCGAGGGCAGCGACTTTGCCGTGGTCAATAATAGCAACTCTGTCGCTCAAAGCTTCTGCTTCTACCATGGCATGAGTTGTAAGTATCACTGTCACTCCACTGTCGTTGATTTCCCTTGTAATGTCTCTTATGGAAAATGTCGTCTGTGGGTCAAGCCCGAGTGTTGGTTCATCCATGAAAACAATTTTGGGTTCTGGCAATAATGCTCGGATAACATTAATCCGCTGTTTCATACCTGTGGAAAATTTAGATATCTGTGTGTTCTTCCATTCCTGCATGTCAACCAGTTCAAGCAGTTCGTCAATTCGTTTTTCAAGTTTCTGCTTTGGTATTTCATAGAGTTTTCCAAAGAACCTGAGGTTTTCAGCAGCGGTAAGTCTGTCATACATAATCATTTTCTCTGCAACCAGTCCAATATTTTCCCGAACTCTGGCAGAATCTTTAATCAGATCGTAACCTGCAACTTTAGCCGATCCAGATGTAGGTTGGGCGAGCGTACAGAGCATTCTTATGGTGGTACTTTTACCCGCACCATTTGGACCTAAAAAGCCAAATATTTCTCCCTCTTTTACAGTAAGTGATAAATCATCTACTGCTGTAAAATCACCAAACTTTTTAGTGAGGTTATTTAATTCTATGGCATATTCTGTCATATTTTTCTCCTATTTCTCATTTTATTTACTGATCGAAGAGAGCCGTAGCTAACTTAAATCTAAATACGCAAAAATATATAGCTAAACGCTGCTTCTAGCAGTTTTTATGGTGTAATTGGACTATTTGTTGTCTTAATTAATTATTAACTTTAAATCATTACTCTTTGAGCGAATCCTTCATTTTTTTGAGCCTTTCACTCAGTTCTCCTATTCTTTCTTCATGTGGAATTAACTTCTCTCTTTTAATATTTTCAAGGAGAGAGATATAACTACTAATTTCGTTTAAGGAGTGTTCTACTGCATGTGCTCCTCTATCCATTTGCCCTGCACTCGATCTGAATTGTCCGAATATTTTATGGGCCATTTCTTGCCCTTTATCTGTCAGTTTATATCTTCCATCTTCTTGTTTGACTATTAACTCTTCAGCAACCATTTTTTTAAGCATTGGATACACTGAGCCTGGTGAAGGTCTTCGTGATGTACGTTTCATTGCCCTCTGTAGATGTTGTTGGTAATGCTTATCATCTTTCATATGGCGCATTCGATCATCATGCATTCTATGCATTGTTTCATGATGTTCCTGAATAGCGTCCATAATTTCTACGCCATTTTTTGGGTTATCCTCTAGAACGTGAATTATCCAGATTCTCAAACCGCCAAGTCTTCCTAGTTCTTCCAATCTGTCATGAACGTCCTTTAAACTGCTCAACTTATCTCTCCAGTTATCCCACATATAGAATCATTACCTCCTATCGTACTGCCGATATAATATCGTTAACTTGATATTGAATATTAGTTATACTTTCTTTTACATTAAATTTAAAGTATATTCATATAATCAATATCAAGTACTCGATATCGACTGATCGATATTATTGTGAAACTTATATAAATAGATTGCGGTATTTTGATCTAAATAAAACAGAAAACAAATTAAAACTATTTTAAGGCTGAAGGTTCAGATAGTTAAAATTCAATATTTTTCCTGATCCATTCCACAGAATCTTTAATTGACTCTTTTATAGGTCTAGGAAAATAATCCAGCTCATTAAATGCTTTATTAGAACTTATTTTGGAGTTACTGTTAATTACTTCAATGGAATATGTCGTAAAAAGAGGTTCTTTGCCCGTAACTTTATAATACAATGGGGAAATTTTACTTACTGCCTTGAAAAGCCATAACGGTATTTTTAATGAGGGAGCTTTTATTCCAGTAAGTTTTTCAAGCTCTAAAAATAAGTCCTGTACTGAAATTTGTTCGCCGGCTAAAACGTAGCTTTCGCCGCATTTTCCCTTTTTGCAGGCCAGTATTATTCCCTCTGCAACATCTCGAACATCAACAAAGTCATAAGCCCCATCAACTCGGGCTTTTAAATTGCCTTTCATAAAGTTAATAAACAAATGTCCCATTTGAGATATTCTGTAATCATAAGGCCCTATCACTCCACTTGGACAGACCAGCACTGCATCAAGGTTTTTGTCAATACCTTTAATCACTTCAAGGGATGCTAAAGCCTTTGACCGGTCGTAGCTTCCCCTTGTACATTCTGGATCGTAATCGCATGTTTCATCAATTACTGTACCGTGAGGAGGTTCTTTAAGGGCATGAACAGAGCTAACATAAACCATGCGTTTCACATTGTTTTTTAAGCAGGCGATAACAACGTTTTTTGTTCCTTCAACGTTCACCTGGTGAAGAAAATCATCATTTCCAGATGATATTGTTACAATACCTGCTAAATGATAGACAATTTCAGCGCCACGAAATGCTTTAATAAGTGAATCCACATCACGCACATCACCTTCAACTATTTCAACTTCTAATCCGTTAAGAGGCTTGATATCTTCAAATGGGGGTACAATTACCCTTACGGTTTCACCTCTTGCAAGTAATTTGCGGACGAGTACATTTCCAATGTGCCCTGTCGCGCCTGTGACTGCTATCATTGTTATCTTAATCCATGCTATTTTTTTATAAATTAATGCTTAATCTTATCATATCTATACATTCAATACCATTTTCTATTATTTTTTCTTCATAATGCCGCTTAAAAAAGTCACGATCAATGCCAGTAATCCTAAAACCACACTTTTGATATAATGCTATTTGTGAAATGCCACAATTTCCTGTGCAAACCTCTAGAATTTTTGCATTCTTTAATCTGGATTTAGTTATGGCATCTAAAACCATTTTCTTTCCAATTCCCTTATTCTGGCATTGCTTTTTCACAGCAATATTTACTAATTCCATTGTAAAGGGTCTTGTTTTTAAAAGTACGTAAATTCCAACTATTTCCTGACCAATATATGCACCATAACAAGTCCCTCTTTTAATATAATCCTCAATAGCTTCTTTGGAATCATCAGCTAAAAATAACAAGTTGTAAGGAATATTTATATTCTCTTTTAGTTTTTTAATACATACATCAGCCAAATATTTCCCTCCTTAATTAAATATATCTATTCTGAATTATAAATTCCAACGCTCATGTCCGGGATAAAGTACAATGTTTATGTATGTATTGAATGTATAATGTCCGTTAATTTAACATAGTATTGTTGAAAAATTTTAATTTATTTAACCAATAAATATACGTAAATATTTAAGCAAACAACATTGCACAATATGTGAAAATTGAAAATATTTTCACGGTGTAAAATCCCTCAAAAATTCCCTCGATATTCGTAGAATTTCGGGGCCACAAACACTTCATGTTTGTTGGCTTTGAATTTTTGGGGCACGAATTGAAAATTCGTAAGCTTTGATTTTACAATATTCAAGACATGAACGAATTAATATTATCTTAAATAATTTGAATATGATAATTGGAGAAATAAAAACAAAATCAAACATTCAAAAACAGGAATTCCAATTGCAGATTATGAGCTAATATTTATGTTGGTTGTAATAATGAATGTATTTTTTGTTATGCGTGTTTTATGAAGAGGTTTACTTGACATAAAGAAAAATAGGAGAATTCATCGATATGAAGATAAATGCTCCGGATTTAGTCCCAGAGAGAGGATCAAAATATGGGGAAATTTATTTCCTGAAAATCCATACTGGGAAATTATTGAAAAAGAAATAGTGGAATTTTGCAGGACAGAGAAATTTAGATTGTAGAATATATTTCCACCATAAATAAAAGAAAATTAGAGTTGACTAAATTCAAAGGTTATTTATCCTATTTTAATTACTGGAAACTGCACTTCAGTGAGCAATTCACCTGGTTCAGTTTCATTCGGGTCGTTAAGATAAACTTCTGTAACAGGCCCTATTATATCATACCCATTTTTATCTGCATATCCTGCTAATCCGCGAATTACAGGCCCAACTTCGGTATAAGGTCCTTTATGAAGTGTTGCAATTACGCTATGTTCTGGAATTATTTTAACCATTACTTTTCCTTCATCTTCCGCATTACCCTCGAAGGAAGCACCTATTTCATAACGCAGTTGTTCTGGGGGTACATCTTCAGGGCTGTTAAAATAAGCCCCATAAATCATTCCAGTCATATTCAATCCTTTGTCTGTTACCCATTGCACTGTTTCTGCAATAAGTTCGGGAATCTTCTCATAACCACCTTTGTACCTCATAAAAGCTACTTGTGTATCTTTAATTCTTTTCTCTTCTACTTCCATAATTAGTCCTCCAGTAAACTATTGACTTGCTTATGTAACTATTTTTTCATCACTGGAAACTGAACTTCAGTAAGTAACTCGTCCTCTGATACTTCCATAGGGTTGTTCATGTATATTTCTTTAACTGCCCCTGCTATATTATAACCGTTTTCATCAGCATATTTTATTAAAGCTTGATATATTTGTGCAGCTTGTCCATATGGTCCTTTATATACTGTTGAAACGGCCTGATGGGCAGGGATTTCTTTAATTTTAACTCTACTTTCGCCATTTGCATCTCCTATAAATGCTATTCCTACTTCATATTGTAGTTCTTCTGGAGCTACCTCTAGTGGGCTATTCATAAATATGCCATAGGGATGTTCTATGATCTGTAAATTTTCTTTCATAACGTAACCAACTACTTCACCAAAAAGTTCTGGCAACTGGTCATAAGGACCTGTTACAGATACATAAGCTGTTTTCTTTTCTTCTATATCCTTAATTTCCATTTTCATAACGGCACTTCCTGATAATTTCTTTAAAATAAAGCATTTATTACTTTATAACAAGTATGTGGATAATAGAAATATAGGTTTGGTAAGAGCATATGAGAACTACTAAATATTGAAATAAGCATAATATCATGCTTAATTAGCTAAATGGATTTATTAGTTTGTATTAAATGAAAAACAACTGTAATAAATGCATATTTACTTTTTAATTACAGGAAAACGCACTTCCACTGAGACTTCATTTCTTGAAACTTCAGGTGTGCCTTTAATATAAATCTCAGTAGCAGGTCCGGATATTATGTATCCATTTTTAATGGAGTGCTCAAGTAAAGTGTGGTAGACATGATTCATTTGATTATAACTGCCTTTATGTATGGTTGACACAACCTGATTTCCAGGTATTTTTTTAATTTGTATCCTCCCTTCTCCAGGTACATCTCCAGTGAGGGGGATCCCTATTTCATAATGTAACTCTTCATGGTCTACATCGAGGGTGTTGTTAAAGAAGGTACAGTAATAATGTTCAATAGTTGATATATTGTTTTTTGTAATGTAATCCATTAATTCACCAAAAATGTGGGGTATATGGGCACGTCCGGTTGCTATTATATATGCCACTTGCCTTTCTTTGATATTTTTAAATTTTATTTCCATAAAACGCCTCTAAATAGGCTTATATTTTTAAATTAGCTTTTGGAACATGTACTGTAAATATGAATCTCATAAGGATACTCATTTATGTAAGAGCACCTGAAAACTAATCTAATTTGAAATGGGGGTATGTGCCTATTTTTTAGATGTAAATAAAGACAATACATTACTTTTACAATAAAAAAATAGTATTTTAAAACTTGGTGGGATAGTTTCAGTTGAAATTTATTCTAGATGGCGATAAATAATTTGCACTTTACTTTCAAAGATATAAGTTAAAATGGCAGGATTTAGATGTCAAAAGCAATATTTGATTTTTATTCATAGAATAGTATATATGTTTGGGGAATCATTATCATTTAATCCATTTGAGGAGGACGTACATGGGAGAAGTAGATGCAAAGAAATTATTCCTTGAAACATTCGCTGCCATTAAACACTTCGTGTTTGGGGCCGAAAAAACTTAAGTTTTTCCCGGCTTTGATCACTGCAGCATTTGGTTTAATTGCAGCTCTTGCCTGGAATGAAGCTATTAAAGCTTTGATTGCCCAATTTTTCAAATCAGGTAATGAATTAATGGGATTATTTGTATATGCGATAATTGTTACAGTTATAGCTATTTTAATTACCTATATGATCGCAAGGGCTTTATCGAGGTATGGGATGGAACTTAATAAGAAATAAAATGATATTTAAACTTTGTTTTATTTTTAATGTATTTGATGGGCCTGAATATTTATAAAAGGTATTATTTCAGTGAATTGAACTTTAACTTTGCTAATGAATTAATTATGTGGTTTTATGAACCTTGCAGTATAGTTCCAGAAACTTCCTTCAACATCATTTAGAATAAACCCTTCACTCGTGCCCATTTTAACGGTGGTAGATTTAAGAGGATAATCTGGATCTGGTAAAAATTCGGTAATTGAGAGAATCCCATCAGGTTTTAAAACTCTTTTCATCTCTTTTAATGCTTTATTTTTATCGGGCAGCTCTTGAAAAACTGTTATGCTGTATATAAGATCAAAAGTGTTGTCTTCAAAAGGCATATTGAGTGCATCTCCATTAATTAGGTGGATATTTTTGATATCCTTATTTTCAGGTCGTTTTAGTTTAGTTTCTATCTGTTTTAACATCTTTGGTTGTATATCTAGTGCAAATATTTCACCTTTATCTCCTACAGCTCTTGCCACAAATGTTGTAAATGCGCCGCTGCCGCATCCAACTTCTAGAGCTTTCATTCCTTCTTTTATTCCACTTCTACTAATTATTTTATCTGGAGACTGCATTTTCCTTCTAAAATCACTATCTAAAAAATTACCGATAAATGCAGGGGCTGGAAAATCAAGATACCGTCTTAAAATCCTTATAATTACCTGCCATAAAATAAAAATTACTAAAATGACTATCAGGATCGTTATTATGGCATTCATATTATTTTTCTATGATTATTTAGTAATATAAATCTGCCGAAAATTAGCAATCCTCTTAAATTCCAATATTAGATGTAAATTATCTGTACTTTTCATGATGTCCTTTTTTTTATAAATGACTTCTTTTAGCTCAATTAAAAATAAATAATATTAGTTATATAATTATTATTACTAAAAAAATGGGAGGTAATTGGATGGACAGTGATGATTCAAAAAAATTATTTCTGCAAACATTTGCTGCTTTGATCACTGCAGCATTTGGTTTAATTGCAGCTCTTGCATGGAACCAGGCAATACAAGCTTTGATCCTTTTATATATAGGCACAGGTAATGCGCTCATGGGACTCTTTATCTATGCTGTAATTGTAACTATCATAGCTCTCATAGCAACTTATGCAATTGCAAGATCTTTAGCCAAATATGGAGTGGAAATGCCAAAAAAGTAGGCACTCCTTTAAATTAGCCATATAAATTATGGAATAATTACATATTTAGTTTCATTTTAAAAGGAAATCACGCCGGGACTGGGATTTGAACCCAGGGTGAGCGACGCTCATAGGATTTCGAATCCTACGCCTTACCTGACTAGACTATCCCGGCACTTGATTTTTGAGCAGGTGGATTGCTCCGCAAAACTGCTGTCAATAAGTATTAGATTAAACTGAATTAAAAGTTTTATTGTTAAAAATATTGGCAAAATTATTTTAAATATTTTTTAACACCATAAATATATCTTCACCATCTTTGCAATCTCCAGGTGCATATTTGTCGATATATTCTTTTTTATAATATTTTTCAGGTTCAAAAACAGATTCAACAAATCCTGCTTTTTTATATGAATTTACCGCTCGAATATTTTTTGCACAAGGCCTTATAATCAAAGTATGAAATCCTTCATTGAATAATTTCTCACTTAAATTCTTTAAAGCAGATGTTCCATACCCTTTGCCTGTATAATTAAGTGATTTAAGCCATATATCCAGTTCGGCAATTCCGTTCATTAAATGAAAGGAGGTATAAGATATAAACCCTATTTCTTCTTCTTCATCTTCATTAATAATTATAATGTATCCCTGTCCTTTTTCTGGATTAGAACTTTCAAAAAAGAAGTCTTCATAATCTTCTTTAAATTCGGGGGGTGAAGGAATTTGGCTAGAAGATTGTAATTCATTTAAAAAAGAGGAAAAATCTGAAAAATAAAGTCAGTCGTAAATTTTTTTTCTGTTTTGCAGTACTGCTTCTTTTAGATAAATCATATTAGTCCTCTGAATTTAGGGGAATGGTTTTCCATAAATTGAAAAGTGGATTATGTATTTTATTTAAAAATTAAAAAAAGATTTTATGAATAAATTCCAGGATCTACCTATTTAAAAAGATAAAAATATTTCACTTTGCAGTGAATAGGTAAAATGATAAAAGGTGAATTTTAGGCAGTTTCAGGAGTTGGTTGGGTATTCAAGACTATTGCACTATCTGCTGAATTTTTTAAGGCTACACTGAAACCAGGTTCGGCTCCAATTACCATAGTTTCTTTCCCATTTTCTTTAGCGATGTTTATTAATGGTAAAAAGTCTGCATTACGAGTCATAAGAGCAATAACATCAATATTAGGATTATAAACAAGTTCGAAAGCTTCTACCGCAAGTTGAACATCTACATCTCCTGCTACTATTATGGGAGTAAAACCTTGATTTACTACAGCTTCTATAAGCTTATCTGAAGCATACTGGTTCATAAGAACCTTTGCAACCTTTATTGTACCGTTTTCTGATACTATCTCTTTTATCATTTCTAGATCCAGATGGAATTCATTTCTGAGCATATTTGGTCCATCTACCAGCAGTCCAATATTTCGTTCATTGGATTTTCTAGTTAATGGAATATACTGTTTAAATGAACTTAATTTTTCTAGATTGCGCATTTTTTCCTCCTAATTATTTGTTTAAATAATTTGAATGAATTTTAATATATTATATTGAAATATATTTAGTTATTGATTATAACTTGAAAATTTCTCATTTTATATCCTGATTTTTGGCCGCTAAAATGAAAATTTTTCATAGTTAATATATATCTTTTATTATTTATAATCTATTAAATAGATATGCCCAAATCATTACCAAATCTAACCAATAAAAACTCTCATTTTAGATAAAAAATTAATGAATTGGGGACTTAATTCAAACTTGTTATAAGATAGTACCCATAATCAAATGTATTCAACAAATTTAAGTGTGATTAGACATTTTATTTTTTATAAATTTATTTATGATTTTATACAAACTTGCAGATCACAACTTTTAAATAGTAAATTGACTAATCAGTCTATAAATAGATTAATTTGCAGGGTGTTACTTTGAAAGAAAAAGAACAGAAAATACTGGATGCATCCCTAAAACTTTTTGTTGAAAGGGGATTTCATGGAACTTCCACTGCGGAGATTGCAAAAACAGCAGGTGTTGCTACAGGGACTCTATTCCACTATTTTAAAACTAAAGAAGAACTTATAAATCGTCTATATTTATATACCAAAGAAAGCATGTTGTGTGAAGTCAGCGAACATTACGACGATAAAAAAACATTTAAAGAAAATATTAAAGAATTATGGCTTAAATTTGTGCGTTTTGGTGTTGATGATCCTTATAAATTTCAATTTATACTTACTTTCCACTGTTCTCCTTATATAACTTCACTTACTAAAGAACAGGTTGAATTGCATGCTGAAAGTATGCTCAGAATTTATAAAAACGGCATTAGAAAACAAAAAATAAAGGAAATATCTTTTGAAATGGTAATGGATTATTTTTGGGGTAATATAGTTACGGTGGTAACTCATTTTGAAAAATATCCTGAGAAATTAAATGGAAAAAATTTAGACATGGCTTTTGAACTTTTATGGGATGGAATCTCAAAATAGTAAAATTCAATATATTTAATTATTAGACTGACAGGTCAATCGATAGATGGGAGTAGTTAAATGCAGATGAGAGAAATTGAGAAAAATGGCGATAAAATATCAGCACTGGGATTTGGTGCAATGAGACTTCCTACAAAAACAGGTAGGATTGATAAAGAAAGCGCTAAAAAGCTGGTTTATGATTCAATAGACAATGGAGTAAATTTTATTGATACGGCATATCCTTATCATGGGGGAGCAAGCGAATCATTTTTAGGAGAGATACTGCAGGGTGAATGCCGAGAGAAGGTAAAGCTCTGCACGAAAATGCCGTCATGGTTCATTAAAAAATATGAGGATATGGAAAAATATCTTGAAATACAGCTCGAAAAACTTCAGACAGATTATATTGATTATTATTTGATTCATTCATTAGGTAAAGGCAGCTTTGAAAAACTAAAAGAAATTGGAGTTTTTGAATTTTTAGAAGATGCCAAAGCAAAGGGAAAAATAAAAAACATCGGCTTTTCATTCCATGATAATGTTAACTCATTTAAAGAGATTGTAGATGCATATGATTGGGATGCATGTTTAATTCAGTATAACTATTTAGATGAAACTAATCAGGCAGGTACTGAAGGTTTAAAATATGCCCACTCAAAAAGAATTGCAGTTTTCATCATGGAACCTTTAAAAGGTGGAATTCTTGCTGGAGAAGTGCCAGAGAATGTAGATAAAATATGGGGCAAATCTGATGTCAAAAGGAGCCCTGCAGATTGGGCATTGAGGTGGGTCTTGAACCATCCGGAAGTTACATGTGTTATATCTGGAATGGGTGAGGAAAAGCACGTTAAAGAGAATATAAAAGTTGCAAATGAAGTTTTACCAAATTCACTCACTGAAGATGAATTAAAACTTTACACTGAAGTTAAAGACGTCTATGAAGAACTTATGAAAATTGACTGTACTGGATGCGGCTACTGTATGCCTTGCCCAAGGGGCGTCAACATTCCCATGTGCTTTGAAATTTACAATCATAAATACATGTTCAATGAAGGAGTTAGAGCTTCTTTCCTTTATTTAGGCCAGTTAGGAGGCATTATGGGTGATGGTGAGGTTCATGCTGGACTTTGTAATGGCTGCGGAAAATGTTTAAAGGCGTGCCCTCAAAAACTAGATATTCCAGAACTTTTAGGAGTAGTTTCAAAGGAAATGGGTGGAAGAGGATTTAAGTATAAACTGAAAATTGGAAAAGCAGTAATTTTACCTGTTTTTAGAGCTTTCATGTCTTTAAGCTCAAGGTTTTAGAAAAATCAAATTTTTATTTATTTTTTTAACAATTTTGAGCCGTCTGAAAACCCATCGCCTATTTTTTCACCAAGTTTATAGTAATTTCGAGTAGACAAATCGAAAATAAGAGGTAAAAACTTTTCAGGGTCTATTCTGTTCAATTTTTTCCCTGATTTGGATGTTATGTCAATTAAAACTTCTTTATCTACTTTTAAATCCAGAACCTCTCCGATAAACATGTTGTGGGATCCTAAATTGACAGTTTCTTTTAGTTTACACTCCAGTATCACTGGAAATTCATTAACATAAGGTGCATCAACCAGTTCGCTTTCAACTGGAGTTAAACCAGATACTTCAAATTTATCTGCTTTTTTTCCAGAAGTAAGTCCAAAATAATCGGCTTCTACAACATATTTTTCAGGGGGAATACTTACAGTAAATGCTTTCCTTTTCATGATATTATGGTAAGTGTAAGTTGCTTCACGCAGAGACACGTATATGCAGGGAGGTACAAGGCAGCACATACCTGCAGCGGCAGCATTCATTATATTGGGTTTTCCTTTGTCGTCATATGAGCCCACTATAAAGACAGGTGTAGGGAAACCTAGAGTTCTTGGTCCAATGCTTTCTTTCATATTTTTTCTCCAAATTATTTAATTTAATCTTCTTTTATGAGTTCAATGAATTTATCCAGGTCTTTAACATTGAATATGAATTTAGAAGGGGCATTTTTTGGCCTTATTGGCATTAGGCAGCATACTGCAGATTCTCTTTGATAGTACTCAAAAATACTTTCAAACCAGTTCGCATCTCCTTCATTTTCAAATGTAATTTCCATAACATTAGAATGCTTTTTTACAGTACAATTTCTATGTTTGAGAGCTTTTTTAAGTTTTTCAAGCTTGATATTTGATTCCATAATGTTCCCTACTTATTCAGTTATATTATTTGGGTATAATGGTTGAAGTTTCTTTTTTGTATATTATCTTCAATTTATGATTAAATTATTGAATTAAATTTAAATCATTGCAGTGACAGAATATATCTGGTTAAATTAATGACGTCTAACAATTATTCTTTCACAGATCTGGTGGATATAGATAAGATTAAGGAGCTATTAACTAGTTTTTATGAATTAACCGGAGTTATATCTGCTTTAGAAGATTTGGATGGAAATGTTTTTGAGTCTAGGGACGGTTCTGTTGCTATAGGCTGGCAGGATATTTGTTTAAATTTCCACCGTAAACATCCTGAAACCCTTAAAAAGTGTATAGAAAGCGGTACTAAAATTTGTGACAAATTAAAGGCCGGTGAAAAACAATCCAGCCATATATGTCTTAATGGCCTTGTGGACATAGCTGTGCCAATTTATATTGAAGGTGAACATTTAGCTAACCTTTTTACAGGCCAATTTTTCTTTAAACCTCCAAATATGGAATTTTTCAGGCAACAGGCACATAAATATGGGTTTGATGAAGATGAATATTTGGATGCACTATCTAAAGTCGATGTGTTCTCTGAAGAGTTTATTGAAAAAGCCATGAGTTTTCTTACAAACCTGGCAAGTGTTATTGGTGAAATGGGCCTGGAGAAGAAAAGATTACTGGACAGCAAACTGGTTTTACAGGAAAGTGAAGAAAGGTTCCACTCTTTAATTAATAATTCCAGTGATTTAATCCGCATACTTGATAAGGGTGGGCGTATTATATTTGATTCTCCATCATCAAAACGTATTCTTGGTTATCTTGAGGGATATTTTATAGGAAAAAACCCTCTGAACTTTGTTCATCCTGACGATCTAGAAAGAGTAAAAATGAATTTATGCGAAGTTTATGAAAAACGAAATCCCGAGATTCCAACAGAATTTAGGATTAGAAGAGCAGATGGTGAATATATTCCTGTAGAATCTGTATTTCAGAATTTAATAGGTGTTCCAGGAATAGATGGTGTTGTTGTTACTACGCACCCTGTCATAGAACGTAAAAGGACAGAAAATATGCTGCAGTTTCAGGCAAATATTTTAACTAATGTCCGGGATTGTGTAATTGTATATGATGTTCAGGGAAGAATTATTTACTGGAATAAGGGAGCAGAAACAATTTATGGCTACCTGGAAGAAGAAATAATTGATAAAAATATTGAAATGCTGTATTTAAATAGGAACAAACGTTACTTTAAACCTGATTTAGAAGGAATATTGAAATTTGGCGAATATAATGGGGAATGGGAAGGTAAAAGAAAAGATGGTTCTAAAGTGTATGTGGATGTAAGGGAAACAATAATGCATGATGCAAATGGTAAAATGATTGGAGTTATAGGGGTTTCCAAAGATATTAGCGATCGTAAAAAAGCAGAAAAGCGAATTAAAAGATCGGAGGCATATTACAGGACTATATTTGAAAATACTGGAACTGCGACAATTATAATTGAGGAAGATACTACAATATCCCTTGTAAATGCAGAATTTGAAAAACTTTATGAATATTCAAAAGAAGAAATAGAGGGTAAAAAAAGCTGGAAAGAATTTGTTGCCTCTGATTACAAAGATAAAATAGAAGAATATCATAATATAAGGCGTATTGACCCTAATTTAGCTCCAAGAAACTATGAATTAAAATTTGTTGATAGGCATGGCAGGATTAAAGATATATTCGCAACTGTTGCTATAATTCCGGGAACTAAGAAAAGTTTGATATCTCTTTTAGATATTACCGATAACAAAATAGCTGAAAATAAAATTAAAGAGTCTTTAATGGAAAAAGAGGTACTTTTAAGAGAAATTCACCATAGGGTGAAGAATAACCTTCAGATCATATCAAGTTTGCTCAACCTGCAAACCCGGTGTGTAGAGGGAGAAGAATCTATAAGTGTCCTGAAGGAAAGCCAGAATCGGGTTAAAACTATGGCGATGGTCCATGAAAAGCTGTATCAATCTGAAGATCTTAAGGATATAAACTTTAAAGAATACATAGAAAGTCTTGTTTCTGATCTATTTTATTCTTATGGAGTTAAAAAAGGAACTATCGATCTAAAAATAGATATGGATAATTTAGAGATGGATATTGATACAGCTATACCTTGTGGTTTAATTATTAATGAGCTTGTAACTAACAGTCTTAAATATGCATTTCCATGCCCTAATAATGAAGATATAGTAAAAGTTGGACTCAAAAAACTGCAGAAGGATAACTTGAAACTTGTTGTATCTGATAATGGGGTGGGATTACCTGAAGATCTTGATATGGAAAATGTTGAAACTCTTGGCTTAAAAATGGTAACAATCCTCGTAAATCAATTAAAAGGAAATTTAGAAGTGGATAAGACTGCTGGAACTGAATTTAGGATTACATTTGGGGAATTAGAATATAAAGATAGGATTTAATCTGCTATAACTTAGGTGAAATTTAAAATTATCCATTTTCTTCTCGCTTATCCCTCTCTATTCCATCCTTAACATACCTAATAAGAAGATCATTCATCGTTATTCCTTTTTTGATGGCCATTATTTTAATTTCATTTTTAAGATCTACTTCTGCCCTCATTGCAATTTGCACGATTTCGTTATCTGCCATACAATCTACTCATACTATTTTAACAATATATATTACTATTTAAATAGTTATATTTATCCTTTTTTAGTTATCTATTTAGATAGTTTGTTAACTTTTAAAAAAATAATAAAATAATTAATAATAATGGAAATTTAAAGCCTAAAATTAGATTCTATAAACTAATATTGGATAAACGATGTTTATAAATGATATTATGGCGAAAATATTATTAAGGTGTAAAAATGGAAAAAACTGAATTTTACTCCCACATATTCAAGAGGAAATCAATTAGAAATTATGATTTAACTCCTCTTGACGATGCTAGACTTAAAGAAATTTCAGGGTATCTCAATTCATTAAAACCTATCTATGATGATATTAAAACTGAATTGAAGATCATATCGCCTGATTATGTTAAAAGAAGAATGATGAAAGAAGCACCACATTATATAGCGGTGTTTTCAGAGGTTAAAGAAGGTTATTTAACCAATATAGGTTATATGCTGCAACAGGCTGATTTGTTTTTTTCAGCTAATGGTTTAGGCAGCTGCTGGCAGGGAATTCCATCCCCTACTAAAGAATTATTGGGGAGTTCCAACCTCGACTTTGTAATTTTCATAGCCTTTGGAAAACCTAAAGATCCCAGATCATTGCACAGAAGCAGTGTTTCAGAGTTTAAAAGAAAATCTATTGGTGAAATAACTGACATAGCTGGCGCAGACGAACTACTGGAAGCGGCACGTATTGCTCCATCTGCAACTAACAGTCAGCCATGGTTTTTTACTGGTAATAAAAATTTAATTCATGTTTACAGTGTTGAGCCTGGTTTCATTAAACGGTTCACAAAAAAATACATTCCTATAGATGTAGGCATTGCTATCTGCCACTTGCAGATTGCAGCAGAGCATTTTGGTAAGAAAGCTGAAATTATATTTGATAAAACAGTAAAAATGAAAATGCTTAAGGGACATGAATATGTTGCCAGTTTAAAGATGGAATAAAAGATGACAATTGACCATTTTCAAAACTAAAAAATAGTTTTAATTTTGGGTGTTTTTTGACTTCACTTTTTCTTTTCGATAAATTTTAAAAGCTGCATAAGTAATTCCCAGTATCAAAGGCCCTATAAATAAGCCTGGAATGCCCATTGTCACCGCTCCATAAATAAATCCAAGTAAAAAGACCAGCGGATGAACTTCTGAGTATTGAACTGAAATTCTGGGCCGGATATAAAAGTCGGTTGAAGTTTCGATTATCCAGCCGAAGAAAATGACCATAATTCCCTGAAAAGTGTTCCCTAAAAGGACACTGAAAACTCCAAGGATTCCATAGACTATCCATGGGCCAATAATGGGTATAAACATTGCTATTCCACTTATAATGGCTAGTAATACTGCATAAGGATATCCGAGGAAGAAATACAGGATTCCAGACAGCACACCAAGGATAGCTGCAGGGATAACATTACCAACTATAATACTTTTGAGAACATCATCGGCACTGTTAAATATCTGCTGGTAGAATTCTTTGTCCTTATCGGGGATGATATCTGTTATATATGCCATTACTTTGTCTCCATCACGGGCAAAGTAAAATATCGAAAAGATCAGTATAAGGAGCTGTGCAGCAATGCCTGGAAGGGAACTCACTAAATCGACTGCTAATTTAGCAATGTAAGATATAAATTGAGTGATGGATGATTTTATAGTTTCATCAATGCCATGTGAAATGTTGCCCGGAAGGCCGAGATTCTGTACAGCATCAGTTATTTGAGGTAGATTCATTGTAGAATTGCCTGTAGCTGCCTGTTGAAGCGATCCGAAAAAGGATCCGGCAATACTTAAAAATTGACTGAATGTGAAATATAACAGCAAAATAACCGGGATGGCAAGTATAATCATTCCCAAAAAAACAGATAGAGTATTGTATTTAACATAAGGTCTGATTTTTTTGGATATGTACCTGACGTAATAGGCTAAAATAGCTCCAAAAATCACCATAGAAATTATTGGAATTAAAATTCCAAGAGAAAGAAGTGTTAATATTATTATAAGTGGAATTACCGTTGAAAATGACATTTTTTTAAGATTAGAAATCATTGGGACACCTACAAACCTTAAATGATGGTATTCTATCTTAACTTAATACATTAATATTTGTTGCGTTTATAATTTTTATTTATACTTTTCATATTGGCTTTCCAATAATTTTTGGCTGATTTCTTTCCCATGACCCGGTAAAAACAAATCACAATTAGTATTGATTAATTTATTCCAGCTTTTAATCATAGTTTCAGGATCATCAGCAAAAGGGGGGTATATAGAATTTCCAAAAACTCCAAACATGGCATCACCTACAACGGCAATTTCATTATCAATAATAATACTCATAGATCCTTTTGAGTGGCCGGGAGTATGTATAATATATGCATTGAACCCAAAATCAATTAAATCATATTTTTCACCTACAATAATATCTGGATTAACCTTTTCATATTGATATTTAGATTGCAACTTTTTTCCAAGTACATTAACCATAAATCCTGTGGCTAAGTTACTTCCCTTGGGTAATGGGCTGTTACCTTGCATAATATATTCTAATTCGCTTTGATGAACAATTATTCTGGATTTATATTTCTCCTTTATCTTAGCCGTATTTTCCACGTGGTCGAAATGAGCGTGGGTTAATATTAAACCGGATAATTTATTTTTACCTAGAATTTCGTCAAGTTTGCTGCTTAATTTTTTCCATGAATTTGCACGGCCAGTATCAATCAGAATGTAATTATTTTGTGAATTGATTAAAAAAGAGTTACTTCTTCCTTCTAAAAGTTGATAAATTGTGCAACTTTTTGTATTCCATGTTTTCATAGAATCTCCTTAAACTCAATTAAAAATTTTTAAATTTCATACTTCGAAATGAATTCTCTGGCTCTTTTTTTAGTTTTTGGGCTAATACTGCCCAATTCAGCTTTGACAAATTTATTTATCCTCTCTTTCCTGTCTATTTGTTCGTAAAATTTGTCAAATACAGCTATAACATCGGATTTTAGTAAAGCTTTTTGTTTTCCGGAAAAATTACATAATTCATCCATATTTAATAAAATATCTAAAATATCTTCCGTTAGTTCTCTTTTGCCAGAATTTTTGCTGTATTCTGGATGCAGTGGCGTGCAGGCATGAATTTGGCATCATTCATACGTTTAAAATAACTTTTAGATGCAGATGAAAATTTACCTTCATTATCTACCTTCGTTAAATTAGCATTATGTAGACCAAAATCTCGATGATACGAATTCTTGTGATCTAACAGTGAAGCGAAATCATCCAGTAGTTATAGAATAATTCCGGATTTAATTCAGTTGCTTTAGCTAAACGTTATATGAATGGTAGTATACAATTATATATGTTGTTTAACATCTGATTTATCATTCTCTGATGTATGGACTCGTTATTAATTACAATTTCAGCGAATTTGTCTACATCTACATTTTTATCAGATATTTCTGAAATTAAGTCGTTTTTAGCCAATATATACCTCTTTTTAGTTAGATAATCAGTAGTTAATCATCTATTTGTAAAGTTTCCCTGAAATTCTTCTTTTATCATTGTGTGTTGATCTGCCCCATATTTTCCTTGAAAAAGCCGGGGAAAACACTGTTTTCGAGACATGTAAAAACATTTCAAAAATCTTTGGTTGGGGAATGCTCGTGTTTGAGCTGCGAAATCATTGAATCATCGTTATAATCATTGATCATTTATCTGTAAAGTTTCCCTAAAATCCTGTTTTATTCTTATACGGGTGGATTCTTCTTTATACTCGTCATCTTCACAGTCTTCCAAAGCAAAAACAGCTAGTTCGTATATGACTTTATTTAATGCTTTCCCGCGTTCAGTTAAATAGTACTCTGTAGAAATGGGTGTTGAATTAATTATTTTCTTTTGGATAATCCCGTTATTTTCCAGATTTTTAAGACAATCAGATAAAACTTTGTTGCTTAAATTAGGTTTGCCTTCTTTAAATTCTTTAAAACGTTTCTTACCAAAGAACATGTCCCGAATTATTTCAATACTCCATTTTTTACTGATAAATACTAACGCTTTACTTACAGGACAGAAGCTATCGCATGTCATTTCATTAGCCATATATTTTCACCCGGTTACTAACTGGTTACTTAGTCACTTAATAGTTACAAAATCTACTTAACTAACTCCAAACAGACATCGAATGGAATTTGAGAGATAACTTTAAGGTATCCATCTTGATTTATTAGTTAGACTCTCTTACTGCATAATATAAAAGCTTTTTTAAGAGCAGTTAATGAAAAGATCAATATGTTTATTTTTTAAATGGAGGCAAAAAAGATGAAGGTACTTGGATTTATAGGGAGCCCAAGAGAGGGCGGTAATACGGAAATTCTTGTTGAAGAAATGCTTAAAGGAGCAGGTGATGTGGGTGCAGAAACAAAAAGTTTCAACCTTGATAAAATGGCTATAGCTCCGTGTAAGGCATGTATGCATTGTAAAAGCAATGATGGCGAATGTGCTACAGATGATGATATGCAGGAGATTTATAAAGAACTAAAAGAAGCAGATGCTTTCGTACTTGGATCTCCAATTTACATGTGGCAGATGACTGCCCAGGCAAAACTCTTCACAGACCGACTTTATGCTTTATTCATGACTGGTTTTGAAGAAAAATACGGCAAAAAAGATATGGCACTGGTATTTACTCAGGGTAATCCTGATGAAAACACATTTGAAGGATATTATAACTCTACAAGAGACATGTTTGGGTTCCTTGGATATAATGTCGTTGATATGTTGAGTTCACAGGATAATAATGCTCCGGGGGCAGTTAATGACAAGAAAGATGTCCTTGAAAAAGCCAGGGCAATAGGTAAGAAGCTGGTTAAAGCGGATTAAGTACTTTTAAATTATATTTTTTAAAAGATGGTACACTAAAAATGGAAATTGAAAGAGAAATAATTAACGGCAACGGTTTAAAAGTTCCATGTGTAACTTTTAAACCTCCAAACCCCATAGGAGCGGTTGTAGCTGTCCATGGTTACGGCGGTTTAAAAGAAGAGATGATGGGCGTTGCATGGCATATAGCAGAAAAAGGATTTGTAGTAGGGGCTATAGATCTTAGGGGTCATGGTGAACACCTGCTTGATCTGGATGGAGATATTCTTTTGGATATTGAAACGGCTATTTCACATTTTAGACCTTTTGGGAAAGTAACTGCAGTGGGCTATTCATTAGGTGGGCGTCTTTCACTTATTAGCAGTGCAGATTATGCTATTGGGATATCTCCTGCATTGAACAGAACATTCAGTCCTAAAACTAAGGAATTACTTGAGGAACGAAGGGATTATAGGGTACGCGAGTCTAAATGTACTGTATTCAATATTTTAAATGATCTTCCACAATTTCAGCCTGATGAAAGTAGATCATTGATTATTTATGGATCGCGTGATGTACCTGAAATTATGTCTGAATGTGCTAAATTGAAGTCTGAATGCATGCAAGTTGTTCAAATAGAGAACGCACTGCATAATAATATTTTCTTGTTTGGGCCAACTTTTGAAACTGTAACTCAAAAGTTGCATGGATGGTATGTATAAAATCTGGAGAACATTTATATATCCTGAAAAGTATACCATAAAGTCTATTAATAAAATGTATAGTTCCTGAAAAAGGTCTAGAAATAGAAGGTGCAACTAAAATTGGATTTCAATGCAATTTTTTTTTACAGAATCCCGAAAACGCAAAAAAATATATTAAAAATACATAACTGCTCTTTTAATCTTAAAAATCAAATTTCATGCCGTATGCGGTATGACATAGGCTGTTTTTTAACTTCACCAGTTGTAAGGTCTTGGTACGACGGATGAATATGGTAAAAAATGGAGAATTCTTCTGGCTGTTTCAATAGGCGCTTTAATGGTTCCAATAAATGCCAGTATAACTAATGTTTCCCTTCCTCAGATAGCTGAATTTTTCATGGTTAATGTGGCCACAGCAGAATGGGTTTTGACTTCTTATCTGATCATGTTTATAGGTCTGGTGCTGTTTTTTGCTAGATTTGGAGATTTTTATGGCCATGAACGCCTGTTTCTTTGGGGACTTATTGGTTTTGTAATATCTTCGTTACTTTGCAGTTTATCTCCTTCAATTACAGCTTTAATTATATTCAGGGGATTGCAGGGGGTTACAGCATCTATGATCCTCTCAGTTTCAATGGTTATCATTGAAAAATCATTTCCACTGCGTTACCTTGGAAAAGCAATGGGCATATACTCTGTAGCTATTGCAGCAGGTTTAGCATTTGGACCTGCAATAGGTGGAATCATGAATGGTCTTTTTGGCTGGAGATCTATATTTTTGATAAATATTCCTGTTGGAATTCTGGCATTTGGAATCTGCTATTTCACGCTTAAACGTGGCGAATCTAATGAAGTCCAGTGGGATATTCCTGGAACGATACTTCAATTTACTTATTTGTTCCTGATAATTTATGCATTGAATCTTATAGAAAGCTCAAATTACACAACTGCAGCTATTATGGGGCTTTTCGCGGTGATGGCATTTGTTATATTTGTACATACTGAGTTAAAATCAAAAAACCCGATAATAGAACTGAAATTATTTAAAAATAAAGTATTTTCAGCATTCAACGCGTGTTTGCACTTAAATTATATATGCATGTACATGATGCTTTTTGCAATGCCTTTTTACCTGCAGAAAGTCTTGCATCTTAGCTCAAGTATATCAGGTATGGTTTTAACTGCTTCACCTATAGTTATGATGTTTATGGCCACTGTAAGTGGTTCTTTGTCGGATAGAGTAGGGTCACGGATTCCAGTTTTCTTTGGATCAGTTATTTGCATAGCTGCAATGCTTTTAATGACTCAAATTACAGTTTCTTCCAGTGTCATAGATGTTTTCTGGCGCCTTGCACTTCTTGGACTTGGTACGGCATTATTTCAGGCCCCTGCAAATAAAACATTGATGTCAACACTGTCCCACAAAAATGCAGGGATGGCATCGGGTATTATTGCAACTGTAAGGGATATGGGCATGGTTTTTGCTGTTTGTTATGCAGGACTTTTGATAAATTCTGCTATATCTTCACAGCTCATGCTTCAAAATCAGTTATTTTCAGGTGCAGCAGTTGATTTAACAACAGGGATACATAGAGTTGTTTTATTTGGGGCTATTTTAAGCACTTTAATGGCTTTACTGTCATTTACGGGTGTTAAAAATAAGAAGAAGGTTATATCAGATTATGGTGATGCTGTCAAGCATAGAAAGAGTATCTTTGAGGAAAGGACTAAAAAATATCTGGAAAATATTTTAAACAGCGCTTCAAAATAGGCTTAAATAGGGATAACATGGATAAATTGGACTTATAAAGCTTAACTGCATTTATAAAACATTAAATTAGTTTTTTTACTATTTTGGATTATAGTTATCAAATTAGTTTTTTTGTTGTAATCTTTCTGATACGTTTCGGAGAATTTATTAGTAAGATGAGACATACACTTCAAGTGTAAAATATATCACATTTTGTGATATCTAGAGGGTGCAGAAAATCCAGATTAATTATCTTATAGTTTTAACATTAGTCAGTTTATTTGCATTTTGTATGGTTATTGTCTTAATTAAATTAATTTACAGGCATAATCCTCCGGGCAATGTGCAATATGGAAATGAAATTATCCTTTTTCACAGTGATGAACGATTTAAAAAAAGAGTTTGGAGATTTAATCTGATTGAAGAGCTGAAGAACCTAAAAAATAAAGGAAAAATTACGGGAGAATTGGAACTCAAATTGGTGGTTGGAGAATTCAGCGAAGATACTCAAGAGATAGTTAAACACGCAATTAATCATAAATTTAGATTAATAACAATTATAGCTGGACCTAAAATCTTTTGTGAAGATAAAACTGAAATTTACACACTTCTTGATAAATATAAAAGCGTTAAATACTTTATTTTGCCAATAAGACCTATTAAACACTTCATGATTCTCTCAATAAATTCGCAGAATTTATTGGAGCCCTCGAAAAACTCAGTTTTTCGTAAGTTTAATAATGGTCATTTATATATAGAAAAGCCTCATAGGCACAATGAAAGCAGGGGATCAGTCGGTGTTAAAAATAGCAATCCGGGATTAATAAAAATTTATGTTAATGCGTTTAATGAAATGTTGGAACACGCTCAATTATTAACTAAAGATGAAGTGTTAAACCAGCAGTGTTACAATGAATAAGATATAATTTTTAACATTCCAGTATTTTATGGTTAATAAATAGAAAAATAAAAGATTAAAAGGAGTAAAAATGGACATCACGGCTTTAATTCCGAAATTTATGGTTTTTAGTTTAGCAGGGGCTTCATTATTTATAGCTGCGTATTCAGCATTTAGAGATAGCGATAGGAAATTGTTTTTGATCATTGCATATTGTTTTAACTGTGCATTTTTAGTGATTTTCATTTTATCATTTATTACAAGGGGTAACTTGGATACTTTACCTTATATGTTAGCTTTAATTTTTTATATTCTGATTTTTACAGCAATTTTATCTATTATTGGATTAATTAATTATTATGCGTTAATAAATGTAAAAATAAAAGTAAAAATTAAAAAGGAGTAAAAAGGATGGATATTAATGTTTTAATTCCTGAATTTTTGGTTTTTAGTTTAGCGGGGGCTTCATTATCTATAGCTGCGTATTCTGCATTTAGAGATAAAAATGACGATAAAAAATTGCTTTTGATCATTGCAGCTTGTTTTAGCAGTGCATTTTTAGTACTTTTTATTTTATCGTTTATTACAATGGATAACATGGACACTTTACCTTATGTGTTGGCTTTAATTTTTTATATCTTGATTTTTATGGCAATACTCTCCATTATTGGGTTTATTATTCACAGGTTAAGGGTAGATCAGAAAGTTAAAGATGATGAACTGGACTCTGCTATAGATATAATAGAATCCAGTAAGGATGGTTTGGATAGTTTTATTGGTTTGCTGGAATCTCGAAAGAAATAAATGTTATCTATTATTTAGATTAAATAAAGCGTTATATGTTCCTTTTTAAAATTTACTGTAAATTTTTTCTGAGTACTGTCTAACGGAATCCTTAAAAGAAGAATAGATATATGAAATAGTACTTATTATTAAAAATATATAATTTAATATGATGATCAAATTTACAGGATTATAAAAAATGACACCTCAAAATACGGAAGAAGGTTATAGATCTAAAGACCTTTTAAAAAAGGCGCGTGAAAGCAGAGGTAAAGACTTTAAGAAAGTGCTTAAGGAAGTTGAAGATGCAATTGAGAAATCCGAAAACCCTGATGAAAACCTTTTAAGGGCTAAAAAAATACTTACGGCTAGAATGAGTTCTAGAATACATGATAAGGAGAAAATTTCCAAATAGGATTCATTACTGCTTTTGACGTGCTGAATATTCTATTTTTTAATTTTTAAAGCTGTTAGTTTGTAACTTTTTTAAGTTTTTAGATCTAAAGAAGATGTTTTCAACTTCTTTAATTATACTTTAATGTAAAAAAGATATTTATTGATTTTAAATAGATAAGTATGCTGTGATGGATTTTAATTACTAAAATATTACCAGTACCCTTTAGTAAACCTTATCCGAACCCAGTCTTTTCCCCTGCTTGTAAGGTAGCCCCCAAGGCCTATGATATATAAAAGAGTGGGGTATGCAATAAACCTTTCAGCACCGCCTAAACCTAAATATGCTGCAAAAGGATTATTTCCATAAATTACAGCGAATGATAGGATTAACATGAGAGAAAATAAGCCAGTTACTAATGAAACTACAACCATGGGTATATTTAATCCCAATCTATAGGAAAAAATGACAGCTAAACTTCCAAATAGGAATACAATTACTGAAAAGAATGCATGTGTGCTTCCAGTATATGAAGGGAATAGTCCTACCCCTAAAGCACCTGCGGCGGCGATGGCCAGACAGGATGAAAATAAACGGCAGCCTCCACTTTTGAGGATTAAATAAACTGCTGCAAGTACAAGAATCCCCATGATAATAACGCTGAGGTTAAAAATCATAGCTGATGGTTCTACAGGGGGTAATGTACCCCCTAAATCACTTAATGTGTTTTTAGCAATGCTGTAGCCTGGAAACTGTGTTTCGGCTAGGTTAACTGCCAAAAAAAATTGTAAACAACTTATTAACAATAAAATTCCCGCTTCTTTATAGTAATCTTTTTCTGGTCTGAATATACTTCCCCTTTGAAATTTCATGGTTTTACCTTCAAACATCTTCTATTTATTATTATATAACTTGATGTTATTACTTTTGACGTGGGGAATGTTAGTTCTATTTTGCAAAATCATAAAAAAAAACACTAAATTTAATTTGCACTTAACTTTTGGAGTGATTTATTGTCAAGTGTAATTGCATCACTGCCTTTTTCAGCCACGTAAAGCAGGGCTTGCGCTAGTTGCTTGGAAGTTATCACGGTGGATGGGACAATCTTACCTGAAATTTTAATGAATCCTACTGTTATTTTCTTGAGAATAGATTCATTGGTCTTGGGATATGTTGGTATAATTCCTCCAGGCCGGGCTATATACAGCTCTTTAAAATTTAATTCTTTTAATGCATTTTCAGTTTTTCCTTTTATTCTTGCAAAAAGAATTCTGCTTTTTTCAGAGGAATCTGCCCCCTGTCCACTTAAAAAAACAAAAGTTACTGCAGGGTTAGCTGCAAGCATAGTTTTAGCTGCCGCAACAGCATATTCATAAGTAATTATCTCATACTCTTCTTTACTTACCTGGTTTTGTGAAATACCAAGGCACCATATACATGCATCTACCTCTTTAAAAACAGGTATTAAATCGGTATAATCTAAAAAATCAGTTTTTAAGATTGTTTTTAGCTTTGGATCATCAATACTTAAGGGATTACGCACAACTGCTGTAATTTCGTTAATATCCTGTTTTTTGATCGCCTGGCGAACTACCTCTGAACCGACCATACCTGTAGCACCAAAAATAATTATCTTCAAATTTTCACCTTCTAAATAACCAAATATTTAATTGCAGGTGATATAAATGTTTTCTGTTAAAATAAAAGATATATTTCAAGAATTGCAGTGCTATCACATTTGATGTAGATTTCAACTGATAATATTATAATGATGTGGTGTCTTCAATGTGATTATAAAGGATGTTTATTTAGTTAATAAACAATTAAAACCAGCTATTTTTTAATTAATCATGAAATACAAATGGTTGTTTCATTCATTCTGTTGGTTTATGTGAGATATCCCCTCTAATAATTAGTTAAATGTTACATATTCTCTTTTAACATTTTTTTTAATTCTTCGACTGATAACAACGTTCCCATGGATTTTATTTCTCCGTTTATAATTAGTGCAGGACAGCTAGTTATGTTCATCTTTATGGCATGCTCTAAATCAATTCTTTCTATTTTTTCATCTAAATTAAGCTCTTTTACTGCTTCTTTTAGATTTTTCCAAAATAGTCCACATTTAGGACAATCATCAGTTCTGTAAATTTGGAGTTTCATTATACGTAGTATGTTATATATATGATAAAAATATTACTTTTTAAAGGTTTAAATATTCATTTAATTTTGGAGAAAGCTCTTGAGATCCCGTATTTTAAATGTTCCTGCTTCACAGGCTTATTTAAAACAACAGCATCTTCAGGTAGCCCGAATGATTTAATCAGGCAGTTTTTAATAAAAATAGTCAGGAATATAACTGGAATTTTATAGAGATCCTTTATTTTGTTTGCAGCTTCCACGCCGCTCATTTCACCCTTTAATTTTATATCTATTAAAACTAGATCTGGGTTTAAATTTCCTACTTTTTGAACTGCTTCTTTCCCACTTGAAGCTACAGCAACTACTGAGTGTCCTAAGCTCCCTAAAGTTGCTTTTAAGTCTAAAATAGTGCTGGATTCATTTTCAACGATTAAAACGTTCATAACAAGTTTATATGTGGCACTAATCTTATTTATATTTGAGTACAGTACTTTTATTGGCGATTGTGGTTAAATGCCTAATTATTATTTTTAAAGTAATATAAAGACTAAACAGAAACGCTTTATTTTTTTAGATGAATGTGGGAACCCCTCCCAGAAAGAATGGAGTTAGGAGTTACCTGTACAGTTCAGGTATGAAGTGGGAGGGGCTCTAAAATGTCGATATTCCATGGTAAAAATGAATCTTTTTATAGTTTTGAAGATCAGTATCCTGAACTTAGGGGTAATTAGGCCGTTTTTTCCTCTAGAGTACATGTGTACATAACTGGAGCGTTAAAATAGTGCCTCCACTTATGAGAATTGCTCCAATATCTATTAAATACCTCCATAAAGATTAATTTTCATAGTTAACCATCATAATTTTACGTGGAAAAATAAAAAGTTGTAATAATTAATGGGAAAAGGTAAAATGCCAAAATGTGCGCTTTTTAATATTGGAGACATTATTGTGCAGGGACAAGTTTATTGTTGTATTGGTGGTCTGCTGTAGCTATATTTAGTTGAATCCAGAAAACCAGCCGGTTAAAATCAGTGAAACTTTTAGGAGTGTGCAAAATAACTAAAATTCTTTGTACTACTTGAACGAGTGGAAAAGGCCTTAATTTCTTGAATGAGGAGTTTTTGCCCCTGCTGAGTCGGAATGAACATTGGTTTTTTGCTTTTTAAATACCTTTAATTGGAGTTATTCTAACTATTTTACGATCTTAATTTTTTACTAAATTAGTAATAATTATTACTATAAAAAGTCAGAGTAATATAAAATGTTTTTAAAATTTTTTAGCGGGTTTTCACCTAAAATTTAACTTAAATCTATTCTATTATAATCTTAATTGGGGAATTAAGCAAATGGGGGTGATGTATATGAGTAACGATGATTTGATAAATGAATTTGCAGCTACAAAGGAATATCAAGCGTGGCAGGAATCATTATTGGCCATCATAGGGTATGCTAAAAATGAAGAAATTAATGATGAAGACCTTATCACTGATTTTATAGCAGATCATATTAATTCGAGCCTTGAACTATCAAAAGCATTGGAGCGAATAAAAAAGAAGCTGAATGAAGAAAGTTTAAGTGAGAAAACAGTGGAATGATCTATTTTTTACTTTTTGAAAGTCTATTTTTTGGTAAATGGTACAGATTTTAAATAAAAAATTATGCTGGATACTGCCAAAATCCTCAAAAAATCCCTCCAAAATCAGAGATTTTCGCATGCTTCGTTATAGAATTGTATAGCGAACTAAATTTCTATCATTATCCAAATTTTATATTTTGAATGAAATCTCTGAAAAACTAATAATTAAGTCTTTCCATTTGTATTTAATAGGAAATAATAAAATTATTCTGCAACTGATAAAATAATAGAACAGATTTTTGTAATTCATATTGTTAACAGTAATTGTAATGGACAATAGGACTCAAAAAGAATAAAATATTGAAATGACATGATTTCAATGATTTAACTAGTTTAACAAATAATCTTGACTAAAAAAGGAGAATGCAAATGAACTATAATCGATACAAAAAAGGGAATATAGTGCAGATTTGCATCGATTATGAACTAATTGAAAAAGAGCTTAAAGAATCCCGCTATGATTTAGAATCTGCAGAAAATTCTATTAAATCAGGAAATTACAAGTGGGCTATAGTTCAAAGTTATTATTCCATGTTCCATGCTTTTAGGGGGCTCCTTTTTAGCAGAGGTTATAAAGAAAAAAGCCATTCTGGACTTAAATTTGCAATTAAAAATCTTTTTGTAAATTATGGAATTATAAGTGATGATATTTTCTTAGATTTTGATGCTGCTATGAAAGCAAGAGAAATGGCAGATTACAGCTACATTTATGATGAAAAAATTGCATTGGATATAATTGAATCTAGCAAAAAGTTAATTAATGAGGTAGAAAGTTCTTTTTAAGGTTAATAGGTAAACAGCATATATTCAGATAAAATTAGTAACTAATTAAAACTTGGAAAAATGTTTTTTAGGCATTAAATTGGAGTAAGTTTAAAGTCACCTTTTGACTACAACCCCAATAACGCCTCCTATCAAACTTAGAACCAGGCTTATAACTATGGATAATTGAAGGACAATATATCCTGTAGTTAGGACATTGTCTAACCCTATTTTTAATCCAACGGCACTTATATTTCCAAAGCCCAGGACAAGTATTAAAGTAATTATTAAACCACCAATTAAGCCTGAAATTGCCCCTACAACAGCGCCATCTTTTTCATCCATTCCTTCATAGTCTTCAAACCCTTGACTGGGGTAAGATGCTAGAAATCCTCCAATAATAGGACCTAAAAAAGCTAGAGGGAAGAATATCAACGATAAAACACTAGTTATAATTGCATTAATTAAAGCACTTATTCCTATAATTTTCCAGTCCATTTAATCTCCCCATTAAAGTTTATATTTACTTGAATTTTCCCTTTAATGTTTTTAAGTTTATGGTTGCATGTGCTTGAATCTATTTTATCTAATTGAATATTTGAATTAAAAATTTTAATTAAACGGTTTTTTTCCTAATACTTGTATAATTGAAAATATTTCAGGTTGCAAAAATACAAAACATTTTTTGACATATTTAAGCAACTGCTGCATTTAATTTTAGTTTAATGAATTTCGCATACCATAGTTTTATATCTATGTTCTAAAAAACTGATTTCAGTGATTAAAATGGGAAACGAAAAACTGATTACATGCTGCGGCCTGTACTGTGGGGACTGTTACGGCTATAATGGAAAAATAGCGTCTTTAGCGGGAAAACTTAATGAAGAACTTGATAATACAAATTTTAAAAAGAATGCGGACCATTTTGCTGCAATTCCTTTTTTTAACGAATTTAAAAACTATGACAGCTTTGTAGATGTATTAAAAACCTTAAAAAGACTAACCTGTGAAGGCTGCGGGGACGGGGGAGGCCCAGCTTTTTGTGAAATTAGAAAATGCTGTGGTGAAAAAGAAATTATGGGCTGCTGGGAATGCGGCGAGTTTAAAAGCTGTAAAAAGCTTAATTTCTTGAATGCAACCCACGGTGATGCACATATTAAAAATTTAGATGTCCTTAAAGAGAAAGGTGTGGAAAAGTTTGTAAATGGGGATAGATGCTGGTAAACTGTCTAATCATTATTTTTATAGTGAATGAGGTAACTTTTTAAACTTATAACTTTGGGATAATTGATTAAATTTAAGTCTTTAAATTGAGGAAAATTTCTAATTTTCCGAAACCCTAAAAAATATTTTCAATATTTTTTAGAGGATTAAACCGCATAAACAAATTATATTATTAAATAGCGTCAAAAATATTTGAGCATTCACTATATTTTAATAGCTTGTAGTGGGTTATCATAATATATTGGTTACATATTGATTAGTTTTGGAAATACTAAAGCATAGGCGATGTTAAAAAATTAAAATAGTTAGATATTCCTATTTTTACTTTAATCAACTATTTATTTGTTTTTAGTTAAATAACTGGTCTAAATTGCTCTTTTTCATTATTTTTTCTAATTTAAAGTCAAGTCATAAAAAACTTATGTGAGATAGTATAACATTTTGATTAATTGAGTTTAAAGGATGCATAAAAAAATATGCAGGATGGAATTATGGGAGAAAATTCGCCTAAAAAGACTCTAAATGAATTCAAAGAGAGTAAAAATATTTTAAAAGAGTTCATTGAATTTTCTTCTAAATCAGAATCAATTATAGATATGGGAAGCCATGTAATTATCCCTAAACACATTTTTGAATCTTTAAAAGAAAGCCAAGAATATTATGAGGCTCTTTTTGAATTATCTCCTACTTACACAGTTCTTTTAGGATTGGATGGCACAATTAAAAATTTTAATAAGAAAACAGAATTATTTGCAGGGATGCCGCGGGAAAAGCTAATTGGTATACCTTTTACAGAGTTAGATTTTGTGCCTAAAGCGGGAATGAATGCACATATTGAACGGATTTCTAAATTAGCAAATGGCAAACCTGTTGAACCGTTTGAATCAAGGATAGCAGAACGGAATGGTAAAATTCACTGGATTGAAGTCCATTCAACTTTACTTAAAAAAGGAAGTGCTCCTCCAGAAATTTTAGTAAGTTGTAATGATATCACTGAGCGTAAAAAAACAGAAAATGCATTGAAAGAAAGTGAAGAGAAATTCAGACAAATAGCAGAGAATATGGGGGAAGTGTTCTGGGTCATCGACCCTAAAACTGGTGAAGTAATATATGTAAGCCCGGTGTACCAGTGGGTGTGGGGTCGCACCTGCCAGAGCTTATACGAAAACCATAAATCATGGATTGAGGCCATACACCCTGAAGACAGGGATCGAACAGTTGAAATGATCTGGAACGGATTTGATAACATTGATGAAGCCAAAGAAGGTTTTGAGTACCGTGTAATAAGGCCTGACGGCAAGATTATATGGGTATGGATGCAGTCTTTCCTTATTATGGATGAATCTGGGGAAATATCTCGGATTGTAGGTGTTGCATCGGAGATCACAGGATACAAAAAAGCGGAAGAGGAAATTAAGGCACTTTTGGATGAACTAAAGCGTTCAAATGAGGAATTACAGCAGTTTGCATATGTTACTTCTCATGACCTTCAGGAACCCCTCAGGACTATTGCCAGTTTTACTCAATTGATGGCAAGGCGCTACAAAGGAAAGCTTGATGATGATGCTGATGAGTTCATGGACTACATAGTTGATGCCAGCGTGCGGATGAAGCAGATGATCATGGATTTGCTGGAGTACTCGAGGGTTGGAACAAAGCAGGAAATGTTCCGGGCCATACACATAGAGTCAGAACTAAATGATGTACTTGTTAACTTAAATGATTTAATTGAAAGGAGCCGTGCTGAAATTACACATGACCCTCTTCCAGTGGTGTTTGGTGATGAGAGCCAGCTTTTATTGTTGTTTCAAAATCTGATTACAAATGCCATAAAATTTAGAAAAGAAAATGAACCTCCAAAAATCCATATTTCTGTTGCCTGTGACCATGAGAAGAATGAATATGTGTTTTCAATCTCTGATAATGGGATTGGTATAGAAGAACAGTATTTTGGCCGCATTTTCACCATTTTTCAGCGTTTGCATACGCGAGATGAGTATCCTGGGACTGGGATTGGGCTTTCCGTTGCGAAGAGGATTGTTGAGAGGCATGGTGGTAGGATTTGGGTTGAATCTACGTTTGGTGAGGGCAGTGTGTTCTATTTTAGTATTCCTGTTGGTGAATCATAACGCATTAACTAAATTCGAATATTTTTATATTTAAATAAAAATTATTTATTCTTTCGTTCTTATTTATCCCTTCTATAATAATGCTTAATCAAATACTCACTTATAAACTCGACCTTCTCACACTTAAACTTCAAATCCTCATCTAAATGCCCAAACAAAGGAATACCTTCGCCCAGTAAAATAGGCACCGTGGTAATTATCATTTCATCAATTAAATCTTCTTTTAAAAATGACTGGATGGTCCTGCCGCCGTCGACGTATAAATTTTTGATTCCCCTAACTTCAAGGCGCTTTAATATGTCTTTTAAGTTCCCGTTAATTATTTCTGCTTTGCCATATAATTGGTGGGGAACGCTCTCTAAAATATTGCTTAGAACAAATACCTGCCTGTTATACGGCCATGAATCAAAGCTCAAAGCAGTTTCATACGTATTTCTGCCCATTAAAATTGCATCAATCCCTGCTATAAACTCGCCATACCCAAAGTCGCTGTTATCTGGATTGGGAATATTAACTAGCCATTCTATATCTCCATCCGGCCGGGCAATAAACCCGTCAAGGCTTGTTGCAATATAAACAACAGTTCTCATTTTATCTCCTGTTTAATTGTTAAAACAGTCGCTTAAGGCCCTTTTTCTATTACTTTTCATGATAAATATATTATTTAAATCAGAAATAATTTTGGTCAAAATTTTTTACTATGTCACGGGCTGAATTTTGGAATAATTCAAATTAAACCAAAGACTTTTCAAAGAGTTTATAATGGATTAAAATGAGTATATGTCATTTTTTTATTGAATTTAGGATATTGGAATCTCAATAAATCCATAAATATTTCGATTAAAAATTAATTTAATATTTTGGCTTATAAAATGTTTTTAGATTATAAAGTGGTATATAATGTATTTTTAAATTAAATATGGATTTTATAATTTAAATTTACGCATTTATAGATTTAATATTTATTAATATTTATTAAAAATTAATTTAAATGGCTTTTAATGTCAGTAATAACATAAATATTTAAATATCATACAACATATTATTAAATTAATTAATTAAGTGGTATAGGAGTATATAATATGTTTAAAACGCAAAAAGATTTTACATATTTAATGCCGGCTCATTTCGGCGGAGGTAAGTTTGACCCGGAGGCAAAACTTACCCAAAAATCAACAGCTCTGTTGATAAGATACGAAACTGACCAGAAACTTCTTGAAAATTATATCCCTGAAGGATTTGAATTAAGTGCTCCTGAAATTCAGGTCGCCTTCAATAAATTCACAGAAATTAACTGGATGCAGGGTGGGCATTACAATCTGATTGATGTTTCAGCGCCGGTCAGATTTAATGGGAAAAATGAACAACTGGATGGAAATTATTCGCTGGTGGTCTGGGAAAACAACACTGCACCTATCTTGGGGGGACGTGAACAAACAGGGATTCCTAAAATTTTTGCCGATATTGAAGACCTCCATGTCCTAAAACCTCATTATGCCACCACAGCCAGTTATGCTGGAAACACTTTTTTAAACATGAATTTTGAAGCCACTGGTGAGCTGACTGGCGATGAATTTGAACAGGCAAAAGCACAGTCTTCATCTTTAAACACCATCGGGTGGAGGTATATTCCTAAAATTGGAGCTCCTGGAGCAGAATTAAGTCAATTTATCCTTTACCCTCAGGGCATGGAAATGGAAACAGCACAAATTGGAAATGCCCGTCTTAAGTGGACTGAAATGACTCCAATGCAAAATCCAGTTCAGTTCCACATAATCAACAGTCTCGCTGCTTTACCTATAAAAAGAATAATTAACGCCTTATTTTCAGAGGGAAGTGCTACGCTTCGGGCATTTGGCGCTAGAATCTTAAAATGAATGGCATGTTTGGGTAATGTGTGATAATTTAAGAGGTGGTATAATGAGTAATTCTGAGTATTATACGGATAAAGTTTGTATTGTAACTGGTGGAAATTCTGGTATTGGATATGCATTGTGTGAAGAGCTTTTAGAAAGAGGAGCTATTGTCTATATGGCCGGACGTAATCCTGAAAAGGTTGCAAGTGCTGCGGAGCAACTTTCAAAATATGAAAATAGAATTCACACAGTTATTGTGGATGTGACAGTTCAAGAACAGGTGGAAAAGGCCATTAAAGACACTGCTGCTGAGGCGGGCCGTTTGGACTTCTTATTCAACAACGCAGGGGTTGGAGGTACGCTGCCTTTTGAAGATGCTACACTGGATGATTGGAAAACTATTATTGATACTAATCTCTGGAGTGTCATTTACGGTGTCAATACTGCTGTACCTATTATGGCAAAACAGGGATATGGGCATATCATCAATACCAGCTCCGTTGCAGGAATTATCCCGTTCCCGTTCCAGGCGTTATATTCTCTTACAAAATTTGGCGTCACAGGCCTTACCGAATGCTTGAAATATGAGTATGCAGAAAAAGGCATCTATTTTTCAACTATCTGTCCGTCTGATGTTGCAACACCCATCTTTAAAAAATCCATCGACGGTAAAACTCATGATGAAGCAAAGATCCCTGAAGATGCATATCCTGCTGACAAAGCGGCAGTCGATATTCTAAACAGGGTTTCCGAGCAAAAAGGGATTATCATAGTGCCTGAAGAGCCAGGTACAGGAGGTTGGAAAAACTACGTTCTAGGGAATCCTGAAGCAGAAAAACTTCTATTGCAGATGGCCCATGAACGCAGGGAATCCTATGAAAAGAAAGGATCTTACTTCTAATATTTCAAGGATTGTTGATATTATGAGTGCAAATGGATATTATATAAAAGAAATTCCTGTAGATTCAAGTATCGGAAAGAAAAAAGTGGATTCGCAGGGATCACCAGTTTGTGGTGTCAGGATGGATCCTTCAAAGGCATATGCTGAGATCCCTGATCTCCTTCAAAAGGTCATTAATGAAGATGATTCAGAGGTATGGGATGCCATTGTTAAAAAAATTGATTATATTTATGCCAATGTTGATCATTCCCTTGCTTGTCTTGACCAGGAGACGAATTTTATCGAAAAGGTACAGTCACAGGTAAAGTCTGGAAAAAAATTGTTATTTAAGCCTAACCTCGTCGGGCCGCAGGTAATTGAACCAGATACGCATGGTGAAGATCTGGGTGCTCCAATCTGTACAGACTGGTCAGTAATAGCTGCTTTAATGAGATGGTTTCACGACAAATTATCCATTGAGTACCACCAGATGGCGTTAGGTGAAGCTTCTACATCTTCCCTTCTTTGTGCGACTATTTTTAGTCAAAAAGCAGGAAAAACAGTCACATCAGAAGCGGTTTTTGAAGGGCGGTGTGGAGATTTCTATGGGGGATGGGGTTTCTACTTCGTTCGCAGGTATCTTAGTGATCATCATTCTCCATCCCATACTGACGATCCTATGAACGGCTATGAAGATAGCGTAGCAGGTAGATATTTGCCTCCGGGTAAAGCAGGGGACCGGTTGATGGTCTATGATCTAAACAAGCTTGACGATCAATCCATGGGAAGGGCAGTATCTGTCCCTGGAGGGGAGAATTACTCAGAGATTACTCTGCATAAAGTAATTATTGGTGGTGATCCTGAAAATACTGGCGATATCAGTGATTATCCTGGATGTGTCTTGATTAATGTCCCTAAGCTGAAAATCCATGCTCAGGACCTCCTCACCAATGCAATTAAAAATTTAGGTATAGGTCTTTATCCAACACAGTGCCACTCAAGTACTGGACATAATAATACATGGGAATATGCATTACCTTCTTCTGAGACTCCGAGTTTTAAGGGGAAGCTGCCTCATATGCCATGGGTTGTAGAGATAGATGGGGCTACTAATCTTCCAGTGAAGGATGAAAAGGGAGAATATATTGTTACAAAGACTGCAGGGATGCCTGGAACGCAAGCTGATGTTATCAAAGCAGTTCAGAACCAGGGCGTGTTTATAATTCATATTTCTGATTCCATCAACATGATCAACCTTAACCATAACCCTGAGGGCATTGCTGTTAGAATTCCTGAAGGATATATCTGGTCATCCCTTGACTGCGTTGCAATGGACCTTTTATGTGCCAGATACTGCTTTAAGACTGTTCCAATGTCTGAAGGAATTAAGCTGAAAAAGGAGAATAACTGGATCACGGAGTTTGTACGTCATGTTCCCGTGGCAAAAGTAGAAGGAAAAAATATAATAACTGTGGAAGGGCTTGATTCACCTCTTTTCCGGTATAAATTGTACAGTCATGTTGAAAAGAGAGGTGTGGGGCAGCAGCAGTATTATGTCACTGGTTGGGACAGTGTAACGGGCACACACCTTGCTTCGGTGGCAGGCCATCTCGGCAGGATTGAAAATAGAATGTTCATCGAGCTGGTGACTGAGAACATGTATTATAATCCTAGCTGCATGCTTTGGGATATGCAAAAAACTATTTTGAGCTATGCTGAAGCGCACGATATCTTATTGGGGTCATCGATCCTCAAGGAATTTATGGATAGCTTTGACGAGAACTGTGATGGTATCATCGATTACGATGAAAACGGGAGAAAGGGGATCTGGACGCCTGGATTCGGTATATTGTCGCATGCGTTGGATATTCAGATGACAGATAACTATGGGGTACTCAAGGGGCCTTTTTATCAGATGGTAAATTTTTCACTTAAACATGGTGATAAAAACTGGAACCTCCAGGAACATGATTTCACCCAGGAATATGTGTTAATGTGGATTGCTACTCTTGCATATGAAATGTCGAAGTCTGAAACAGTTATTAAAGACCTTTTTGTCCCTGGAATGAGCTGGGGAAGTGGAATGTGGCCTAGCTGGCAGCTGGCGAGATGGGCCTTTTTATCAAACAGTATATATGGTACTCAGTTGTCAGATCAAGTTAATCTCAGCTCTCTTTATGGAATGGCATTTAGCTATGCAGATAAAACGGTAAACAATGGTTTATACACTGGAAGTATTGATCAAATTGAATCAGATACTAATGCTATTAACGTATACTTTGAGGCGGTTTCTAAAGGATCCGATCCTATGGATTTTATATTGTACGTACCAGTAGGCTTTGGAAGCATTGGAAACGTAAAGATACCCAATGTAACAGAGACTGATGATCCAAGTAAAATATTTACTGCTCATTTCAATCAGGGTTTGGAGGTTTGGTAGGTAAATATAGGGTGGAAAATTGATTTTCTCTCTGTTTTTATTTTCCAGAGGTACTTAAAGAGGAATATAAATTGGTTTCTGATGGTGGGCAAAAAACATTTTTAAAAATGAGAAAGGAATATGATTTCTCCATAGAAGTCGTTATTTTAATGGTTTTTGGAGTATTCATGCTCGTATTTGGGTTTCTCCTGTTTAAAATTCATACTGGGGATTTGCCATATGCTCCAGACAGCACTTACGGCCTTTTCCTGGTCATAGTATCTTTTCAAATTATTACTATGGGTAAAACTCCATTCGGCGACTTCCGCCGTTCATGGGCACTTATTATAATAGGGATATGCGCGGCAATCATTGGAATGGTGGCATGTTTTGTCCCAGGCTACCTTTCATGGCTTGTCAGAATGCTGGTTGGAATAATCCTTTTTGCTGGAGGGATTGCTCTTCTTGTACAGCTTTTAGCATCTAAAGAAAAGGCGAAAACATGGATAAAAGTTCCGGGAATACTGCAGCAGCTGACAATTGCCTGCGGCATTGTCTATGTAATAACTCTTATTTCGGGTTTGATAACAATGTTTCCAGGTATCACAACAGACCCGCAGACCGCATTGATTCTCATTATCTATGGAATTAGTTTTTTCTATCTTTCATGGTGTATTCATAAAGTTTCGAGGGTATATCCTGAAGAACAGGATGATCTTTTACTTAGTAAATTAAATTCAGATAGCAGTAAATCAAAACTTTTTGCCTTTTTTCATGAGACTTCCCTTCATCTCACGCCTGCAATACTGCTTTTATTAGGAGTTCTCCTGGCGCTTCTTGGCGTTCTTCTTTTTCCAGTAAACCTTGGATTAATACCATTTTCTCCAGATGGTCAGCTCGGCTTGCTTCTGGTCATCATTGCCATTCAGATGATGGCATTGGGTTCTACTCCAGTTGGTCAGTATAACCGTTCATGGCTGCTTATATTAGTAGGAATTGTATTTGCAGCATTGGGAATTTTCTCGTGCATCGTTCCAGGGCTTCTAACTGATGTGCTTAGGATATTTCTGGGAATTTTGAATATCTTGGGGGGAGTTATCCTCCTTATTAAACAGTTCCTGCCAAAACTGTATGAAATCAAAAAACCTTCATCGCAACTGGATGAAGTGCCCCCTATTGCAAAAAAGCTTTCATTTACCCAGACTTTGCTGAACTTTGTGGCAATCGTTTTTGGTTTGACAATGCTTTTACCTTATCTCATTCCAGGCTTGATTATGGCAGGAATCCTTGTTATTAATGGAATACTCCTTTTCTTATTGGCATCCATTCTCCAGAAGATAACTATGATTGGAATTAGTGGTGGATAACCAGCAGAAAATCCAGTATGATATGATTTTTGAGATATTCCACATTTCTTTAATTTCTTATTTTTTGAAATCCTAATTAAATCCAAACACAAAATCAGAATTGTTAAAGAATTTAAAAAAGAATTAAATCTAATTATTCAATATAAAAAAGCAAATTACATTTTTAAATGTAATTAAAGTTCTAAAATCATTTCGCCTGCTTTTTTAGCATTTTTAAATCCGGGGTCTAAATCTTGGGCTATATTATAGTATTTCAATGCCTCTTGAAGATTTCCCAGTTCCATAAGGACAACACCTATATTGTACAGTGCTGCGGCCTCTTTTGGATTTAGTTCTATTGCTTTATTAAAGCACTGGATTGCTGCAGGGTATGCCTTAAATTTGGCTATGGTAGCTCCTTTATTGTTCCATGCAGTGGTGTCTTTAGGGTTTGCTTTTATGGCATTTTCGTAAGGTTTTATTGCTTTCTGGTATTTTCTTATCCTTTTCTGTTCGTAAACAGCCAGGGCTAATATGATTACAAATGGTATGATGTAAATATAAAAGACAGGATCTTTTACATAAGCTGGCTGGAACAGGTAGATGTAAACTATAACCATGCCCCAGAGTACCATGGCAATCCACATTCCAGGATGATAAACCCTGTTTTGATAACTTTTTCTTTGAAATATCCCGTCTATAATGTTCCAGATACCAAGCGGGGCGAAAAATATGTATGGTACAAGGGATGCTTTAGTTAAAAAGGGGTAAGCAGAATATGCTAAGAAAAATATTCCTATTATCAGTTGAAACTTGCCTTCTATCCTTTTCATTGAATCATCTCTGTTTTCCCTTTGATAAGTTAAATTTCGTGGTAAAACTTGCATTTTATTGTAATGCGTATTGTTATACTCTTATAAAAAGTATATGATTTTTACGCTATTTAATTGCATTTAATTAAAAAATTTTTAAGTCTATTTTTGGCACTGACAAAATAGTCTCTACAATTATATCTCAGGTCATACATATTAATAATATTGAATTTAATAATATGAATTAATCCAGAATAAACTTTTTAGGAGTTAAATCATGGAAAGAACTGATTATTATAGTACGATATTTAAAAGAAGATCGGTTAAAAAATATGATCAAACTCCACTTGATAAAAAAACTCTAGAAGAAATTTCAAATCATATAAAGAGTTTAAAACCTATGTATGATAACATCAAAACTGAAGTGAAAATTATACCGTTAGAACAGGTTGAAACGAAGAAGAAACAAGCACCACATTATATGGCTATATTTTCAGAGCCTAAAGGTGATTATCTGGTTAATGTGGGTTATATGCTGCAGCAAATGGACCTTTTCTTATCTGGAAATGATATAGGCAGCTGTTGGCAGGGTTCTCCAAGGCCCAATGAAGACGTGCTGAAAAATTCAGATCTGGAATTTGTAATTGTAATGTCATTTGGAAAACCCAAAAAATCAAAACCCGAGGAATTACACAGAAGCAGCGCTTCGGACTTTAAAAGAAAACCTCTAAATGAGATAAGCACAGTTAAAGGCGCAGATAAAATCGTGGAAGCTGCCCGTCTTGCCCCTTCTGCAGGTAACAGCCAGCCGTGGTTTTTTACAGGTGATGAAAATATGATCCATGTTTATAGCTCTAAACCATATGCTGTAAAAGAACATAAGGCACCGAAGGTTCAAAAGTACAACATTATAAGTATGGGTATTGCAATTTACCATTTACATGCCGCGCTGGAACACTTCGGCAAAAAAGTTGCAATTTTATCTGATGAAAACGCAAAAACTAGAGCCCCAGAAAACTATGAGTATGTGGTCAGTTTGAAGGCGGAATATGTTACGTGAAAATGGGAGTTGAATTTGAAGTACACTATTAAAATATATGATTTTTGAAATTTCAGGATTTTATGTATTTACTATGCATTAACAGTCACTTCTTTATCTTGGTCATCTATAAATAATGAAAAAAAATCAATGAATAAAATCTGCTTTAAACTATAAATACATGGCGAAATGATAAGTACATGGTGAAGTCATTTGATCAAAAATAAAACAATTGCAGCTATCCTCGCTGTTTTAACATTCATAGCGGGAAGCGTTTTACTTACAGTTATTATATTTTATGCATTGGGATATCCTTTTTCATCCATTCCTCAAAACCAACTATTTGTATTTTTTGCAATATTGGTAAGTGCATTCCTTGCATCTCGAGTTTATGGAAGAGGCAGTTCTGAAAGGGCAGCAAAGGCAACAAAATATTTGAATGAAATATTAGGGTTAAAACTTAATGAGAAGGATATTTGGAAGGCACTGCGTGCAGTTGAGCATATGCCCCCATATGCTATAAAGAAATACATCAATTTAAATATAAATGCTGTAGATGAGTTTGAAGTCAGGATAAAAGATTATACTGATAAATTAAGTGAAGAAGAAATTTTAACCATAAAAAGAATCATAGAAATGCCTGTTCCTGAACTTCAGAATATATTGCATAACTTATATCTTGAAACTAAATTGGAACAATTTCAAGTACTTGCTGAGCCTGAAGCAAAGCCTTTAATTGAATTAAATGTAAAAGAGCTTAAAAAGCTTTTATTTAATGAGTAAATTTTATATTTACTCTGTTATTATCATGTAAACTCAATTTTTGTAGCATTATGGTTATTTCTATTTTTTTATGATAAATTTAATTTTGCCTTAGGTTTTTGTATGTATTTTCCAAAATTTCAGGTAGAGCAATACAATAATAAACCTGGCTATAAATAAGTGTGTTATATGGAGGTTGTATATTGAATTGTGCAGTATGCCCTGAAAAAGAATGCCGAAATGGAAAAGACTGCCTTAAACTTGCAGAAGAAATGAAAGAACTTTATGGGGAACGTGAAATTTCTCTAATTAAAGCTGCCGCTTCTGTGGAGGCAGAATATTACATGAAAAAAACCCGTATAGAAGAAATAATTCTTTTTGGAGAAAAGATGGGTTATAAGAAAATAGGACTTGCATTCTGTATTGGATTAGAAAAAGAATCCAGAGAAATATATTCTATATTTAAAGAGCATTTTAAGGTATATTCTACATGTTGTAAGGTCTGTGGAATTGATAAAACCGAGTTTGATTTAGATAAAATTGATAAAACCCGTGATGAGATCATGTGCAACCCTATTGCTCAAGCATCATTTCTAAACAAGAAAAAAACGGATCTTAATATTATAATTGGCCTTTGTATTGGTCATGATATATTATTTACTGAACATTCAGAAGCACCAGTAACTACTCTGGCTGTGAAGGATAGAGTACTTGCTCATAATCCTTTAGGAGCGATATATTCTAATTATTACAGGAACAAACTCAATAAATCAAAATGAGTTAATATTTAATTTTTAGGATAAATAGATTGAAATCATGATGGACAGCGATTGTGACTGGATTTTTGAGATTAAATTGAAAATTTTCTTGATCTTTCCTAAGTTTCAAGAAATCGATTTAATTTGTTTTTACTATTTTACAGTTTGAGCCAATATTCTTGTTTCATTACTTTTAATTGGAAGATCCCCCACTTTCAAACATTTGGTATATATGTAGCACTGTTTTTTTGGCTTGTTTTTATTATAAAATGGAGGTGCTGTTTTAAATAGACAGTCTGGCCAGAGAAAAAAATAACCAGAAGCAGTGCAAGCATCATGTTAATTATTTCAATTAACATCAACATTTTTGACATTGGAGTTGGTGATCTGGGAAATATTTTTAAAAGGTCAAGTATGTAAACCATGAAGTACAGCGCACCTGCAGCCAGGGAAACTTTAAATGCCCATAGGTTATCTAAAAGTACAAAATAGCATAGGGCTAGTGATATCAATATGAGTGATATGAGGAAAATACTGAATCCATAGTATATACTCGGAGTCTTCTTTAAGTAATCAAAGTCTCTGTTTTCTACTGGTCCTCCAGGGACTAAAATAGATAGTAGCGTGACATTTAAAAACAAGATTAAACTTGTTGTTAAATTCATAATTTCCATAGTTATATTTATTGGGGGTTAAAATTCATTAAAATTTCGATCCATGTTAATTCTTAGTGGTTTTATCATTTAGGAGTGCTTTATGTTCCTATCTTGCCTGTTATTTGTTATAATTTAGATCAATGTGTCCATTTCATGAGTCTTAATCAAAATATTCCTTTGTTAGAGCTTCAGCAGATATATACAATGCCTTTTTTGTAGATTTGTAAAATATTTTTTTATAAATTTATAAATAAGTCCAAATTTTTGATTTGTTTTGAAAAAAAATATTATGTTGAATATTGGAGGAGATGATTTGGATTTGATTAAGTAAAAGGTTTGAGTTTTTGATTAATTGATAATATTTTAAAAATAAGTAAAAAAGTAGTTGTAAGTTACACGCCGGGACAGGGATTTGAACCCTGGAGGAGCAAAGCTCCACGGGATCTCAAGTCCCGCGCCTTTCCTGGCTAGGCTATCCCGGCATTGGATTTTTGAGTAGATTTTTCTATTTATCAATAGTTAATTAAATACTTTTTGATCAACTGATTAAATCTTTGTTGACCATCCAGTAAATAAAGTGTTTAAAAGCTTAAAACGTAGTTTAAGCTAATCAAAATAATTTTTAAGCTATTAAAACAAATTAGCTTTTGAGTTCTATTTCTATACTTACGTTATCAGGAACGTTTACTTTCATGACCTGTCTCATTGCCCTTTCATCGGCTTCGATTCCAACAAGTCTTTTGTGGATTCTAAGTTCCCATTTTTCCCAGGTAGCTTTTCCTTCTCCATCTGGAGATTTTCTGGTTGGTACCACTAATTTTTTAGTTGGGAGTGGGATTGGGCCGGACATGTCAACGCCTGTTCTTTCTGCGATTCTTCTTAACTGATCGCAGACAAATTGTAATTTTTCTGGGTCTGTTCCTGTAAGTTTAATTCTTGCTTTGTGCATTTAAATCTTCTCCAAAATATAAAAAGAAGGTTAGGAATTAATTCCTAATTCTTATTTTGCTTTAACTATGTCAATACACATTCCAGCAGCTACGGTCTGACCCATATCTCTGATAGCGAATCTTCCCATGTGTGGAATTTCTTTGACGTTTTCAATAACCATTGGTTTGGTTGGTTTAACTTTAACGATTGCTGCGTTACCTGTTTTGAGGAAGTCAGGGTTCTTTTCTTCAACTGCACCAGTTGCAGGGTTCATTTTCTGTACTAATTCTAAGAAAGTACATGCGACCTGAGCTGTGTGACAGTGGAATACAGGTGTGTAACCGACTGTGATAACACCAGGGTGCTGCATAACAACAATCTGTGCTGTGAATTCTTTTGCAACGGTTGGAGCGTTGTCAGTGTGTCCTGCTACGTCTCCTCTTCTGATATCATTTTTACCGACACCTCTTACGTTGAAACCGACGTTGTCCCCAGGTTCTGCGGAGTCCATCATTTCGTGGTGCATCTCGATAGATTTAACCTCTCCAGCTTTTCCAGCTGGTTCAAATATAACATTGTCCGCTTTTTTCATTATACCAGTTTCTATTCTTCCAACAGGTACGGTTCCGACCCCTGTAATGGAGTAAACATCCTGAATAGGTACCCTTAATGGTAAGTTAGTTGGTTTTTCTGGTGCGGAGAATTCGTCAAGTGCAGGTACGAGCGCAGGGCCTTTGTACCATGGGGTGTTTGCACTGTTTTCTTTGATGTTGTCTCCTTCGAATGCAGAGAGTGGTATGAAGTGTACTTTAGCTGGGTCGTATGCTACGGTCTTAATGAGTGCGCCTAATTCATCTTTAAGTGCGTTGAATTTTGCTTCATCGTATTTTACGAGGTCCATTTTGTTTATACCAATGATTAACTGGTTGATACCGAGTGTTCTTGCAAGGAAAATGTGTTCTTTGGTCTGCGGCATAATACCGTCGTCAATAGCGACAACTAATACAGCAGCGTCAGCCTGTGATGCTCCTGTAATCATGTTTTTAACAAAATCTCTGTGACCAGGACAGTCCACAATTGTGAACTCATATTTAGGAGTTTCGAATTTTGCGTGAGCAAGGTCGATTGTAACTCCTCTTTCTCTTTCTTCTGTCAATTTATCCATGACAAATCTGAACTTGTTTTCACCATCTGAAAGCTGCTGCTCTGCAATAGCTCCTGACTGAAGTAATACGTGTCCAACAAGTGTAGATTTACCGTGGTCTACGTGTCCAATAAACGCTAAGTTTATGTGTTCTTTTCCTTTTGCCATTTAATTAACCTCCAAAAATTTTGGGTTCAGGAAATCCTCAAAATTTACGAAAATTTCCGTCACTCCATTTAAAATCATATACTGATTATTTTGAGAATACCAATATTTTGGAATAATCTCTATTAAGTTTTATGGTTTGGCTTCATAATTTCAAAATAAAAAAGATAGGGATAACTTATCCTAAGTAGTGATCTGGTCCGTATGGTTCTGGACTTAATCCTTTTCTATCTCTTATCTGTCTTATAATTTGTTTTTGAAGCTCTCCAGGTAATCTTTCGAAACCTGCGTTTTCTGTTGACCATAAACATCTACCTTCTGTGGCAGATCTTATGTCTCCAGCAAATCCAAACATTTCTGCAACAGGTACTTTGGATTCAAGGGTCATCATGTCCCCTTCCTGCTGCATGTCAACAATTTGACCTCTTCTGTTCTGTACTTCTCTGGTTGCTGAACCCATGTAGTCCTGAGGAGTGTTGATGAATACTTTCTGTAGCGGTTCGAGTAATGTTGGGTTAGCCATCATGATAGCTCCGTATACAGCTTTCCTTATTGCAGGTAAAACCTGTGCAGGACCTCTGTGTACTGCGTCTTCGTGAATCTTTGCGTCCATGAGTTTTATTTTTATACCCATGACTCTTTCTCTTGCGATTGGGCCGTCGTCGAGTGCGCTTTCGAAACCTTCAAGTAAAAGCTCTTTAATTTCGTCAAGGTGCTGTATACCACGGGTCATGTTTATGAATAAACTGCGCTCGTATACATCCCATACTTTTCTTGCTTCTTCTTTGTGAAGGCCGTATTCCTGGAATGTTTGTACATCTTCTTTTCCTTTAACTCTACCTTCTTTGATTTTTTTATCCTGTAGAGCCTGGAAAAGTTCGTCTTCTAGTGGTTCGATTTCAATGTAGAATCTGTTGTGCTTGTTAGGAGATTTTCCTTCAACTGGTCCGGCTTTGCCGGCGATTGTTTCTCTGTATACAACGATTGGTGGTGATGTTTCTATTTCCACACCTTTCTCATTGATCCTGTAAGTGATAATTTCAAGGTGAAGTTCACCCATACCTGCTATGAGGTGCTCACCGGTTTCTTCGTTAATTTCAATTCGTACTGTTGGGTCTTCTTTTCCGACCTGTCTTAAAACTTCTATGAGTTTTGGAAGGTCTTTGGTGTTTTTAGCTTCAACAGCAACTGTAACTACTGGTTCAGAAATGTGTTCTAATCCTTCGAACGCTTTGATTTTCCTTCCAGGTTCGGAGATTGTTTCCCCTGCTACAGCGTTTCTTGCACCGGTTATTGCAACTATGTTTCCTGCTGGAACTTTGTCGGTGTTGATCCTTTCTGGACCGAAGTATACCCCTACCTGTTGGGTCCTCGCTTTACCGTGTGAACCTACCATGTAGATTTCAGTACCTTTTTCTATTGTTCCACCGTAAACACGACCTGTTGCTATTTCCCCTGCGTGCTTGTCTATACTGATGTTTGTAACCATTACAGCTAGCGGTGAATCTGGACTTGTATTTATCATACCCTGTCCTTCTTCACTTTCGATATCTCCAGCCCAGATTGCTGGTACCCTGTATTTCTGAGATATTTCTGGGCTTGGTAAATGTTCTATAACCATATCCAGTAAAACTTCAGTAATTGGTGCTTTTTCAGCTAACTCTTTCTGGTTTTCATCTTTACAGTACTGGTAAATATCTTTGAAAGTTATACCTGTTTGCTGCATAATTGGGACGTTTATAGCCCAGTTGTGGTATGCAGAACCAAATGCTACACTTCCATCGTCTACTTTGGCAAGCCAATCATCTTTCAATTCTTTTGGAGCCATTGATCTTATGATCTTGTTTGCAGAAGCGATAATTTTTATGAACCTCTGTTGAAGTTCAGTGGAGTCTAATTTTAACTCGTTTATGAGACGGTCAACCTTGTTTATGAATAAAACAGGCTTTACGTTTTCTTTTAGAGCCTGCCTTAGTACAGTTTCTGTTTGAGGCATAATTCCTTCAACAGCACATATTACTACTACTGCACCGTCTACAGCTCTCATTGCACGTGTTACGTCTCCACCGAAGTCAACGTGACCTGGTGTATCGATAAGGTTAATCAGGTATTCTGAATCTTTATATTTGTGTACCATTGATACGTTTGCTGCATCGATGGTAATACCCCTTGCTTGTTCTTGCTCGTCAAAATCAAGGAATCTCTGATCTCCAGCAAGTTCAGTGGATATCATTCCTGCACCAGCAAGTAAGTTGTCCGAAAGGGTTGTTTTCCCGTGATCGATGTGGGCAACTATCCCAATATTTCTTATATTTTTGGGCTGGTACATCAATTCTTTAATCTTATTAATCATTTTAGTCCGTCTACTCACTATAATCACCTGGTAATTATAAAATAGTTAAAAAGCAGATATTTTTAAGGCATTTTAGATTACTAGTTTAGTATAATAATAGATTGATATGCCCTATCTTTATAGTATATATTAGTAACTTATATATTTTGGCCTAAGTTTAGAATACAGTTTAGACTTGAATAAACTCATCTTTTTGATATATATGCCGTAATATCTACTTAATTTAAAAAATTTAAAGTTTAGTGTGCAGATCTTGCAATTCTCTCTTTTTCGTCTTTCTTTCCAATTGCAAAACTTCTGGTATCATACTCAGCTGCAAGTAATAGTTCATCAGCTAAACATTCTGCTGCTGATCGTTTCCTTTTGAATGCAGACTGCATAGCTCCTCTTGTTATAAAACCAATTGCTAAGTCTACTCTTCGTTGAGGTGCAATATCCACTGCTACCTGGTATCCGATACCACCGTATTTTACCCTTGTAATTTCTTCTCGTGGGGCCGTATTTTCAACGGCTTTAACTAATATCTGCAGAGGATTTTCTTTTGAACGTTTATTTATGACTTCAAATGCATCTCTTACGATACTGTAAGCTTTGTTTTTCTTACCTGAGTTTATATGTGTCCTCATGATCTTATTCATTAATCTTTCAACGATTGAAACTTTTGATTTGGCGAACTGTCTTTTGACGTGTCTTCCTAAGGTATGTGGAACTAATATTTCGTCTAAGCAAATATAATTTACAAGACCCAGGTCCTCAACTTTCACCTCTTCTAAATCCCATTTATCAAAAACTTTACTCATGAAATTACCTCACTGGTTTTCGTTTTATTTGTTTTGGTGCAAATAGTAAATAAAGTCGTTAATCTAACGATTTATATACTAAATATCAAAATGATTATCTTACAGGTTTTTCTATTTTACCTTTTACCATTTCTTCTAAGGCTACGTTGTTTACTTTTGTAACCTTCCATCTTACTCCAGGAATATCACCCATGGATCTTCCAGAAGGGCCACCAATTCCTTCGATTACAACTTCATCGTGCTCATCTATAAATCCGATAGCACCATCTCCAGGAGCAAAAGCAGTTAGTTGCTTCCCGTTTTTGATGAGTTGAACCCTTACACATTTTCGTATAGCAGAGTTAGGCTGTTTTGCTTCTATACCTACTTTTTCAATTACGATTCCTCTTGCTTGAGGTGCGCCTTCTAATGGGTCGGCTTTAACGTCTAATCTTAAAGCTTTCCTTTTGTATTCTACATCCTTCCATTTGAAGTTCTGTCTATTTTTTTTAAGTTTTTTTGCTGCAAAAAGTCCCGGCAAACGTGATTCCTCCTCATTATCATTTGTTATACTACTTGCAAAATACAGTTTAAACTAATTAACATCAATCTATTAATACTATAAATGGATTAGATTATTTTATTACAATGTTGTTTATATTATGTTGTCTTTTTGCCAGTAGTCTTGCTCTTTCTATATTTTTACCGCCTTTTCCTATAGCAGTCCTTTTATTTCTAGGGTCTGTTTCTACAGTGGCGATTTTTTGACCATTTTCTTTTTGAAGTATTCTGATACTTCTAACTTTGGCTGGGGCCATAAGATTTGTAATAAATTCTACAGGATCTTCTGAATGTTCTATGACTTCGACACCTTTATCAACTGTCTTCTGGACTTTAGTCACTGTACTGCCTCTTTTTCCGATTGCAAGTCCCATATCTCCCTTTTTTACAAGGAAGGTTATTTTTGCACTTTCATCGTCAACAATACAATCTTTGACCATTGCACCAGTCATGCTCTCAAAGAGAGCTATGTATCTTATTTCATGCGTTGTAAATTTTATAGTCACAGAAATTACCCCATAACTTCTAATATTGTGGAATCTCCAGGATCCCTTATAATAAGCGTAGCTACTGTAAATGGTTTACCACATACAGATCCAAGGTCTACGCTTGAACCTTCATATGTATAAACAGGAATATCTGATAATTTTGAATAATGCATTACATCTTCCCTAGTTTCTTCAGGGCAATTACTTGCAATGATCACCAGTTTTCCTTTGCCTAATTTTAAAGCCTGAACTGATTTGTCAGACCCTAATGTAACGGTTCCTGTATCTACAGCAACCCTAATTCCTCTATCTACGTCCATGTGTTGCCTCCTATTCTCTCGTTTATCATGAATTATTGGATAAGTATGAACTCATCTTTTTTTATGATCTTGGTTTCATAACGACGCCAACAGAACCTGTTCCAAGTGGTATTGGCTGTCCAATTATAATATTTTCTATTATTCCGGTGAGATGGTCAATTTCTCCTCTTATGCTGGCTCGTAAGAGGTGTTTTCCAGTTTCTTCAAAAGAAGCTCTTGCCAGGACACTTGCTTTCTCACCGCTTATACCGTGTCTACCTATGGATTTTACAGAACCATCTGCAGTCATCATATCTGCAACAAGCATAATGTGTCTTACATCTACTGTAAGACCTTGTTCTTCCATTGTAGTCTGTGCTTCTTTAATTATTGAATTTCTGGCTGCTTCAATTCCCAGAACTTTTTCTATTTCGTGTATGTCATTTGTAGTGGTTCTGATTTTGTCAATACCTTCCATTTTTAAAACGGATCCAAGGTTTGAACCTTCTGTGTGTATAGCCCATTCTTGACCTTCTCTACTTATAACTACTTTTCCGATATTTTTTACACCACTGATTTGAAGGTCGCGAACTTTATCAGCAAGCAGTCTCAGTTCTCTTATACTTGGTGATGGAGGTTCAAAACTTAGTATATTGTTATCTATTTCTACTCTTTTAAAAGCTTTTTCTATTCGCTTCATAATGTCATCAAGATCTAATCTTTTATCTTCGATCTTCTCTAAATCAAGTTCTACAATAACATTCATGTCGGCGTAATTAAGGTTAAAATTCTTTAAAATATCATTCATGCTGCTTTTACCAATCTGGTTGGCTATTCTTCTTACAAACTCCTCATCATCCATGTATTCTTCTTCAAAATATATGGCCATGGTTGGAGTTGATATTTTTTTCCTCGCATCAACAATCTCAATTAACCTTGGAAGACCAAGTGTAACGTTTAGTTCAGCTACCCCTGCATAGTGAAATGTTCTCATTGTCATCTGGGTACCTGGTTCTCCGACAGATTGCGCTGCTACTGTACCCACTGCTTCACCATCTTCGACTTTAGCACGTTCATATGCTTTTATGATTCTATCGATTAGTTCTCCAAGTTCTTTATCGGTTAACTCACGTCTTTCGGAGGCAGCAGCTATTTCATCAATTAAACTTTCAGGAAAATTAGCTTTCTTTTTCTTTATGATTTTCATAACACGTTCTTCTGGCACGAAACCACCCAACTACTTCTTTAAAATTTAAAAAATATTAAATAATAAATTAATTCCAGTAATGTTATTTACTGGTTTTAATCCTTATCTCGTCAATTACCTTGTCTAAATCAACTATTTTTCCGTAATCACTTTTTGCAGGGTCAACTAAATCTTCACCATACACGGTTTGGATAATAACTCCTCTGTTGTCCCTTACAGTTCCATCTGGTCTGACACTTAAATCTTGCAGAGCATTTACAAGCCTACGCTGCATGTAACCACTCTGCGCAGTACGTATAGCTGTATCTACAAGACCTTCTCTACCACCCATAGCGTGGAAGAAAAATTCCAGTGGGTCAAGCCCTGATTTGTAACTTGAGTGTACAAAACCACGTGATTTTGCACCTAATTCTCTTTTCTTAAAGTGAGGAAGTGTTCTTTCACTGTAACCCCTGTCGATCCTACCACCACGAACAGACTGCTGCCCTACACAAGCCGCTATCTGAGTCAGGTTAAGCATGGAACCCCTTGCACCTGTAAGTGCCATGACTACTGCATGGTTCTTGTTGATGTCAAAGTAACTTTCTGCAATTACTCCTGATTTGTCCCTTGCTTCACCCAGTTCCTGCATTATTTTCATTTCGAGTGTTTCTTCGAGACTTCTTCCAGGGAGTGCTTCAAGTTCTTCGTTGTTGTAAGCTTCAATGAGATTTTCAACTCTGCGTTCTGATCTGGATAAAAGTTCTTCAATCCTATCCTGTGCTTCTTGAGGAATTTCTTCGTCTGCTGTACTGGTTGTAAATCCTCTTGTCATAACTCCAGAAATCGCAAGTTTGGTTGCAGAATCTAAGAATTCCCTAGCACTGTCGGTACCGTACTCTTTAACTACTGCATCAAGAATATTTCCTGCAAATGATCCGAATGATTTATCATCAATTACACCCATTTTCAGTTGCCCGTCTTCTATGACTACATAAGCGTCGTTTTTACATTCCTGTTTCAGACATTCGTCACATTTCCTGCAGATCTCTGCTTTGAAGACCATGTTCATATTTTCAGGGAGCAGTAGTGAGAATATTTCCTTTCCAGTCCATTTTTCCCCTTTTGGATCTGGTAATGGCATTCGAGCACGTTTTACTATCTGGAATACTTCATCTTCTTCATACTCTGAGCCTAATCTAGTTAGTAGATATGCTCCAGATATATGATCGTGAATTCCTCCAATAATTGGTCCACCAAACCTTGGAGATAAGATGTGTTCTTGAACTCTCATTAATGATTTAGCTTCTGCACGTGATTCTTCGGTCTGGAAAACGTGCATGTTCATTTCGTCCCCGTCAAAATCAGCGTTGTATGGAGGGCATACACATAAATTAAGTCTGAATGTTTTGTATGGTAAAACTCTAACTTCGTGTGCCATCATTGACATCCTGTGAAGTGAAGGCTGCCTGTTAAACAGTACAATATCCCCATTTATTAAGTGTCTTTCTACTCTGAAACCAGGCTCTAATCTTTCGATCACTGCTTCTTTAGTTTCTTCGTATACTCTCACTTTTCTTCCATCAGGTCTTTCCACGTAGTTTGCTCCAGGGTGCACATTTGGACCGTTTCTGATGTATTCTTTCATTTCTTCCATGTTCCATGGAGTTACATATATTGGCACTGTAACTTCTTTTGCAATCATTTCTGGAACACCGACTTCGTTTATACTTATATTTGGATCAGGAGATATAACAGTCCTGGCTGAAAAGTTAACCCTCTTACCAGATAAGTTACTCCTGAACCGTCCTTCTTTACCTTTAAGACGCTGTGCAAGTGTTTTAAGTGGCCTTCCTGACCTGTGTCTTGCAGGAGGTACACCTGATGCTTCATTATCAAAATAAGTTGTAACGTGGTACTGGAGGAGTTCCCATAAATCTTCTACAATAAGTTGAGGAGCACCAGCTTCCATGTTTTCTTTTAATCTCTGGTTGATTCTTAAAATATCAACAAGTTTGTGAGTTAAATCGTCCTCAGATCTTTCTCCTGTTTCTAGAGTTATGGACGGCCTTACAGTAACTGGTGGAACTGGCAAAACAGTTAAAACCATCCATTCAGGTTTTGCAACCTTTGGGTTTACTCCTAAAAGCATGTGATCCTCTTCAGGGATCTTTTCAAGCCTTTCCCTTACTTCACTTGGAGTTAATTTGTAATTACCTTCTACAATGGATACTGGTTTATCTATTTTGATATCTTCCTGTTCTGTGTCACAGTGAGGACATTTGTCACGTCTTGCGACTGTGTAGATTTCTTTTATGATATCAGTTAAACTTTCTTCGTTTTTAACTAAAGTGTCGATTTTATTTTTATAATCCACAATTTCCGTATCTGTAAGCAATACTCTCGAGCATTCTTTACAGGTTGACCTTAAAATTTTGTGGATGGTGTCTGCAAAACCTACGTGAATTACTGGCCTTGCAATGTTTATGTGACCAAAGTGTCCTTGACAGTCCCATCCCTTTGATCCACATGATCTACATTTAAGTCCAGGATCAATAACTCCGAGCCTTGGATCCATGAGCCCCGCTTCTATTGGATATCCATCCTCGTCGTATGTATCTGGAGTTACTATCTTGGTAACTGACATTTTTCTTATGTCATCCGGAGACATCAGACCAAAGTTAATCTGGGAAATTTTCTTTAAAATTCCTTGCAAAATATTCACTCCTATTTTTTTTAAATTTTAAACCCCTAAATTAATGATGTTGATTTTTGATTATGCTTTATCCTTAAGCACGAGTTTTGGGAATATGCATAAACTCTTAAGCTCATCTAAAAGTAATTTAAACGCATAAGAGATTTCTACAGGGAATGATTCTGAATCTCCACATATTGGACAGTATTTTCTTCCCCTTATTCTGTCATAAACTCCAATCATTCCGCACTCGGAACATACAATTGCTTCGTACTTATCTGATTCATCAAGAAGCCTTTCTTTAAGTGCAAGTGCTGCACCGTGAGCAATGAGACAGTCTCTTTCCATTTCCCCAAACCTTAAACCACCTTCTCTTGCCCTTCCTTCTGTAGGTTGTCTTGTTAAAACCTGTACAGGCCCTCTTGACCTTGCATATACTTTGTCTGAAGTCATGTGGTGTAATTTCTGGTAGAAAGCGACCCCTATAAATATTTCAGCTTCTATTCTTTCACCGGTTATTCCATTGTATAGTGATTCACGTCCGGCTGTTTCATATCCATTTTCTCTAAGAAGATCTTTGATTAAATCTTCTTCGTCAGCCCCTGTGAATGGAGTTCCATCCATTCTTCTTCCTTCCATAGCACCGGCTTTTCCAGCAAGCATCTCAATAACCTGACCAACAGACATCCTTGATGGGATAGCGTGTGGGTTTACCATTAAATCTGGAACGATACCGTCTGCTGTGAACGGCATGTTTTCCTGTGAAACTATAAGTCCAACAACCCCTTTCTGTCCGTGCCTTGATGCAAATTTATCACCAAATTCAGGCTGCCTCTGATCACGAACTCTTATCTTAGCGAGTTTACTTCCTTCAACAGTTTCTGTAACCATTACAGCGTCAACAACACCTTTTTCACCATGTCTTACAGTGATGGATGTTTCACGTCTTCTCTCTGCAACTGTTCCAAATTCATCTATTTCTTCAAGGAACCTTGGAGGAGAAGTTTTACCTATTAAAACATCACCCGATTTAACTTCAACTTCTGGATTTATTATACCGTCTTCGTCGAGGTATCTGTAAACTTCTTCTCCTCTGTGTCCTCTAACAGTTTTTTCTGGTAGTTCGAATTTATCTTCCTGTCCACCAGGATACCTTCTTTCTGAAGCTTCATATGATCTAAAGAATGATGATCTTGCAAGCCCTCTTTCGATGGATGCTTTGTTAAGTATCAATGCATCTTCCATGTTGTACCCTTCGTAGGATATGACTGCAACTACAAAGTTTTGACCTGAAGGTCTTGCATCGTAGTTAGTTGCATCTATTGACCTTGTTTTAACTAAAGGAACTTGAGGTTGATGTAAAAGGTGAGCTCTTGTATCTGTTCTTAAAGCAAAATTAGAAACGTAAAGCCCTAAAGCCTGTTTTGTCATCCCTGCTTCCATTGTATTCCTTGGGGATGAGTTGTGGTTAGAATAAGGAATAATACCGGCACATATTCCCAGCATTGTAGAAGGATCAATTTCAAGATGAGTGTGGTCTTCTGTTACCTGATCCCCAAACATGGCAATATATGTGTTTTCTTCTTCTTCAGCATCTAAATATTCAATTATACCCTGGTTTATGAGATCGTCCCATCCAAGTTCACCAGCTTCTATAGCATCAATATGCTCATCTTTGAGCATTGATTCGCCGTTTTTAACTACTATCAGCGGTCTTCTTGTCCTTCCGGGATCGTTGAATATATAAATTTCATCAGTTTCTGGATAATGAGTAATGTTCATTTCATGAGAGACTTCGCCGCTTCTCCGTTTTTCCCTCATTTGCTCTACGAAGTCCTCTGGATCGTCACAAGCTCCTATGAGCTTACCATTAATGTAAATTTTACACTTTTTCACGCTTTAACCCCTTTACTTGGAACTTAAAACTCCCATTTTCTTAATTACATTTTCAATTTCAGTTGGATCTGACCCTTCAGATATCTTTGCAAGAAGTGCAAGGTTTTTAACGAGCCCACAATTTGGTCCCTCTGGGGTTTCGTTTGGACATATCTTCCCGAACTGTGTTGGGTGCAAATCACGAGCTTCAAAGTGAGGCTGGCTCCTGCTTAAAGGTGAAACAACCCTTTTAAGGTGAGATAATGTTCCCATATAACTTGTTCTGTCGAGTAACTGGCTTACACCAGCTCTTCCACCAACCCAGTTTCCTGTAGCGATAGCATGTTTTATGTTTTCTGTAAGTACATCAGACCTTACAGCCTGCTTTACAGAAGGTTCTTTTCCTCTTGCAAGGCTTCGCTCAAGCTGATATGTCATATCTCTGGTTAAACTTGTAAATGCGACTCTAAATAAGTCTTCCATAAGGTCACCAGATACTCTGAGTCTTTTGTTAGCATAATGGTCCTTATCGTGTGGTTCACGAGTTTCAAAAATAACCTGAAGCAACATTTCTGTCATTTCAGCTAAATATGTGGCTTTGTCTGCCCTGTTTTCAGGGTCAACGCCCATATGAGGTAATAAGTATCTATCTATTACATCTTCAGCCCTTTTGATCCTGTACTCTTCAGTCATACCTTTTGCAACCCTGTTACCTATGTATTTAACAGCGTCGTATCTAGTCATTACTTCTGAAGTCTGGATATCGTCTATTAAAAGGAACTGTATATCATTTTCATCTGAAACACTTGTTACTAATTCTTCGTCAGTTTCAAGTCCAAGTGCACGTAGTAAAACAACAAGGGGTATTTCTCCTGGAACATATGGGAATGATATTCTAAGGAATACTCCTTTTTTCCTAGGTTTTCTGTATTCTAAAGTTATTCGAGCTCTAAATCCGCTTTTAATTGAAGTTACAATAGCTCTAGCACGTCTATCTTCTCTTTCACCTATACGTTCGAGAATGATTTTATTAGGTGCTATTTCTTCCATTGTTACAATAGCTCTTTCAGAACCATTTACAATGAAATATCCTCCAGGATCTTGTGGATCTTCTCCAACTTTCTTTTCCTGTAATTCTCTTTCGTTTAATCCATTCAGATGGCATATGTTAGATTTGAGCATTACCGGTAGTTCGCCAATATACACTTTTTCTAAATCTGGTTTTGGTTCTCCTTCTTTTATAAGGGCCATTTCCAGATACATATGTGCAGAATAAGTTAAATTTCTAAGTCTTGCTTCTGTTGGATATATTACACTTTTTGATCCGTCAGCTTCTTTAATAAATGGTTTTCTAATCTCTAATTTGCCTGTTTCTACTTTGTATTCGCCTTGTTCGAGTACAATAGGTTCAGTTATATCAATTATATCTTGTATTCGGTGGTCTACAAAGTCGTTATAGGATTTTATATGATGGTCTACCAAATTGTACTGATCAAAAAATGCATCAACCAGTCCCCATGCATTTTTCCCCATTAAATTCCTCCAATTATTTTCAATAATTGGGTTGTCGAACACGGTGTGTTTAGGCCTACAAAAAAAAGTAAAACTTTTTTTGTGGTTCCTAAATCTTTCAAAACCTCAAATTTTAAAAGTAAATTCTGAAAGATGTTCTTCAACTCCAAAAATTTTTTTATTTTTGGGGGTTCTAAAAAATCTTTGATTTTTCTTCAACTCCAAAAATTAATAAAATTAATCTAATACCAGTCGATAAGTAACAAACTTGCCGGCAGTATGGCTTTTACGTGTTATTTTCAAAATATCTCCTGTTTTGGCTTCAATTGCTTTACAAACAGGGTCGTCCTGTTTGATCTTTGGAAGCTGTTCAGGGTGGATATCTAACTCTTTCATTACTTTAGTTATTTCAGATTTTGACAAAATAGTATGTTCTGGAACTAATTTGTGTTTTAAGATATCTTTTTTCACACTTTATCCTCCAGTAAAAAAATTAAGAACGGGCCCGACGGGAATTGAACCCGCGGCCACTTGGTTAAAAGCCAAGCGCTCTGCCAGACTGAGCTACGGGCCCTCAATGATAACGCCCTGGCCGGGATTTGAACCCGAGTCGTGGGCTCGACAGGCCCACATGATAGCCCCTACACCACCAGGGCAGCTAAGAATGAGAGTATAATTGGGTATACGTATACTTACTTATATACTTTTCTATTTCTATCCAATTTTTGTCTTCCGTTATCTATTTTTTGGAGCTTATTAATAATCAAAATCCCGCCTGCCGGACTTGAACCAGCAACATTCGGATCTACAGTCCGATGCTCTGCCAAATTGAGCTAAGGCGGGATAAAGATATAATCATCGACTCCCAGCTGCATATTGATATTTGAGTGGGACCACCCGGATTTGAACCGGAGTCTCAGGCTCCCAAAGCCCAAAGGATCGACCAAGCTACCCTATGGTCCCACATCGAATTCGCTTAGGTTGTATTTCCTGTAACCTAAAGCCCCGGACGGGAATTGAACCCGCGACCACGAGATTACAAGTCTCGCGCTCCACCAGACTGAGCTACCGAGGCATTTTTAGGTATAAGTCTATTCCTTTAAATAGTTTGTGGTAGTACCACCCGGCGAATATAACTCGTTAGATTCTCATAGTATATAATACTATGTGCGATTAAATCTAAAATTTTTATTTTTTGAATAATTAACGAGAAAGTCAATTCATCTAAGTTTTAATCCATGATTAAACATTTACTATAAATTTTAAAATTTCTCTCAAATTGAGATATTAATATTTAAGATTTAATCTATATAAAATAAAAGGTTTACTATTTTCTACCTTTCATTTTTACTTCAGTTAATATTTCAACAACAGGAAGTTTTTCACCAGCAAGTAAATTTATAGATGCTCCACCGCCACTGCTTATGTGGGTTATTCCTGAAGATAAACCCATCTGATTAGCTGCAGCAGCTAAATGACCTCCTCCAATTATTGAGTATCCATTAGAGGATGCTATTGCATTTAGAATATCTTCTGTACCAATGCTAAAACCTTCTTGCTCAAAAACACCTGCAGGTCCATTTGCAAATATGGTTTTTGCATCTCTTATAAATTTAGCATACTCCGTGATGGTATTGGTTCCAATATCATATATTGGTTTGTTTGGAATATTTTTAGTACAGTATTCTACTCTTACATTATCTACACAAACAGCAACGTCATCAGGCATCCTAATCTGCCCATCAAATTCTTCAAGCAGTTGTTTGCCTTTTTCCACAAAGTCAATGTATCCTTTATTTATAATAAAATCTTCGTTATATTTTCCTAGATTTATTCCTGCAGCCCACAGGAAAATGTTGGCAACAAGACCTGTTGTAAGTACATAATCTGCACTGCCATTTCTTAAAACGTTTTCCAGAACCATTATTGAGTCGTCTACTTTTACTCCGCCCAGTACATAAACACAAGGCTTTTCAGCATTATCAACAGCGCCATAAAGTGACTTAAGTTCTTTTTCCATTATTCTACCTGCACCTGACGGTAGCTTCACCGCAAAACCAACCAGTGAAGGTTGTGATCTATGGGCAGCTGCAAATGCATCGTTTATAAAGATGTCAATAATGGGATATAATTTACGAACCATGTGTGTTTCGGCCTGCTGGTTAGGATCTCTTTTTAAGATTTCTTCAGAATAAAACCTGACATTTTCAAGCAGGAGAATATCTCCTTTTTTCATTCTTTTTATTTCTTCCCTTGCAGCCGTGCCGAAAATATCATCAATGTAATCCACAGGACGATTTAAAATGTTTGAAAGTGCTTTTGCATGCCGCTGGAGTGTAGTAAAGTCCTTTTTTCCAGGCCTACTTTGATGAGCCAGCACAACTGTTTTTGCACCCTTCTTGGAAATTTCATCTATGGTTTCGGCGTGTAATTTTATTCTTGTGTTATCTAAAATAGAACCTGTACTTGGATCTACAGGCGAATTTATATCAACTCTCACAAGAACAGTCTTATCTTCTAAATTAAAGTCATCTATGGTATAAAATGGAAGGGACATTTTTTCTCTCCAGTTTAATTTTTTTTATATATTAATTTATATTCACTTTACATGAATAAGTACTGCTGTAATTTTTTTTATTTTGATAGCTAGTTGTAACATGACTTCAAATTTTATTTTTCAGTTATATTTTACTTACAAGATCCAGAAGCGCTTTTTTAGGATCATCTGCAAGAATTATTCCGGATGCAAGAAGTACCCCTTCACTTCCTAAATCTATCGCTGCTTTCAGGTCATCTCCTGTTGATATCCCAGCACCACAGAGTACTCTTACTTTTGGATTGATGTTGTGGATGCTTTCTACTGTTTTTTCAACGATTTCAGGTTCGGCCTTGGATACAGGGATTCCCGATCCTATAAGTTCTGGAGGTTCTATAGCTACAAAATCTGGATTTAACGTAGCAGCCGCAGAACTTGTTTCTATATTATTTGTACAAACAACGGTACTTAATCCAAGTGAATCCGCTTTTTTAATTGCAGCGTCGATTTCAAAAAGTTCTACCCTTCTTTCTGAATGGTTTATAAGAGTACCAACTGCTCCAGCTTCTTTTACACATTCTGGTAGAATACTGCCTGTGTGTCCTCCTGCATCAATTGTATCAATATGCTGGGCTAAAACAGGAATATCCACTTCGCGAGCAATCCTGTAAATATCTGTATATTGAGGTGCAACCATTATATTTACACCAGTTTCTTCTGCAACCATCTCTGAACTTTTAGCAAGTTTTAGAGCATTTTCTCCTGTAGATTCTAAATATGTTTTAAAATTCAAAATTACAATTGGAGTTTCTTTAATTTCGTTCATGATTAACCTCCAAAAAAGCAAATATAGTATTGATGTTATTTCTATGTCCAGAATATAAAAATATTTTGGTAATTATAAATTTATACAAAAAAAAATAATTTGATTAGGCTGTGTTAAAACTAAAATTAAAAAAAGCCCTTAAAACTTTATTTTTCATGTTTCAAGGACTAAAATCCGATTTTAAAGTGAAGTAAATTTGAAATTACAGTTTGAACTGGGTTATACAATTAAATAATTGTATCCGTATGCCCTGTAAGGAACAGTTTTCCATGTCCCTTCTTGATATAATTGTACTGATCTGTGCCTGCTGGAATAACTTGTCGCGTATTGAATTACCCTTGATTTGTATCCTGCAGCCTTGAATTTAGAGTCTAAATATGCACTATATGCCCAACAATCACCGGCTTTATATTTAACTAAGCCTGAGGCAGTGCTTACTCCGCTTCTGTAGCCGTATCCTGCGGCCGATTTCATAATGGAGTTTAATTTAGGGTCGCTGAACGTATTTGCTTTACTACTTGATGTATAAGACGAGCTACTGTAACTTGATGCTGCTTTAGCTGTACTGGTTTTGTATTTGTAGTAATATTTCCATACATATCTCCATTTTCCATGGGATTTATACCAGTGCTTATACCAAACTTTAACTTTTATGGTCGAAGCAGCATTTACTTCTAAAACGTTTGTATGTTTTTGTAGACCAATTTGTGCATTATTGTCCGATGCATTTTGGTCTGATGCCCCTGCTATTGAAGGGCAAATGCCCACTGCCATACCTACTACTAGTAGCAGTGCGCACAATTTTTGTCGCTTAATTGTACCGCCTCCGTGTCCCATAGTACTAGATGTACTTTACTTGGAACGTTTTGGACAATACAAAAATCAACCTACAGCATATATAAATCTTTTGATTTTTTCGTCGAAAAAAAGCTTTTATACCGTTGTTTTTTAGATTTAAAGCGAGCTTAAAGTTAATTTAAAATAAGTAGCTTAAAGAAGGAAACTTACTTCCGTGTTTTGGTAGAAGGGCTTCCATAAAAGCCCATTCCCTTAAAACATAAACGTTTAATATGTTACCTTGAGGTGGGTGATTTATTAAATTAGATGTACGCTAATTCTAAACTCTATTTAGGTAAATAAATATTATTCTATCTTTAATTCTAACAAAAAGCGATTTTAACGAATTTATAGATTACAACGCCTTCTTATATCTTGAATACAAAAAATAATAAATATTTGAAATTTAACCTAAATTTATATTACTTTTATGTTTGTTTTTAACAAAAAAAGCAGTTTTAATTATGAATAAAATCATAAAACTTTTAGGTGTTGTAATATGAAAAATAATTTTGGATTATATGAAAAAATTTATACATTGCAAAATGATATGTGAGTAAAATAACTCAAATATAAAATAGACAGGGATAATATTTCATATACTTCTAGAACAGTAATTGATTTAGAATATGTTTATTTATGAGTAAAATAATCAAATCAGATATTATCAATAAATACTTAATTAAAGCAGGATTAAAATGTCATTAAACGATGAAAACCTCAAAAAGCTTGAAAAAATGGGATACCGGTTTGTAGGAAATAACAAACATTCTGCAGCTAAAGTATGCCACTGGACTAAAAAGAGCATACTTGATGAGGGAGTATGTTATAAACAGAAATTTTATGGTATAGAAAGCCACAGGTGCTTGCAAATATCTCCAAGTGTTCCTTTCTGCCATCAAAAGTGTTTATTCTGCTGGAGAGATCTCTCAGTTACGCAAACACAATGGAAAGGAGATTTTGATGAACCCGGAGAAATTATTGACGGCTGCATAGATGCCCAGAGGAATCTTCTCTGCGGATTTTTTGGAAATGAAAAAGCAAACCCTAAAAAACTCCAGGAATCTCAGGATCCAAATAATGCAGCGATTTCACTTGCTGGTGAACCAATGCTGTACCCCAAAATAGATGACCTGATAGAAGAATTCCACAGGAGAAATTTCACCACATTCCTGGTTACAAATGGGATGACACCTGAAAAATTGGAAAATCTTAAAGAAGAACCAACCCAGCTTTATGTATCCCTTGATGCTCCAAATAAAGAGACATATAACAAATTATGCAACCCTCAGGTAGAAAATGGATGGAATAACCTAAATAAAAGCCTTGATTTGATTTCAAGCTTTGACTGCAGAACGGTCTTGAGAATGACATGTGTAAAAGGATACAACATGCAAAATGTAGATGAATATGCCGACATGATTAAAAAGACAAATCCTGATTTTGTTGAAATTAAAGCGTACATGTTTGTAGGATACTCCAGAAAAAGGCTGACTTTTGAAAATATGCCTTCAAATCAGGAGATTTATGATTTTGCAAGTTCTGTAGCAGAAAAATGTGATTTGGAGATTAAAGATAAATCATATGAAAGTAGAGTTGTGCTTTTGAAATAATTCCCATAACTTATTTTTAGATAATATTTCACATTATCTGTACTTTTTCTTCCTTTTTAAGTGAAAAAGTTTATATCCGTCTATATGCTAAGAATCATTGATTTAAAAAAATGAATGACATGTAAATCTAAAAGGTTTGCCTTGAAACGCATGAACTACATAACCAAAATTGTTAGATCAACAGTTCATTTACTCAATGAGGTGGTTTAATGAAAAAGTATATAGCAGTAATTCTGCTGGTATTAATGGCTATAGCCCCAATATATGGTGCTTCAGGATTTGCAGTAACCATAGGAGTAGCTACAAATTCAAATTCTCAATATAAGAATTCTGTAATGGATTATTTCCAGTCTCACACTGATAAAAATGTGAGTACAGCTACTACAAAGCTTATTACAGCATCTGAAGTTAACGAAATTTCTCAAAATATAACTGGAAGGACTTACTCTTCAAGTCAGATATACTCATGTGCTATGGTGGATCTGAGTTATAGCAATGGAATTAATGTCACAGTGGACAGCAGTAAAATAAATGTTGTTACCCCTAAGATGTATGCAAATGCACTAAAATCTTTAGGAATTAATAATGGATATGTAGTAGTTACTTCTCCTGTTGTATCCTCTGGAGAATCTGCTTTAGCAGGTGTATTAAAATCTTATGAACTTGCAGTAGGTGCTCAAATCCCTGACAGTGCTAAACAAGCTGCAACAGATACATTATATACAGAAACTCAGATAGCAAACCAGACAGGTCAGAGTCCGGATACAATAGCTAATCTTTTCGAACAAGTCCAGAATGAAGTTCAAAATCAAAATCTACAAGATGCAAGTCAGATTAAAGTAATTGTAATTAACACTGCTAATAACCTGAATATCAATATCAGTGATTCACAGGCACAGGAAATTGCAAACACCATATCGAATTCCCAACAGGTACAGGGAGAACTGGCAGGATTTAAGTCACAACTACAAAATGTTACAGGGCAGCTGTCTCAATCTGGCGGAATATTGGGTCAAATAATGAGTTATCTACAATCTGCATTTGACTATTTGAAAAGTTTAATATTTGGACAGCAATAGATAGTTGATAGGACATTCTATCAATATTTTCTTATTTTTTAAGTTTAAATTTGATTAATGTTGCTTTAAACGTTAAGTTCTTTTTAAATCTATTACTACAATCTGAGGACGTGCAAAGAACCTCATAGGTAATGTAATTGTACCAATACCATTACTTACAACCATTGTAGAGTTATTTTCTTTTATTACTCCAGTTCTATATTTATTTCCATATTGAGAATGAGTATATGGGGCCCAGATCCCAAAGAAAGTTATTTGTCCCCCATGAGTGTGCCCTGAAAGCATTAAATCTACTTTTGATTTATCAGCCAGCGGAAAAAAGTCAGGATTGTGAGATAAAAGTAGCATAAAATCATTTTTATTTGCATTACCTACTGCAGAGTCTTGATCCTGGGTATCAGTCTGTATATCGCCTACACCACCAATTCTAACCTTTGCCCCCTGATATTCAATCCAGAGGCCTGTATTACCAATATATGTGATATTGGTGTTTTTAATAGCTTCAAGAGATTCATTCCGAGGATCATTGTTTCCTAAAACACAGTAAACACCTAAAGGTGCTTTTAATTTGGAAAGTTCTGTAAATGAAGAATTGACATAGAGAGGTTCGTCGCTTACATAATCTCCTCCAAGTAAAATCATGTCTGGATGCAATCCATTTACCTCATTGACCAAATCTTGTGTTCTTTCTTGGTCAAAAAATGGCCATGATCCCATGTGGACATCCGATATAAAAATAATTTTCTTACCATCAAACTGGGCAGGAATTTGATTTGATTCTATCATGACCTCTTCAATTTGAATCCAATAAGGTTCAATTAAACTATAAATCATGAACGAAGTTATGATAATTATAATAGCTAAACCAATTTTTTTAAGCATACCATGTTCAACTCAAGCTTTTATTAAGTAGCATCCACCATCTCTGGATTTATTTTTAGAAAGTTAATTAGAATCTTAACTTGTGCGGTTAAAAAATATAATATTTTCTATTTTAATGGATTTTCAATACTTGATGCAGTTAAAAAATAAAGAATATTTATTTATGAAATGTTTGAAAACCACGAAAATATATCGAATCTTTTTACCTATTTGAATATTTTTAAAGTCTACTTTTAATTTAATGTTTTATATTATATATTACAATAATTTTGATTATTTATAAATCGGAAATACATTAGTAAGTATAATAACATTTTATTGATCAATATCAAGAGTTATTAATACTGAGTTATTGGAACTAACTCTAATAAAAAAAATAAAATTATTCACACTAATTTGGGATAAAGTATAAAAATAATAGTAAATTATGATAACATAATATGAAATAAAGAATTCATATGAATTTACAGGTACTGTCAGTTATATTTTAATAATAAAACATAATAATAATAGTTAAAAAATAGCATTGATTATTATATATTTTCCCAAGGGGATATAAATGATAAATACTAATAATAATCCAGGGGATATTCAATCCAATGTGAATTTTCAGATTTTTGATAATTTACAGGATGGAGTCATCGTTTATGAATTAATACGTGATGCACTTAATGAAGTTGTCAATTTACGTATCAAATACATAAACAATGCGTCAGTAATCAATGAATTTATCTCCTATGAAAAAGCAATAGGGAAAACAATAACTGAATTATGTGATAATGATGCCCTATTTTTACATTTTAAAATGACCAGTAAAGTTGCAAGATCTGGCAAAAATGGAAAATTTAAGACTTATTTTAAGCCATTAAATAAATATTATTCAGTTTCTACCTATTTATCTGACAGTAATACACTTGTTACAATCAGCAATGATATAACTGAAAAAGAAAAAATGGAAGAAAAATTACAGAAACAGGCTGATTTACTTGATCTTACTCGTGATGCAATTATAGTCCGTGACATGGGAGACAGGATTATATTTTGGAATCATGGTGCAGAAAAAAGATACGGGTGGATGAGGAAAGAAGCTTACGGTAAAGTATCTTATAAGCTGCTTAAAGCTGATTTTTCAGAGCCCTTAAAGGAAATATTCCGTAAACTTTTCCAAAATGGGCATTGGGAAGGTGAAGTGACTCATACAAGGCGTGATGGTGAAAAAATAATTGTTTTAAGCCGGTGGGAGTTACAAAAAAATGAAAATAATGAACCAACAGGCTACATGGAAATTAATACAGATATTACCAAACGTAAAAAAATGGAAAAAGCAATCAAAGAATTTGGGGTATCTCAATCAAAGATTGCAAGCGAACTGGAAAAAGCACGTAACAATCTGGAAAAAAAGGTTAAAGAACGAACCACAGAACTTGAAGAAGCTTATAATGCCATTAAACATAAAGCATTTGTAGCATCGCAAAATGCGAAGGCCTTAAAAGAAAGTGAAGAGAAGTTTCGTGAAACCCTCAAACAACTTTCTGATGGAATAATCATAACAGACGAGCATGGGGCTATTATTGAATGTAACAATGCTTTTAATCAGATAACCGGGCTTAAAAAGGAAAATATAATAGGCAATTTCATTTGGGATGTGCAGTATATGATTATTCCAGAAGAAAAACAAACTTCTGAAATATATGGTGGGCTTAAATCAAAAATAAATCAATTGTTGAACAGTAAAAACATTCCACAGGTAAATCAACCGGAAGATAATGAGATTCAGAGAGATGATGGTGAACACAGATTTCTACAGACTATAACTTTTCCCATAAAAACCGAAAAAGGGGTAATAATTGGCAGCTTTAATAGAGATATCACTGAACGTAAGGAGTCCGAAAAAGCTTTAAATGACAGTGAAAAGAATTTGCGCATGGTTACGGATAATATGGTAGATATGGTAAGTCAAACTGATATACATGGAATTATTCAGTATGTCAGTCCTTCTGGTAAGATGTTACTTGGTTATGAGCCAGAAGAACTCATTGGAACACCAATATTTGACTATGTTCATTTTGATAATTTATATGAGGTTAAAAGTACTATTGAAATTAGTTTTATTGAAATGAGACCTGAAAGGATGGAAGTTCAATTTAGGCATGCTGATGGGCATTATATCTGGCTAGAAATAGTAGGTAATATATTTTTTGATGAAAAACATCGAGCCAAAGGCGCTGTTTTTGGTTCACGTGATATCAGCGAAAGAAAAAAGGCAGAAAATCAAATTAAACTGCAGTATTCTGTATTAAATGGAATTAATAAAATATTTCGAGAGTCTTTAACCAGTGAAACTGAAGAAGAAGTTGCAGATGTGGGTATCAGGGTAGCAGAACAGCTAGTTGGTAGTGAAATGGGTTTTATAGCTGAAATTAATGATGATGGACAGTTAGGTAATATAATTATGAGCTCTTCTGCAGGAAAACTATATGAAACTCATCAGTCTAAAATTCATAAATCTATTACAAGTATGAAAATCAACAGTTATTTAAAAAAAGCCATAAAAGAAGAAGAGCCGCTAATTATAAATGATTTAAATTATGATAAAAATGGATTACCTGAAGGGCACCCTCTGGTAAATTCTTTTTTATGTGTTCCACTTAAACAGGGCGATAAAGTAATTGGATTAATAGTTTTAGCTAATAAAAAAAGAAACTATAGTTTAGAAGATATTGAAATTATCGAATCTTTATCAGTTGCAATTATAGAAGCTTTAACGGGCTTTAGATCAAAAAATAAATTAAAAAAATACAAAAACCGGCTTGAAGAGACAATTGGTGATTTAAAACGATCTAATGAAGAGTTACAGCGATTTGCTTATGTAGCGTCTCATGATTTACAGGAACCTCTCAGGACTGTTGCAAGTTTTACTCAGCTTTTAGAACGCCGTTATAAGGGCAAGTTTGACTCTGACGCGGATGAATTCATGGATTATATAGTTGAAGCTGCACTTAGAATGAAAGAACAGATTAAAGGTTTACTTGAATATTCACGTATTTCAACAAAAGAAAATGAATTTAAGCGGGTAAACAGTGAATTTATATTGAATCAGGCTATTGATAATCTTCAATTTTCAATTAAAGAAAATAATGCAAAAGTTACTTATAATTCATTACCTTTTGTAATGTGTGATGCAGGGCAGCTCCAAAGGATATTTCAAAATCTCATAAGTAATTCCCTTAAATTTAAAAAAGAAATGATGCCTCCGGAAATCCATATTTCGGCTAAAAAAGACGATAAAAACCGAGAACATATTTTTTCAGTTTTAGATAATGGTATTGGGATAGAAAAACAGTATATGAAACGTATTTTTGTAATATTCCAGAGATTGCACACCCTGGATGAATATCAAGGAACTGGAATTGGTTTGTCCATAGTTAAAAGGATCATAGAACGTCATGGGGGGCGTATCTGGGTTGAATCTGAATTTGGTAAAGGTTCTGCTTTTTATTTTACTATTCCTTACTCTTAATAAAACACAATACTTATTGATTGGCTTAAAATTAAAAATTGTGTTTTGCATATTAATAATAATTTCTATTTTTGGTTAAATAGTAAATTATGATATTATTAAAGATAAATTGAATTATGATATTTGAATTCAGTATTCGATGCTAACTATATTGGAACTCTTTCAGCGTCTTGAAGTAAAATAATTCGGAAAATTTGAAGAGACTTAGAACCATTAAATTCAGTGAATTGTTCATTGTTTTCGCATAATCATGAATTAATGGTGAGTTATATGTTAAGGGATACATTGATAGATAGGGACTTGTTTGAAAAGATTCAGGAAAAAGTTTTAGAAAACGAGGGTAATGGCGAAAATATTGAATTAAAGAAGAAGATGCTTGAAAAATCAGCATTAAAAAGGCTTAGAAAAAAGAGATCAATTAAAAAATACAGCGGAATTAAAAAAGAGGATCTTAAAGAAATAATTGAATTTGCAGGCATGATAAGTTTAGAGATTTTCGGCGGCCCTTCTGATTTTGAAATTGCAGCAGCGCATCCTGAATGGTGCAGCCACTGCGGGACTTGCTGCAAGGAGTCATCACCTATATTTATCCATAAAGATGAATTGGGAATATTGTTACGGTTCAATCTTGATTTAAAATATGAAATAGTAGGTAATGATGAATATCCTGGGCATTTTCGGTTTAAAGAAGATCTCCCCTGTAAATTCCATGGTGCAAAAAGATGTAAGATATATGACAGCAGGCCTCATGTTTGCAGAAGTTATCCTCTCATTTTAATGGGAAATGATGATAGACATTATTATGTCCTTGATCTATATCATAAGTGTGATTATGCTCTTAATTTGCTTTTAGAAAAGTCTATGATTTTGTTTGATGAGGCAGTAAGCCACATTTAATAGGTATATATTTGCACTGATTTGTAAATTTTTTTCTATCTTAAAAAACATAGTATTAATACCTAAATTTTAAATTTTTTATGAGGTATATCTATGTTGGAATTGACTAAAAGGCAATTTTTAAAGAAGAGTGCAAAATGTATGGATGAAACTGGAGGATTATTGCTTTTACTTAAAGAAATAATAGATAATGAATCTCAAGGGAAAATTAGTAACTCAGAAGCTTCTAAGAAGCTGGATATTATTAGAAAAGAAATAGAAGTTATATTCTATGAATTTGAAAAGTTAAATTCACCATCCCGGTGCAGTTCACTAAAACAAAAGGTTTTAAATATCCTGATTAGCATGCAGGAGATTGTAGTTATCAACTCTGAATCGCTATATGCAGCAAAAGAAGGATTAAATGGACAATCACAGAATAAATTAAGTGAATCAAGAGCACGACTTGAAAAATTCAGAAAAGATTTCCATGATGTAACCAAAAGGGTCAATGTTCTTTTAACAGAAAAAAAGTCCTCAAAAACTTGAAATAAAAAATCAGTTAAATTTCATAAATTTTAGTAATATTTTTTTAATATTTTAAACATAAATTTATGATGGTTACATATGAAATCAGTTTGAATCATATCGTAATCTAAAATAATAAAAATTTTAGATATTTTATTTTTTTCAAATTCAGGTGCATTTTATGGGTAAATTCACTGTAATAAGATATTGTAAATGGTGTGGTGATCCATTTGAAGTTAGATCACCCAATCAGAAGTACTGTCATCCTGATGATAAGAACTGCAGTCAGGAGTCTAAACGAGAAAGCTGGCGTAAAGCAGCTAGCAAATATAGGAAGAACTATAAAAATATTTTACAAATATCCCAGGTCTATAAACTTGGATCAGGATTATTGGGCAGCACTCCGAAGGAAAATTTCGATGAAGAGTATGTGGCTATCCTTAAAGAGAAAAAAAGATTGAAGTTAAATGGGATGATCTTTTTAAGTACTGGAGTTCAATTTACTTCCCGTTCTCTATTTCAAGATGTTTTAAGAATGGATACTGCCCCTATGTTGGAATTATATCCGTATTTTTTAGTTCTAGCCGTTGTACTGGTGGGCTTTGTTGTCTTTGGGATATATTATAAATAGTAACGATATTTTTTCGTTCTATTTTTGAATAATTATTTAAAATATTTTAATACTTTTTGACATATTTAAATCCAAACTTATGATGGTTTGAAGTGAGATGAAAATTTTACCCTTAAAAAAACTTTTTTTGATGGTGTAATAATTGAATTAAAATGGTTAGAAAGTTTAAATGGAGTAAATGATCATGGCAAAGAAAAAGAAAAGGGTTAAAAAACCTGAAAAAGATATAGAAGAGGAAAAACCAGAAATTTTAGATGTAAATGAGAAAAAAAATATGGAATACATGTTCATTGGTTTATTTGCAGCAAGTATTGTATTTCTACTGGTATATTTAGTCGGGTTTATCCTTATTTTACTGGGGTAATTTGGTAAAAAATTGGAAAAAATAAATAAATAGTAGAATGTTCTATGGATAATTAGAAAACTCAGGAAATAAATATTATGCCAGTCAACCATGTATTAGTTATAGTAATACTTTCTGCGGTTGGAATTTATGCTCTTAAAATGGTTCAAAATATTCAATTTTAAGAATAAACTCCAATAATTTTTTGTCTAAATAATGGGATAGATTTTAGTTCTTTCTAGTGGTTAATCTCATTTTTAATTGACTTTTTAGAGGGTACGTTAATAGAATTTATTCTGACTTGTTATAAGTTATAACTTAAAAAAGTAGTTATCTACTCTGGATCATTTAAAAGTGCGCAAATCTCCCCGAAAATAAATAGTAAATTAAAAAAATAGTAGGGAATATTAATTAGTTTTTTAGTGTAGTTAATGATTAATAAATAATTTAATAAACTTTTTTTTATTATTTTAGTTAAATATACTATGTTAATTTTTATATTATAATATTAAAATTTTTTTTATATTAGGATTAAAGAAATAATATTTTCTATTTTTAGGATTATAGTAAATATTATTATTATGTACTGTAAAAAATGATCTTTATTAGCATAAATGGGATGAAGTCAGTGGATAAAAAGATAATTGCAGTTTTAAGTGCTTTAATTTTTGTAATTGCATTTTTACCTGTATTTGAACCAATGGATGCGTCTACAAGTTCACAGATAACAGTTCAGCCGGTTAGTACACCTACAGTTTCGGCGGCTTATAAATACCGTTATGTCGCCAGTATTCATTCTCATGTTTATCATAAGATTACCTGCCGCTACGAAAAAAATAAAACGATATAACAGAATATACTTCAAAACTAAGGCACAAGCTAGAGCGCACGGTTACATGCTGTGTAAAATCTGCAGGCCTTAATTATTTTTACTTTTTGTTAAAAATATAGTACTTTTTATATAATATTGTATTAAAACTTTCAATTTTAGGATTAAAGATATAAATGTTTCTATTTTGCTATGATAGTAAATAATAATATTATTAGAAACAAATACCAGTACATCGACTTATGAATAACCAAAACTTGCTAAATATAGGAGAAAATTCGTATATAAATCTTTCTAAAGTGTTTATATGTCATAGATTACCAGAAAGAACTTTTAAAATCCGAAATCATTATTTTCCAGTTTGTTCACGATGTACCTGGATGTATATTGGGCTATTTTCTTATTATATTTTCGTTTATTTTGTTTATATTCAGTATACTATTGCAGTAATTTTAGCAATGATTTCAGTGGTAGTAACAGCCTTTTTAGATGGTTTAACACAGTTTTTCAGATTCACGGAAAGTAACAACATTTGGAAATTTTCTTCAGATTTGCAGGTATTGGGCTTGAATTTTGGTTTGAGTCTGTAAAATAGGGATTTTTGTATTCGGAGATGAATCTATGGTATCGAATGGACATGGAAAAATTAAGGTAAAAATAGATTCAGGTGATATGGAGGCGCTAAAATGATTTTCTGTCCAAAATGCGGCAAAGAAAATAACGAAGAAGCAAAATTCTGTCAGTACTGCGGGATAAAACTTACGAATTCAGAAAATAAAGAACTTATTCAAGAAAAACCGCAAGCAGAAAAAATATGGATTGAGAAATGTCCTGTTTGTGGGGAGGGTCCATTATGTTACCATGATCATAAGGGAATGCTCGGACTTACAACAATCCATATCTGTGAATGTGAACGCTGTGGATCTACCTTCAAGAAAAAAGGTAAAAATTATCAATTAACCAGAGTAAACGATAAATCAAACCATGTCTGGCAGGAGTATGGAAAACAAGCCCTTGCAGAAAGAGAATGGATAAATATAGCGAATGGTGGAATTTCAGATGCTAAACAGCAAGAGCAGGATATTAATTCATGGCTGGTAGATGCATCACATGGAAAAGTTACATTTGCAGATACGAATTCTCCAGTAATTTTAAAAAAGAATGAGAGAGCTTTTCTTTTTTGGTCAGATATAGCGCTTTGGGAACCTCGAGCAGTTAGACAAACAAGAGGATCTTATGGCGGGCAAACTTTTCGGGCTGCAAAAGGGATATCTTTTAAAGTAGGAAATTTTTCATCACACAGTGAATCTCATGAAGAATTAAGAACTGTAGATCAGGGAATGCTCACTTTAACAAATAAAAGGCTGGTTTTCACAGGAAGTAAGCGTACTAATAACATAGATTTAAGGAAAATTATATCTATAGAACCTTATAGGGATGGTATAGCCTCTAGAAGAGAAAATAAGCAAAAAACGGAGTACTTTATAGGCATCAATAGGGTTAACATTAATATCTCAAGTAATGGACGTGAATACGCCATTCCAGTTTCAGGAATTGTATTAAAGTGTATCATTGAAGGGTTAATAAAACAATTATGATTTTTTTCTAGCTATCAAAATCAATGATTTCACGTGTCAAATTATAGATTTATCTGCTTGCTTCATCAGATCCTGTATGTACCTAATAAAATTTGCAGTAGACTTAATTAATTCAATACTTTTATACTTAAACAGATAGATAACAAAGAAACTAATTCCATGCCATTACAAATAGGAATGTTAAAATGACACGATGTCCAGAATGCAGTAAAGAAAACAGTGAAGATGCAAGTTTCTGCCAGTACTGCGGAACAAAATTTGCACACCTGGAAACTGAAAAAAAGATTATTTTGGAAGATAGCCAAATAGAATCCGGCTCTGATAGACATGTAGGTCGTAAATCTAGGTCTGCACGTGATTGGATTGTATCTAATCTAAGACCTATATCTGATTTAATTATATCTACTTTGGTGATTTTAGACACTATCCTTATCGGGTTTATTCTGTTATATCCATCTTACTCAAACTCCCTATACATAATTGGTTTTGATTTAGTAGTGTGTATAATTCTCTTTATCGAATTTATATGTAACAAACGGTCAGAAAATTACAAATCAAACTTAAAGGAAGATGTAATCGATATTTTCGCAATGATACCTTTACTTTTTTTTATAATTCTCCCACCGGTATGGGCAAATTATCTGGCTTTTATGAGACTATTTAAAATAGTTGTACTGCTTGAAAAAGGTAAAAAAACTATTTTCAACGTTATTGAAAAAACTAATCTCAGCTATATAATTCTTACTTTATTTATTATCATTTGTGCAGGATCTATTGCTATTCTAGTTTTAGATGAGTCATCTCGTGGGGGCATTAATACTCCTCTGGACGCTGTATGGTATGTAATATCTACAATATCTACTGTTGGATATGGTGATATGGTCCCCGATTCTGTGGGTGGTAGAATAGTTGGGATTATATTGATGATCATTGGAGTTGGTTTTTTCAGCCTGTTAACTGCATATCTATCCTCTTTGTTTATGGAAGAACATGAAGAGGAAGAAGATGAAATTAAAAACAAAATAATACGCATGGAAAAATCTGTGGATGAAATGAAATCTGAAATAAAGGAACTCAAAGAGCTGTTAAAAGAGAATAAGTAGGTGTTTTTTTGGATAATCTGGAAAAAATAGTAATAGGTTTAATTGGAAGTAAGTGTGAAGGTACATATTGGGATTTTAAACAAGAACCTCACAAAGATAATGCATCATTATTGCATGATATTCTTTGTTTAGCTAATTGTTATCATGAAGGGGATAGATATTTAATTTTAGGAGTTTCTGATCCTGCTAAAAATTGTGAAATAAAAGGATTAACATTAAAACAAAAAAATAGAAAAAGTCAAGTCAATATAACCGATTTTTTAAGTAAAATTAATTTTGCAGGAGACAACCGTCCTGAAATAGAAGTTAAAACATTAAAATACGGCGAAAAAGAAATAGATGTTATTGTAATTAAAAATAAAAGATTTAAACCATATTTTTTAACTGAAGATTATAAAAAAGAGAAGAAGACTGTTAAAGCTAATTATATTTACACTAGGACAGGCGATAAAAATACGAGTATCAATAAATCTGCGGATTATAATGACATAAAAATGATGTGGGAAGAACAATTTGGGTTAACTTTAAAAATTGAAGATAGGTTTAAAGAATTATTAAAAGATTATAGAGATTGGGAATGTGATTTTGATTGGGGAAAGTCAGCATATCATAAAATAAATCCTGAATTCACAATAGAACTTTCAGAATCTGAAGAAAGAGGCATGGAACCTTTTTGTGCTTTTTATTTAGATAATTCCGGGTACTATGGAAAAGCTTTCTTTAAACATAATTCAACACTAATATTTGAATGTGAATATGCTTATTGTGATGGATGCAGAGTATTATTTCCCGCGCCCTCTTTTAAGTATCTATTTAAAGACGAAGACACTCATGGATTTTATTATTACAATTTAGAAGAATTTGATGGATTATTTGCAAATATATTATTAAAAAATAGTTCTAATTTTGATACTAGAACTTCAGGATTTCCATTCATTATTTTTAAAAATAATAAGGATTTAACTGAATTTTCGAATTATTTGAAAAGTAATTTCAATATAATTAAAGATATGGAAGATTATAAACTTTTAAATTTAAACGATCCTAATGAATACCGCCGAATGATTAATTTAGAAACTTTAGAAAAAATAAAACGGTTTTATGAAGAAAACTGGAAATAATCTAATATTTATTTTTCAATTCTAAATTTTGATATTGATAACATTTTATTATTTTGGGCAGTTTTGTGATTTGGATTTATTTCTAAAACTTTGTCATAGCATTCAATAGATTCCTTGTATTTTCCTAGCATAGCCAAAGCATTTCCTTTATTATTCCATGTTTCATCACGCTTTGGATTTATTTCCAATACTTTATCGAAGCATTTAATGGCTTCATTGTACTCATATAGCTTAATTAAGGCTAATCCTTTGTTATACCATGCATTATCGTTCTTTGGATTTATTTTTATTGCTTTGTCATAACTTTCTATTGCGTCCCAATATCCTCCTAAATCATCTAAACTATTTCCTTTATTATACCACGCATATTCATAGTCTAGATTTATTTCTGTAGCTTTATTATAACATTTGATAGCATCTACATGTCTTTTCAGCATAGCCATAGCATTACCTTTACTATTCCAGACTCTACTTTGATTTGGGTTTATTTCTAGGCATTTATGATAACATTCAATAGATTTAGTGTACTTAGCTAACGTTGCCAAGGCTAGTCCTTTGTTATACCATGCCTTATCATTTTTTTGATTTATTTTTAGGGCTTCATCGTAGCATTGGATAGCTTTTTCATTTTTATCTTGCATAGCTAAGGCAGTTCCTTTACTATTCCAAGCATTGCCATATTTTGGGTTTATTTCTAAAGCTTTATTATAACATTCAATGGCATCTTCGTATCTTTCTATATCACCAAGTGCATTTCCTTTATTATTCCAAGCTTTTTCATGATTGGGATTTATTTCTAAAGTTTTATCATAGCACTCAATAGCTTCTTCTATTTTGTCTAGTGCCGCTAAAGAGATTCCTTTATTCGTCCAAGCATTATCATTCATTGAATTTAAATTCAATGCTTTATCATAGCATTTTATTGCTTTAGTATATTTAGATAGCCTTGCCAGAGCTATTCCTTTATTATTCCATGATTTATCGTTCTTTGAGTTTGTTTCTATGGCTCTATTATAACATTGAATAGCTTCTTCATAATTTCTGTTGTCATTAAATGAATTTCCAATATTAAATAATGCATTTTCATCTTTTATTTGGAATAAAACAGTTTTAAGCCATTTCAGATCGTCAAAAGATATTTCATATTTTGGAATATTTAGGTATGTATCGTGACAAGCGCTAACTTTTCCGCTTTCTTCAAAAATAAATGAATTTTCTTTAAGTTTATTTATGGCTTCTTCAAAGAGAAAATCAGCTTGCATATTCTCTTTAATTAATATTTCACTGTAAACTTCTTCTAAAGTTCTTTTTGTAACAATATAACTTTCTGCATATGCAAAAATTTTCATTACTGTGAATAAAACTCTGCATTCCTTATAAAGTTCTGCATATCTTAGTTTCATATCTCCTATTCCAAGAAATAAAGATCCTACTGTTCCATCGAAATCTTCGACTTTTAAATTTAATTCATCTGATAAATTCTGAGCAATATCTTTAGTTATATCCTCGATTTTAATTTCATTGAAATCTCTTATAATCTCTCCAAACTCCTTATTAATAGATTTATATTCTTCCCCACTTCGACATGTTATAATGATCATATATTTTTTAGATTTTGAATTAAGCTTTTTAATCAGTCGATTGAGATCTAATTTGTTAATATATTTGTTTAAATCATCTATAAAAATAATTATTTTACCTTTAAAAAGGTTCTCTGGAAGTTCTTCAATTTTAATCGTTTCTTCCCAAAATTTGATAACTTTAAATCCTTTAACTGATTTAATAGATTCATATGCTGCCCTTGTCTTACCTGCTTTTGGTTTTCCAATAATAAGGATATTTTTTTGGTTATTTATTGAATTAGAAATTTCAGTATTTACAAGACGTTTATAATAATATTCATTGTATTTTGCAATATTGAAATCTGAATCTTTAATTTGATTTGAATTTTTATAAACTTCAATAAATTCTTTTTTTGATTTTTTCAATTTATAATGGCGATTTAGCAAAAAAGCACCTATAACACTTATAAATGGAGTTATAAATACCCAATATTGTATTAAAAATGAAATTAGTGAATTTATAGATCGTACAATGACGTTTAATAAATTACTAATGGCTAAAATTGCAAAGGGTAATATCAACATGTTATAAACCAGATTAATATTGAATTAATTAATATAAAAATATTTAAAATTAATTTAATGATTTATAATAAATTTTTTAGCTCCATCTATCAATTCTTTAACTTCTTCTTTGGTAATTTCTTCAGGATGATCGCATTTATTCCGGATACTTGCTAAATGCTGTACTTTTTTAAGTTCAGTAATGTCTAAACGATTATTTCGGTATAATTCTGTGGCTAAAGGATCGATAGTAGCTTTTGGTTTATATGAAACATCATTAAGTTGGCACATTGTTTCTAGATGTTTTTCAAGAGCTACTCCTGCTAAAGCACCAGCACCTCTTGTAAATTCGTGATTAAAAAGAAGTTCTGCTTCCTCTAATTCAGTTTCTACAAAATCAGCTGAAATTAATTTACGTAATTTCATCTCTTTAACTTCTATTATATCAGGAATGCTTAATAAAATTCCTCTTTGAATGTCATACTTATTAAGAAATTTATCAATAAAAAGATTCTTATCTGTAGAGTATTCACGCCCATTTGGCTGTAAATAGTCTAGAATATCTGAATAAATATCTTTAAATTCAATTTCTCTTTCTTTGTTTAGATATTCATCCACTAATTGTAAAGAAATGGAATACCATTTTTGGTATAATTTAATAAAAGTTCTTTGATTTTTTTTAATTTCCCCTGAAGGAATACTCCAAACGTAGTCACCACATGCTACATGTGTGAGTGGGTCATGCGAAAAAGGAATGCCTTTTATTACTTTTATTCCAAGTTCCTCAATTTTATCTGCTAATTCATCTAGTTCCTCGGTTTTTCTCTTGATAATTTCAATTTGCATCGTGATTTAACTTAAAGACCTGCAGATCTCAACCGCTTTTTCAGCAGCTTCTTCCATTGATATCTCAAATGGAATTCCTGCATCACGTAAAATACGCTGACCTTCTTTTTCATTTGTTCCTGTAAGTCTAATGACAATAGGGACCTTATGATCTGCACTTTTTAAAACAGTTATAACTCCGTTTGCAACATCATCAGCACGGGTTATCCCTCCAAGCACGTTTAAAAAGATCACTTTGACGTTTGGCTCGCTTAAGACGAGATTTATTGCACGTGCAATACTTTCCTGTGATGCTCCACCACCTATATCTAAAAATGTAGCTGGTTTTCCTCCGTAAAGGTTAATCATATCCATACCAGTTAGAGTAAGCCCTGCACCGTTTCCTATTACTGCAATATCTCCGTCAAGGGTAACATATGCAAATTCATCTTTTTTGGCTTCTTCAAGGTCTGCAAACTCGTTATGTCTCCAGAGAGCATCATCATCAACTCCGAATTTCGCATCTGCTGCAATAAGTCCTTCTGGAGTTAAGACAAGTGGGTTAATCTCTGCAATGGTTGCATCGCATTTATCAAATACATTAAACAACTTCAAAATGAATGCACCCATTTTTGAAATCAAATCATTGGGAATTCCCATTTTTCTTGCAATTTCCCGTGCTTGGTAAGGTAAAAATTCATTTAAAGGGTTAATATGGTATTTAACTATCTTTTCAGGGCTTTTTTTAGCCACCTCTTCGATTTCCATACCTCCTTCAGTGCTTGCCATTATCACCGGCTTTTTAGCAGACCTGTCCATTATCACGCTTATATAAAATTCAGATTGGATATTGATTTTTTCCTCGATAAGGAGCTTGCTTACTTTTTCGCCTTTAATTTCAGTACCTAAAAGCTCTTTTGCAACTTTTTCGGCCTCTTCTGGAGTATCTGCAAATTTTATTCCTCCTGCTTTACCCCTACCTCCGACAAGAACCTGGGATTTTAGAGCAACTGGTTTACCTAATTTTGCAGCGGCATCTTTTGCCTCTTCAGGGTTTTTTGCAACGTAGCTTTCAGGTACAGGAATGCCTTCAGTTTTAAATATTTTCTTAGCACTGTATTCGAAGCATCTCAAATCTAATCCTCTCCAATAAGATCCATACCTGCTTCAAATGCAGCGATGTTCTTTTCTTCGGTTCCTTTGGGCACGCTTGCCGCGATAGCATTCCTTGCGGCTTCCTCTGATACTACTTTTGTTGCTTTTACTATGGCTCCAACCATCACGATGTTGGCTACAATGTTGAGTTTAATCTTTTCTGTTGCAGTTCTTGTTGCTGAAGCTTTAATATAATTGATATTATGTTCTTCGATGAAGGGAAGTATATCCTCTTCTTTTATCATGTCGGGGTCAACTATCAATGTTCCCCCATCTTTAAGGTCATCTAAATATGCCATCAATGCTTCATTGGACATTGCAATGAATATATCTGGCTTTTGAACTTTAGGATAATCAATTTCGCTGTCGCTTATAACTACTTCTGTCTTTGAAGCCCCGCCTCTTGCTTCAGGGCCGTAGGATTGTGTTTGAACAGCAAATATATTATCATAAAGAGAAGCTGCCTTTCCAATAACAATACCGGCCAGTATGATTCCCTGACCACCAAATCCCGCAATTCTTATATCTTTCCGCAATTTAATCCCTCGTATTTTTTTTAACTTTTATAAGCTGCTTTAATTGATTCTGAGGGAGTTCCATTTTCACATTTTTCATTTACCAGTTCACAAAGCCTTTCTGAATATTCTGGCAGGCTTTTATCAACAAATTCTCCCACAATTATTTTTCCTTCAAGTTCTTCTTCGCTCATGTTTACAGCTTTTTCCTTCAGGACACTGTTCTTTTTCATGAAGTCCATCATCTCAATGGGAGTCCTCATCCTGTTTTTCCTTCCGAAATAGGTTGGACACTGTGAAATGACTTCAATGAATGAAAATCCTTTATTTTGTAAACCTTTCTTAATGGAAAGTGAAAGCGGCATGGCGTGAGTTGTGGTCCACCTTGCAACATAGGTTGCTCCAGCTGCAGTTACAAGATCCGCCAGACTGAAAGGTCTTTCAAGAGCTCCATATGGAGCTGTACTTCCATAACTACCTTTTGGTGATGTTGGGCTGATTTGCCCTCCGGTCATCCCGTAAATACTGTTGTTTATACATATTACAGTGAGGTCTATATTTCTCCTTGCACCATGAATTAGGTGGTTACCTCCAATAGCCGCAGCATCCCCATCTCCTGTAAATACAACTACATCAAGGTCAGGATTTGCTAATTTAACTCCTGTTGCAAATGTGATTGGTCTCCCATGTGTTGTATGAAGTGAATCGCATTTTATATAACCTGGTATCCTTGAGGAACATCCTATTCCAGATACCATTACGATGTTATCAAGATCAAATTCTGCCATGTTCATGCCATTGAAGAATGTGTTCATAACAATTC
>NZ_LMVM01000022.1 GCF_002287175.1 Methanobacterium bryantii | reverse complement strand
CAGATACTTCACCAGCGGTTTTAAGCATCATAGGACCTTGTGCACCCATGTAAATAGGGACTTTTTCCTGGACTGCTTTTGTACCCATTAAGCTTGCACCGCTTTCTGTTTTTCCGCCTGAGAGGAGAGTTTCCATCATAGTGATTGCATTTTTAATTGTGCTGACAGGTTTTGTCCATTCAATTCCTAATGCGTCGAAGGTTGCTTTGTCACCAGGACCAATACCTAATGTAGCCCTTCCGTTTGATAATTCATCTAAAGTTGCAACAGCCGATGCTGTTATTGCTGGGCTTCTTACGTAGGGGTTAGTTACACCCGGACCCATTTTTATAGTTTCAGTTCCGTTGGCAATTAATGCCAGGGTTTCGTATACGTTCTTGTTGTTGTAGTGGTCTGTAATCCACGCGTATTCAAAACCTACATCTT
>NZ_LMVM01000021.1 GCF_002287175.1 Methanobacterium bryantii | reverse complement strand
TTTTCCATTGATCAATGTGAGGTTTAGAAGTTTAACAATAGAATCAGCTTTTATATCAAATATAGAATCAATGCTGTTTGCATCGATAAACGTTTTATTGTAACCTGCACCCACTATAGTCAAGCTGCCGCCCTGACTTTGGTGTGCCTTATTAATTACAACTTCAGTATTCCCCGTACCAGTGAATGTCCCTTCACTTAAATGTATCGTGGCATTACGCGAGTCACTAGCATTTGACACCCCTTTTGCTATAGTAGCATAAGGACTATCCACGTTTGCCCCAGTATTAGAAGAATCATTACCGGTAGTAGACACATAAATGTCTTGAATTCCCGTGTTCGAACTTGACACAGGATTTTCAGCATTAACCATGTTTATAGAAAGAAAAAACAACAGTAAAATGCCTAATAGTACCGATTTCCTCAATTTAATCCGCCCCTTTGAATTTTATCCTCTATTTTTTTTACTAACACCTTCATTTTCCATTTAAAATATTAGTACAAAATACCAATTGTACAAAT
>NZ_LMVM01000020.1 GCF_002287175.1 Methanobacterium bryantii | reverse complement strand
ATTTACATGGGTGCACAAGGTCCTATGATGCTTAAAACCGCTGGTGAAGTATCTGACGGTGCATTAATCAATGCATCAAACCCAAAAGACTTTGAAGCTGCAGTTCCTCTCATAAAAGAAGGAGCAGAAGCTGCTGGTAAAAGTATAAGCGACGTAGATGTAGCAGCATACACCTGCTGTTCTATTGATGACGACGCTGGTAAAGCTACAGGCGCAGCAAAAATTGTTGTTGCTTTCATTGCTGCTGGTTCACCACCACCAGTATTCGAAAGACACGGCCTACCTGCAGACACTGGTGCTAAATTCGGAGAATTCTTAAGTAAAGGAGACTTCGGTGGAGCAATCGGAGCTGTAACTGATGACTTAATGAACGCGTTCTCTGTTTGTGGAACTCCTGATGACTTCATACCAAAAATCGAAGCTCTCGGAGAAATGGGCGTAACCCAGTATGTTGCAGGTTCCCCAATTGGACCTGACAAAGAAAAATCCATAAAATTACTTGGAGACGTAATTAGCTCATTCTA
>NZ_LMVM01000019.1 GCF_002287175.1 Methanobacterium bryantii | reverse complement strand
CCAGTCTTCACAGAATGATATTATCACACTCCAACCGACGCCTTAAACCATAGTACTTATAATACTAAACACTTGTAGTTTTACAAGTATATTAGAATTTCTTGCACAAGGTTCGAAACAATTCAAACCAGCGCATACTATACTCAAAGGTTGTAGATTAACAAACATATTAGAAAATATTGCACAACTATTAATTTTATCAAATTTGTTGTGACACTTTAATTTATGAACCATCCACTATATATTTTTTCTACATTGAATTAAACAGGATCATAAACCTCCATAATTATATAACCAAATTCACAACATTATGACTTTAAACTTATAAAATAATAATTGAAAATCGTACTTCACATAATTAGACATTTTTAAGTTAAGATGACAAAAATTAGCCGCAAATACTTCCATATTACATAGAAATACCCCTACTTTTAAATAATAGATACTATATATAGTGTATTTCCAAATAAATCTGCTAACATGGTTTTAAATCCACTATTTAAACCTTTCGATTGCAATTAAAAACACAAAGTATTTTTATAGTTCTGATAGATTTAAATGCGGTGATAAACTATGAAGTTTGGTATTGAATTTGTTCCAAATGAACCTATAGACAAAATAGTTAAATTAGTCAAACTAGCTGAAGATGTAGGTTTTGAATACGCGTGGATTACAGACCACTACAACAACAA
>NZ_LMVM01000018.1 GCF_002287175.1 Methanobacterium bryantii | reverse complement strand
GTTTACTGTAAATGCTAATGCTACTATTCAGGGTTTGATAATTAAGAATTATAGTACTGGAATCTTGAATAAAGCAAATACTATTAACATTACTAATAATACGTTTGCAGGTAATGTGTATGGGTTTGTTAATTATGGTAGTGGTTCTGGTGTTAAGATAAGTGCTAATAATGTTTTCCAGTCCAGTAAAGGTTCAGCTGTTTATAATTATGGGAATAATTTGACTTTCCGTGGTTTTAAACTGGTGAACAATAAAGTGGGAATCACAAACAAAGGATCCAACGTAGATATATTATATAACACCATTTCTGGTGGTGAGTATGGTATTGTAAACTATGTGAAAGCTGCAGACATTAACTACAACACTGTTTCAAGCGCTTCTAAGTCAGGAATCTATAATACTGGTTCTTCCAGTAAAATTGGGCACAATACCTTGAAAAATAATTACTATGGGGTTAATAATAAGGGTTCTGCGTCTATAATTGGTTATAATGCGGTTTCTGGTGGTAGTAAGGGTATTGTAAATAGTGCAGGTTCAACCACAATCAGTGGGAACAGTGTAAAGTCTGTTACAAGTGCTGGTGTTTACAGCAGCGGTTCTAGTGTTAAAATTTATAAGAACACTTTAACTGGTTTAAATAAAGGTTATGGAATTTATTTAACTAGTTCAGCTAAATCTAATCTGGTTCAAAGTAACACGGTATCTAAGTTCTATTATGGGGCATTAAATGCAGGTTACAAGAATACTTTAAAATCAAACACTTTAAAGTATAATAAAATTGGATTATACCTGTATAAAACCGCTAAATACTCTACAGTAACTTCTAACCAGGTTTACAAGAACACTAATTACGGTGTTTACAATAAAGGGTATAAAACAACGCTTTATAAAAACCAGATAACTTACAACACTAAATATGGTTTAGCCACTGTGAAATCTGTTAAAAACACTAAAAACACCATAAAAAAGAATAAAGTCAACACGA
>NZ_LMVM01000017.1 GCF_002287175.1 Methanobacterium bryantii | reverse complement strand
CGGAGAAGACTGTGTCTAAGGACTATTTTTTTCCATAAATTTGATAATCGAACCTTCTTCTGCACCCAAAATACGCTCTATAAAATAGAATATGGCCATGAATTTTCTCTTAAATTCCAGAGAATTAGGGTCAAGATCCTCTATTCCTTGAAGTATAATCATTGTTCCCATATATACGCCAGCAGCTTCTTCAGGATACTTAACATTGAAAACACCTTCTTCAATACCCTGTTTAATTATACGTGTAATTAATCCAGCAGTTTCTTGTGGAATCCTTTGTTCAAGCTTCATACGTAGATGAACATTCTTTTCTTCTTGAAGACGACTCATTATGCTTTTATGACCACCTGGAAATGACAAAGCAAAAGGGTATATATTCATCAATTTTTCTAATGCTGTTAGATCTTTCTGATTGGCCATATTTTCCATATCTTCAACAAGGATAGAAATGTATTTGTCAATAATTGCATCAAGTATTGCTTCTTTGGATTTGAAATAATAATAAAAAGTACCCTGCACTACGCCTACTTTTTTCGCTATTTCTGATACTTCAACCTGTTCATATCCTTTTTCTATAAATAAGTATTCTGCGGCGTTCATTAGTTCTTTACGCCTTATTTCAGGTTTTTTTGTTACCCGCATGAATTTTCCACCAATAATCGAATTTTGATTGTTTCTCTATGAAAGAATATATAATAAGGTTTTGTATGAGAATTATATAACCATTATCTTTTTGTCCGCCACCTAAAACATAAAATCCCCAATATGAAAAATATCAGCGTATAACCAAGAACCCAATATAAAGTTATGACAATGCTGCCCAAATCATATCCATTCAAAAGTGCCCGGGTTGTGTCAATGGCATAAGCAAAGGGAAGAGCATAACCAATAGCTGCAAATATACCTCCAGCCATTTTTAAGTTCATCCAAACTCCTCCAAATATGGATATTATAATTATGACTGCAGATGCTAACCCGGGGGCCTGTTTTTCTGAAAAAAGAGATCCAATTATCATTCCTATTCCAATACATGCAATGGAAATTGTAAATAGAATAGTTAAAGCAGGTAAAATGCTTAGATTTAATGTAACTCCATAAATAATTCCAGCGGTGAAACAAACTACAATTTGAAGTAATGCTATCGGTAAGAAGGGCAAAGTGTAAGCTAAAATAAAATCTGTTGGTTTAAGTGGTGTTGTTAGAAGCCGGGATAAAAATGCGCTTTCACGATCTTTTGCTAAAAGCATGGATGAGAACAGTGTTAAAAATCCAAAACTAAATACAGCAACTGCTGGTGTAAGTGAATTTGCAGTGAAAACCTCAACGGGTGCATTCTTACCAATGGAAGCAAAAAGCACCAGAAGAATAGCAGGCATTGCTACTCCCAGGATGATAGAAACAGGATCACGATATACTTCTTTTATATTTCGGCTAGTTAAACTGAGAAATTTCATTTGATCATCTCCTTTCCTGTAAGACTTAGAAATACATCATCTAAAGATGGTTCTTCCATGGAAAACCATTCGATCTTTGCTCCACTTGAGCGGATATAATCAACTATTTCATCAAAATTTAATTCCCTTGCTTTTATCTCAATTCCATCATCTATCTCTCTTACACTAAGATACATCTCCTTCAAACCTTCGATACATGTAGAAGAAAGTTTTTGGGCCTTAATTACCACGGTCCGCATTCCATAGATATCATTCTTAAGCTCTTTTGGTGTGCCTATTGCTATTATATTACCTTCGCTAATTATAGCAACTCGATCTGCGAGCGCGTCTGCCTCCTCAAGATAATGAGTGGTTAAAATGATTGTTTTTTTCTCTTTGAGATGCTCAATATGCTTCCAAATGGCTCTTCTTGCTTGAGGGTCTAAACCCAGAGTGGGTTCATCAAGAAAGAGTACTGGAGGATCAGAAATCAGTGCCATTGCAATACTTAACCTTCGTTGCATTCCTCCTGAAAAATTTTGGACCTGTTCATTTGCTCTTTCAGCTAGCCCCATTAATTCTATGAGTTCTTTAGCTCTCTTTTTCGTTTCTTCTTTTTTCAGACCATTTATTCCGCCCATTAACATAAGATTCTCCCAAGCTGTCAAATGGCCAGCAATAGCAGTTTCTTGTGGTGAAATATCAATAACTTCTTTTACTGCTGAAGGATTTTTCTTTATGTCATAACCCATGATAGTTGCAGTTCCAGCAGTTGGTTTTAGCAGACAGCAAAGCATTTGTATGGTTGTAGTTTTACCTGCACCATTAGGGCCAAGTAAAGAGAAAACTTCACCTCTTTTAATCGCCAGATTGATGCCATTTACTGCATTTTGATCTTTATATTTCTTGGTGAGATCGAAAGTCTGAATTGAGTAATTATTTTCAATTGTCACATAGTTCATAGTATCCTCCTATTATTGACTGATGTCAGTCAGTATTAAGTTAACAATATTTAAATCTTTTCATTAACCTCACTATCTTAATTCGTTAATTTGACTATTTTTAGTAAATGAGTGTTATAATTGAGAATTTTACAAAATAGGCAGCTAATAATAAGTTGAACCAGAAGGTTGTCTAATTCTTTAAGAGAATAGAGTTTTTAAATGAGGATTTAAAAAATAATTCTTTTTTATTTAATTATTTGAGACTATTAGTAATGTTTTTACTAAAAAAGTCTTAAAAAAGTTAAATTAGCATTAA
>NZ_LMVM01000016.1 GCF_002287175.1 Methanobacterium bryantii | reverse complement strand
TATAAAAGCTGATTCTATTGTTAAACTTCTAAACCTCACATTGATCAATGGAAAAGCCGTAAACGGCGGAACAATTGTCAATGAGGGTAATTTAAGTATTGCTGATTGTATTTTTGAAAAAAACTACGCAACATCATATGGGGGAGTTATAAGAAGTAATTCAGGAAATTTAACTATCTCCAACAGTAAGTTCAACAACAACTCAGCGGCATCATACGGTGGAGTTATACATTCCATTTCCACATTGGTCAATATATCAAATTCTAGTTTTACAAACAATAAAGCTGGCAGTGGTGGTGGAGCTTTGTATATTAATGGTATTCAAACAGCTAACTCTACTGTAACAAATTCTTATTTCGCGAATAATTCTGTTGAAAGCGATTGGGGTACTGCTGGTTCTATATGTATTGCTTACGGTTCGCTGATAAACAACACTATCATTAACAGTACTGTAAGCGGTAGTTCTGGTGAGGGAGGAGCTGTATACATCTCAGTAAACAGTTATTTAAAAAATAACACCATGATCAACTGTTCTGCAGTAAATGGTAACTATATTTATGCAGGTTCTTCTTTTAATGCTAAAGTTACTTTCAATGACGCGACTATTACCAATCCTAAGGCTACTGTAACTGCTACAGTAACAGATGACATGGGACATCCAGTTTACGGAGGAAATATTGACTTCTACACTAATGGCATATTACTTGGAACTGCGAATGTGATAAATGGTACAGCGACGCTAAAATACACTAAATTACTGGAAAATAACGGTTTATACAAGTTAAATGGAACTTCTTATTACTTCATAAATAATTTGTCCAATATTACAAATGGGACTTTGACTGTAAACATTGACAGGACTCCTAAGGAGGTATATGTTTCAACAACAGGCAGTGATGATACTGGAGAGGGGTCTGTAAGCAAGCCTTATTTGACTATATCTAAGGCTATTCATGAAGCTTTTTCCACATCATACTACCCTATAGTCCATATACTGGAGGGTACTTACTCTGGAGATGGAAACACAAATATGAGCTTCACTGATATAGGTGTTTTAAGCTTAATCGGTGAAAAATACAACAAAACTATAATCGATGGGGGACTTGTTAACTGGATATTCAATTTTGGCCAGTACACGCAGGTCAACATGGTGAATTTGACCATCCAAAACGCTAATGCTACAGATTATAGTTATCCTGTTTTAGATGTAGTTTCTGATTTGAATATGGCAGATTGTATTTTCAGAAATAATTATGGAATAGTTCCTATCATTTATGCAGGGGACTATGGATCAAAGGTTACAATTAAAAACTTAATTTTTAAAGACAATCAGGTTTCTGGCGCCTATTATGGGCCGTGCTTTGTTTATGCAGGTGAACTTGATAACTGCCACTTTATAAACAACAGTAACATAGGAACATCTACAGGTGCTATGTTCGGAGGAGCTTTATACAGTTATAATTTAACTGTAAGAAATTCTGAATTTATAGATAACTCCAATCAAGGCACTGCCGGTGCATTATTCGTAAATGGTCCGTTAACAAGTATCAACAACACCTATTCTGGTAATTATGCAAAGGAATATGGTGGAGCACTGCAGGCTGGTACTATGGCCAGTGTAAATGATACATTTTGCAATAATACTGCATTAATTAGTGGTGGGGCGGTTTTTGCCAATGGAAATATAACAAACGCTACTTTCAGGAATAATACTGCTGGAACATACGGTGGAGCTTTATGCTCCAGTGGGGGGTTGAATTTACATAATTGTGCCTTTAATAACAATAAGGCTGGAACTAATGGAAACGACATATATTTAACTGGTTCTGCTAAAGTTGGAGCAGTTAATCTGACTTTTGAATCCCTTAATAGTTCTGTCATATCCAATATTTTAAAAGCGTATCTGACTGATAGTGAAGGAAATATAATCAGTGGAGGAACTGTCACGTTCTATATCAGTGGAAAAAATATTGGTACAGCTGAAGTAATCAATGGTATGGCAAAAATCAGTTGTATGGGTTTCAGTAATGGAATCTATGAAATAACTGGTAATTACTCTTTATCAGATAATGTAGCTGTCAAAAGTGCTGTTTTAAATATTTCAGCAGAGATAATAAACTCGTTAGATCTGTATATTTCACCGGAAGGCAGTGATGAAACTGGTGATGGAACTGAAGGTAATCCATACGCGACAATAGCCAAAGCACTAAGTGAAGGGTTAGAAAAAACTCAAAATTTAACAATACATCTTTTAACAGGAACCTACACTGGATCTGGAAATCTTAACTTGACACTGCCAAATGGTGTGAATTTAACTATAGATGGTGCTGGAGTAAATAAAACATTTCTTGACGGTCAAAAAGTTAACTGGGCATTTACAAAAGGTTCAGGTGACGGGTTAATTAAATTAACTAATCTAACTATCACTAATGCTCTTGCCCCAAGTAGTTCATATGCTGCTACTGGGTATGGTATTGTCGAAAACTATGGTAAGATGTTAATTGAAAACTGTGCTTTCATCAATAATAATATGACATCTGTTGTAAATCAAAGGGGAGGCAATATAACAGTTAAAAACACATATTTCTACAACAACACAGCCTCACAAAATGGCGGGGCTTTTGCTAACTTTGGAGATGCGGTAATTGACAACTGCCTGTTTGTAGCAAATAGTTGCGGTAACTACGGATCTGCAATATTCAATGCTTACTTCCAGCAAAGCAATGCAGCAACATTACTCGTAACAAATACCATAATCCGAGATACGATAACCACAAAATCTAATGGTGGCGCAGTATATTTGGGAGGTATTTCCACTTTTAAAAATTGTTATTTCACAAACAACACGATTTTTGATATATATACGAGTGAATCAAGTGGTCAACCATATGTGACTATGATTAACACTACATTTTATAACAGTACTGGTTTTGGAGCATATGGTGGGACCCATTGGAGTATATACAACTCATCATTTGCTAACTTGAGTAAAGCCATTAATTTTGTATCAAGCTATAATATAATAATTGATGGGTGTTTATTCAATAACCCGCTCGGACTTATCATTCAAGGTAGCTCCAACGCAGCATATAATACCACAATATCCAACTCTGCAATCCTGAACAAATTGACAGCGGGCAATGGACTGTATTATCTAGACAACAACTGGTGGGGTAACAACAGCAAACCTACAATTCTCCCATATCTAACAAATACACCTACAGTTGTGTTGAATAAGTGGATTATAATGAGTTTAACCTCAAATAATGCGCCGGGTTTAAGTCAAATCATCAATCTGGCCATTAAATCTACAGATGGCAACAAAATTTATGATTATGACGTAAGTAAAATACCAATACCATCAGAAGATAAAGAATTTGTTTTTGAGGTTTCTAATGGAACAATAACTCCAAATTCAGGTAATACGACAGCCCAAGGAATTAATGCGACATACAGGCACAACCAATATGGAAACCAGACCATAAATGCAGTGTTCAACAGATCTACAGTATCTCTAGATATTGAACTATACCAGTTAAACACCATAACTACCATTATTTTGTCTAATTCTACTGGCAGGCAGGGCAACGTATTGGTTTTAACTGCGGATGTGGTTGAAGCAGATAGTGGCAGTCCTGTAAATGATGGTGAAGTTGAATTCTTTTTGGGAACTCGTTCTATTGGTAAAGCCAATGTTCACAACGGCAGAGCCACTTTGAACTGGTCAATTGATCAGGATAAAGGTGATTATCAAATCAATGTTCGATATAATGGAACTGACAGTTATATCTTCTCTGAAAACAGTGCTATGTTTAGCGTAACTTCTGTTAACACTACAACAACTGCTAATTTGTCTAATTCGTCTGTTAAGTATGGTGATAGGGTTAATGTGACTGCAGTT
>NZ_LMVM01000015.1 GCF_002287175.1 Methanobacterium bryantii | reverse complement strand
TATAAAAGCTGATTCTATTGTTAAACTTCTAAACCTCACATTGATCAATGGAAAATCTACAAATGGGGGAGCCATTGTTAATGAGGGTAATTTAAGTATTGTGGATTGTATTTTTGAAAAAAACTACGCAACATCATATAATGGTGGTGGAGCTATTTGCAGTACTTCTGGAAATCTAACTGTTTTTAACAGTAAGTTCAACAACAATTCAGCACCATCAGGATATGGTGGGGCTATACGTTCAGGTTCAACATTAGTTAATATATCAAATTCCAGTTTTACAAATAATTATGCTAAGTATAGTGGAGCTGTAGCTCTTAACAATGCAAGTATAATAAATTCTTACTTTGCGAATAATTATGCTGTAACTAATTATGGTGGTTCTATAAGTATCATTGGATCCTTGATAAACAATACAATTATTAACAGTAAGGTGAACAGTACTTCTGGTCGAGGGGGAGCTGTATACCTTTCAGGAAACAGTTATTTAAAAAATAACACAATGATTGATTGTTCTGCAGGAGTAGGTCAGTATATTTATTTAAGCGGTGCTTTCAATGCTAATATAACTTTCAATGACGTGACTATTACCACACCCACAGGTACAGTAAATGCTACAGTAACTGATGATCTGGGGCATCCAGTTTATGGTGGAACACTTTCATTCTATGCAGGTAACGAGTCACTTGGAAGTGCAAGTGTAAAAGATGGCATGGCAACAGTAACATACACTAAATTGTTGAAGAACAATGGTTTATGTAATTTAACAGGAGAATCTGCCAGTTTCACTGATTTGTCTAATATCAAAAATAGTACATTAACAGTGAACATTGACAGGACTCCTAAGGAGGTATATGTTTCAACAACAGGCAGTGATGATACTGGAGATGGGTCTGTAAGCAAGCCTTATTTGACTATATCTAAGGCTATTCACGAAGCATTTTCCACATCATACTACCCTATAGTCCATATACTGGAGGGTACTTACTCTGGAGATGGAAACACAAATATGAGCTTCACTGATATAGGTGTTTTAAATTTAATCGGTGAAACGTACAATAAAACTGTAATAGATGGTGAAAATCAGAGCGGGATATTTAACTTCGGCCAGTACACTCAGGTAATTCTCAAAAATCTGACATTTCAAAATGTTACATCTACAGGTGCTGTAAGTGCAAATAGTGATTTCAATATTGACAGTTGCATTTTCAACAACTGTGGAAGTGCAGTATCTGGCTCTGCTATAGATACAGTAAAAATTCTAAAAAACAGTGTTTTCAATAATGCATGTTCAAGTATTTCAGGCAATGATGGCAATTACGCTATAATTTCAAACTGTTCTTTCAGTAATGGCCTGTACACATCACTATGGGGTTCTTATTTAAATGTAAGCAATTGTAAATTCAGTAATAATACTGCATATCGAGATGGTGGGGCAATATATTCTCAAGGGAATCTTATAAGCACTAACAATCAGTATATCAATAATTCTGCCATTAACTCTGAAAGTAATTTTGGTAACGGTGGAGCTATATATTGTTCTGGTTCTAGTTATGTTCAGAGTGTTAACGACACTTTTATAGGAAATAAGGCGTCTAGATATGGTGGAGCTATATATGTGGGCTTTGGGGCCAATAGCGGAGCTACTTTAGTAGTAATAAATGGTACATTTACAAAAAATTCTGCAGGAACTTGTGGGGGAACCATTTATGCTTATGCTAATCCTGATTATGGTATGAAGAACATCACTCTTATAAATAATACTATGGATTTGAATAGTGCTGTAACTAACGGTAATGACATATATCTTGATGGTAGTTCTTTAATCACTGGAAGTAACCTGACTTTTGTGGGTAACGGTACAGTTAATATCAGTAAACTCGCTGGTGATTTAACTGCTACTGTAACTGATGATAATGGTAATTCTGTCAGCGGTGGATCTGTATCATTTTACTTGAACGGTGAATACATTGGCCAGGCGAATGTGATTAATGGTGTTGCTACTTTAAATTATATTGGTTTTAAAAACGGAGCTTATAATTTAACTGGTACTTCCAGTAATGCTGCTGATCCGGTTTATACTAAAAATGGTGTAGTTAAAGTTGCAATTAGTAATGAGAAAGATTCTGTTGAGTACTATGTTTCTAAATCTGGTAATGATTCTACTGGTAACGGAACTGTAAGCAATCCCTTCTTAACCATTCAAAAAGCGTTAAATACTGGTTTCGAATTAAGTCGAAATATAATCATTCACCTGTTAGAAGGAACTTATTCAGGTGCGGGAAATACTAATATAACTTTACCTGGCACTATGAACATCACAATCATTGGTGACGGTGTAAATAAGACCATTATTGATGGGGAATCCACTACAAACTGGATTTTCAATATAACACTTGGAAAGGGGTTAATAACATTAGATAGTTTATCACTTATTAATTCAAAAAGTAACACTGCAAGCCCCATAATGATCGATAATACCAGTGTAAAAATCTTAAATTCCTACTTTGGTAATAATACTGGTTTTAATGGAGGAGCAATTAATAATCAAGGTAAATTAACCATTAACAACACTACCTTCTATGGTAATAAAGCAATATCAATCTCAGCAGGTAATTATGGTGGGGGAGCTATTTTCAACACTGGTACACTAATCATTAACAGTACTTCCTTATTAAATAATGCAGCTACAACAGGGACAGGAATATTTAATGGTGGTAATTTATCCATCAGTGACTCTTTAATCGGAAACAATACGAAAAGCACATGGGCTAATATGGGTAGTGCAATTTATGGAGGTAATGTATCAGTAGTAAAATGTACCTTTACAAATAATACAGGTAGTGGAAACAATTATGATATATCTGGTACTGTATTTTTAGAAATTTATAATTCAACGTTCTATAATCTAACTATGGGTATTGGTTCGTTGGCTAAAATCTATAATTCTTTGTTCACCAATATGACTAGTACGTTATATCTTAATGGGGAAATTTATAATTCGATTTTTTGTAATATTTCTCTGATTTCTTTTACTGGAGAAATTTATAATTCAACGTTCTTTAATTCAAGTTTTAGTTGTTCGAATACTGAAATCTATAATTCATCATTTGCCAATATGAAAAATGCTATAACTGTTACCGGCGGTGATTTGATTGTTGTAGGTTCTCTGTTTGATAACAATACCTGTGCCATAAGTGGTAGTGGTAATAACGTAAATATTTCAAATTGTGTGATACTGAATCCAGTGCAGTTAACTGCCTCAAATTTAACTGCTGATTATAACTGGTGGGGTAATAACACTAAACCGGTTATAACTGGTGGAAACATTAATTACTGGCTGGTAATTACTTTAACCCCAGATAACAAACCCGGTCTTAATAGAAACATTACATTAACATTTAAATCTACAGACGGTGAAAAAATATATACTTTTGATGGTTATTTGCCAGTAAGGGATTATGTGTTCAGTGTTTCTGATGGAACTATTAGTCCTGTATCTGGTAGTTTAACTGATAATGCTGCAAATGCTGTGTTTAACGCTGGAACTTATGGTAACTATTCAGTGAACGCGACTATTGATAATCAGACTTTGACCTGTAATTTTGAATTGTATCAGGCAGATACTGCAACTACAGTTGATTTATCAAATTCCACAAGTAAACAGGGCAATAAAATAGTTATAACTGCAAATGTCAAAGATGAGAAGAGCGGTGATCCTGTAGGTGAGGGTGAAGTTGAATTCTTCATTGGAAACACATCTATTGGTAAGGCTGCGGTGCATGATGGTAAAGCCACTAAAGAATGGGTGATTGATAAGGATAGAGGTGTATATGAAATAAATGTCCAGTATCTAGGATCTGAAAGTTACCTTACATCAGACAACCATGCATTCCTAACAGTAACTTCTGTTAACACTACAACTAATGTTAATTTGTCTAATTCGTCTGTTAAGTATGGTGATAGGGTTAATGTGACTGCAGTTGTTAAGGAGACTGCCAGTGGTAATGTGGTTAATGGCGGTGTTGTTAAATTTTACAGGGGCAGCACACTAATTGGCACAGCAGATCTGGTTAATGGAATTGCAACTCTTAAAAATTGGATTGCAGATCTTACGGTCGGTCAATACAATATCACAGCACAGTATATGGGTTTAGGTGATTATTTAGCTTCACAGGCACAATCAACATTAAATGAAGTGTTCTACAACGGAACCACTTGGAATATATACAATTATTTGAACAACACTCAAATACAGTACATCCTAAATAATTGTGTAAACAACAGTAACATCGTATTTAATGGTGGACAGTACAATAACTTAACTTTGACAATTTCAAAACCAGTGAACGTTAAAAATAACGGTACTGTGACTATTGTGGGTAATGGTTCGGGTACTGTGTTTACTGTAAATGCTAATGCTACTATTCAGGGTTTGATAATTAAGAATTATAGT
>NZ_LMVM01000013.1 GCF_002287175.1 Methanobacterium bryantii | reverse complement strand
CAATTGAAGATTTTGCAGGCGACAAACACATCGTGTTTGTTAGCTGTGATTTTTACATGTCCATGGTTCATACTTCATATGTTATATTGAAAAAAACAAAGTTTTTCCATACTGATTAATTTAAATTGAACTTGTTTAAAAAAATCCATTTTATTTAACCAAAAATTACATAATAATTTAAAGAGTAATATTTGCACAATACTCCAGAGCGTTTAAGTTATAATTTATCATAAAATAACAAATTTTGTAATTGAATTTAATGGATTAGAACATAATTGAAAGATTGCAGGCATAATTTGTCTTGGATTTCAACTATTTAAATAGTTTTTAGTTCCTTGTTGCTTTAACAAAGCCCTGAAATTTAGTTAGTGTTTTGTTGGTATTTTCCGCTTTTTTTGCTCTATGATTTGAAAGAGACATTTTAATATAATTATTCAATTCACTTTTCTTGAATGGTTTAACTAAATATTCATAGGGTTCTATTAGGGGGACATACTTTACCACTTCACTGTAAGAATATGCTGTCAAATAAATTATTGGGATATCCAAATTATCTTTTATCTGCTTTGCAGCTTCTATACCATTCATTTTCCCTTTTAAAGTTATATCCATTAATATTAAGTCTGGTTTTAACTGTTTAGCACATTTGACTGCATCTTCGCCGGTGCTAACACTGTCCACTATGACATACTCTAGATCTAGCAATTTTTGTTCTAAAGCCATTGCAACGATGATTTCGTCCTCAACTATCAGAATTTTTTCATCTGACACTAAATGCCTCCTGTAATCTAAGTTTTAGTACAATTTAAATCTTTTAATATTTATTGCTGCCTACTGTATCTTTACCTATTTGCAGGTCTAATACGAAATTGTTTTTGTGGTCTAAATCTTGTAAAATTTCATTAATCATAAATCTGGAGATAAACTGATTTTGCATTATGATGTACAAAATCAACTAAAAAATAAGAGATGCTGTTACTGTATTATTAAAGAATATATGTGGTCTTTTAACATTATCTAATATTTCATTTTGATTTATATTAATTATTACTTTACTATTAAAATATAATTTGGAAATAAGTCTTTCTACACCTTTATTTTTTAACATGATGCTTTTTAAGTTATTTTCACAGGTTATTATATATTGGTCATGTTCTTTGTGGGATATATCACACAGAAATTAGAGAATAATCCTAAATAAAAGATCTGTAAGAATTAATCCCAAAATTTTCACTAATTTAACTATTTTTTTATATAAGATAAGCATAAAAAAGAGTATAAAATAAATCTGATTATATTAAAAAAATAAATTGGAGATTTTTTCTTGAAGATTGCAGTAATTGGAGGCACACGGGGATTAGGTGAGTGGATTGCTAGATTTTTAAAAAGCAAAGGGTTTGATATAACTGTAACTGGAAGAGATGAAATAGCTGGGGAAAGGGTTTCAAAAAAATTGGGAGTTAATTATACCTGCAGCAATACCATCGCAGCATCACAGGCGGATATAATTATAGTTTCAGTTCCTATAGATGTTACATCCTCTGCTATAAAAGAAGTGGCTCCAGTCATGAAAAAAGGCTCTTTAATTATGGATGTTACTTCTGTAAAAGAAGAACCTTCCCGAATTATGCAAGAATATGTTCCTCATGATGTTGAAGTTTTACCGATTCATCCAATGTTTGGTCCAAGAATAAGGTCATTAGATGGTCAAGTAATTGTAGTTACACCTACTAATAGAGGTAAATGGTATAATAAAGTTTATAATTTCTTTGAAAAGGAAAACGCACGGATAATAGTTACAACTCCTGAGATACATGACCAAATGATGAGCGTTGTGCAGGGACTGACTCATTTAGCTTATATAAGTATTGCAGCGACCATAGAAAAGCTTGATGTAGATATTAAAGAATCTCGAAATTTTGCAAGCCCAATATACGATCTTATGGTTGATATGATTGCAAGAATTGTAGCTCAAAATCCTTACCTTTACTATTCTATACAAACCCATAATAAGTATACTAAAAAAACCCATGAAACATTTATTTCCATCTATAAAGAGCTTAATGAAATGATTTCAAGTGGAAATGAGGAAGGGTTCGTGAAAGTTATGGGGTCTGCTGCAAAACACATGGATGACCTGGAAGCTGCACTTGGAAGGTCAGATAAAGCGATATCTGCCTTAACTGAGGAAGTAAATATCCTTAAAGGGTCCATAGGTAAAGAAGTAGGTTTAAGGCATATATACTCTGGAAAAGTACATATTGGAATTTTAAAAGGTTTATCCCCTGATTTTTTAACTTTGGAAATCAATGGCAAAAAAACAAAGCTGAAATTATCTAACGTGGAAATTTTAAGTGATAAAGAAATATACGACCTGAAAGTTGAAAATTACCCCCATAAAACTTACTTTGTTTCTGCTGTATTTCCAGAAAACTGCAGTCCAGATATCATTGTAAATACGATTGAGGGCTTAAAAGGAGTTATTTATGCTTCGGTTGATGATATGTATCATGGAAGTCAAATACCATCAGGGAAGATAAGCATTACAATTAAATATGAAGTTATAAACCCTGATGCCAGGTTTGATGTTGAGAATCTCTTGAAAGGGTTTGGTGCGGTTATAAGGTGAGTCAGATTTAAATGGATTTATTTTAATATTGATGTCCGGGATTTGTGCAAATGGTGTAATTTCATGTGCATCGAAAAACCACGTGTTTAAGATAAGTCTTATTTAACAGGAAGTAATTCATGCACATGTCCCAGAATATATTTTAATATTTTATCTAAGTGGATAACTGGAAATGATGTTCTTTATTGGATATTTTGGCTGTTTGCCTGATAAATGAATTAATCAGCAATAAATTATTATAATAACAAATATAAAATATTTAATAATGATTTTTCGGTTAATTCAAATAGTTTTGCCCCAGATAAAAAAAGAACAGAGTGAAAGAATAATCAAAAAAATGGATGTAATGGATTATTCGTGTTCTAAATTTTCTAAAACCCATTTAAAGTTTGATATCATTGTTAAAATGGATAGATCTGAAGAATTACTGGAAATATTTCAAAAAGAGTTTTCTGTGCTTGATGGTTTCAGGATAATAATAATTCCAATAGAGACTTATATTCCCTTTCCTGAAGAGGAATCGAATAGTGAGAATCTAGAAACGAAAAAACAATCCGAAAGAATCAGTAGGGAAGAGATATATGCACATGTTTCTGAAATGAGCCAGCTTACCAGGATATACATGATTCTTGTTGCAGCATCTGCTTTTGTCGCGTCTATTGGGCTTTTAAATGATGATGTGGCAGTAATAATTGGTGCAATGATTATAGCTCCACTTTTAGGTCCTAATATAGGTTTATCTTTAGCAACTGTTATGGGGAATAGAAAATTTATTGTTAGATCTGTTAAAACTAATTTAATAGGATTTTTAATTGCAGCTGCTGTTTCTATAGCAGTGGGAATGATTTTTGTAGTTAACCCTCAAAATCCGTCCATAGTTTTGAGAACTGATATTGGGAGAGGAAGTTTTTTTCTTGCTTTGGCATCAGGACTTGCAGGATCTTTAGCTTTAACCACGGGGTTGACCACGGCTTTAGTTGGTGTGATGGTTGCAGTGGCACTTATGCCTCCACTTGCTGCATTTGGCCTCCTTATAGGATCGGGAAATTTTTATCTGGCATTTGGTGCATTTTTGCTGTTTTTAGTTAATTTAATCAGCATTAACCTTGCAGCGACTGTTTCATTTATGGCGCAAAATATTAAGCCAATCGAAGAGGAAGAATCTAGAAAAGCAAAAATAACTGCCCGAAAATCAATTATGTTATTGGCGTCAATTTTAATTATTTTGTTTGCACTAATAAGGTTTCATATAATTTATTAAGGCGCGAATGGAAGGTATTGTATTGTGTATGTGTTTTATACTTCTGTAATTAGGTATATGTAATTGTATGAAAAATTTAATTATTTTTAATAATATAATTATAATCAGTGTATCTGGTGGATTTTATGGCCTATCGATTGATTATAATTGTTATACCTGAATATGGAATTTTGAAGGAAATCAAAAATATATTAAAGGGATATGATGTACTTAACTACTGGGATGTTCCCTCTTCAGGTGAACAGATAGTTTTTAATGTAATTATAAGGCGGGAAAAGACAGAATCTCTAATTAACCTTTTACAAAAACGATTTTCAGATTTAGAAGGTTTTAGAATAAGTTTAATTCCTGTAGAAGCTTCACTTCCAGTACCTGAACCTATCGAGAAGGTAGTATCCAAATATGAAGAGCCTCCAGATAAAAGTGATAGTACCCTTGAAGAATTAACAGATCGTCTTGACCCACGAGAACTTGTAGATAGGCTGAGCCGCCATGAAATATATTCAAATATATCTGATCTTGCCAGGTTATCCAAGGTTTACATGCTTATGGTAATTTTATCATCTATTGTTGCAACTATTGGTGTTTTAAATAGTAACGTTGCAGTTATAATTGGAGCTATGGTAATTGCACCCTTTTTAGGGCCAAATATGGCTTTATCGCTTGCAACTATATTGGGGGATGTAGATCTGGCTAGAGAATCAATTAAAACTAACTATTTTGGGCTTTTTGTAGTTTTTATTTTATCTTCAATTTTGGGGTTAATTTTTACAGTTAATCCCAGTGTTCCAGAAATTGCACTGCGGGCTAAGACTAATTTGGGAAGTATAACTCTGGCTTTTGCATCGGGTATTGCAGGGGCATTGGCATTTACCGCAGGTTTCAATACCACTTTAATTGGAGTAATGGTTGCAGTGGCATTGCTCCCCCCACTTGTAACCTGTGGATTGTTATTTGGCTCTGGACATTTTTCCCTGGCATTAGGGGCATTTCTATTATTTTTTATAAACCTGGTCAGCGTTAATTTAGCGGGTGTTGTAACATTTAAAGCGCAAAAAATCAGGCCTATCCATCCGGAAATGATAAGCAGGGCTAAAAAGATGACATATATCGCGCTGATATTATGGACTTCCTTACTTTCTATATTTGTAGTTTTAATTCTTATTTACCGGGGAATATTCGGTGTTTTATTGCTGGGATGATATATTTTTGCAGTGTGGAACTGGAATTTATTCTTTTAACCATTTCCAAGCAGAATCAATATCTTCTGAATAAAAAAATCGCGCTTCTTTGGAATAAAAAGGATCTGCAAGTATTGTTATCCACTTTTCCCAGGTTTTATCTCCTACGATAGCCATTTTATCTATTTTATCGCGGTAGGTACGGCCAAAGTTCATATCAGCCATCCATGCACCTATATCTTCCCATTTGAATTGTCTCAAATCAAGGAGCATAAAGATTGACCCTTCTTTTTCTATAAGTGTTTGAACCTCTGGCACCAGCACTTTATAATCTGCTTTAGTAACAGTGCCTACTGCCTTAAAGCCCAATATTTTACCTTCACTTTCACTCATTTTTTCTATCATGTTTTTATCTTCCTAATTTTTTAAAATTAATTTAAATTAAACCTATTTTCTATAATTCAATGTTATGGGACGATACAAATTTATTAAAGCGTTATAATGGTTTAAACTACTTATTTTTCACGGACTTCAGATTCCATTTTTGATTCAGCTTTTTTAATCTCTTTCATTTTTTTAGTAGGCTTTACTACAGGCTTAACATGTTTTCCTGTAAATCTGGTGTATATTATTTCAATAACAAAGGCTGATACTACCAGTACTGCGAGTATTAAAATATTAAATGGGGATGTAAGTGCAGTTTGCCATATGAGTGCAGCCAATGCAAATAAGCATGTTGCAGCGCCTAAAATGGGAAGATATTTGTTACTTGAAGTCTTTGCATGTACCTTCAGGTTAGATAAGTTTACTGCTGCGAAAATAATTAAGAAACCTCCACTCCCCATTGTGGCAATATTAGATATGTCAAAAATATTGGCTATTACTAAAGTAATCGCAGATGTAAGTAGCAATCCTCCAATAGGGCGGTTCCAGATTTTATTTTCTAGTTCAACAGGTAACTCTCCTTCTTTAGCGACAATATAACTAACTCTTGCATTTCCATAAAGAGTAGCGTTAATGGCTGAACCTGTTGAAAGAAGGGCGGCAATTGCTACAAGTGTAAATCCAATGACTCCAAGAAATGGTTGCGCCGCCGCTGCGAGGGCATAATCTTTTGCAGCTATAATCTGGTTTACTGGTAAATTCCCGACAGTCACAATTGATATAAGAATATATAATGCCACTACAAATATCACAGCAGAATAATAAGCTAGTGGTAATGTTTTTGATGGATCTTTTACGTCTTCTGCAGCATTTGCTATGAGCTCAAATCCTTCGTAAGCTACAAAAATAATCATTCCGCCTGCAACGAGTGAAATAAAGGGAGCCCATGTGGATGGTTGTAATTGGCCAGTATTTACGCTCCATATTCCAGTTAGTACAAAAAGCAGCAAAATAGAAATTTTGATCCCAACGATCCATTCTTCTGCCTTCCCGACGGCCTTTGTCCCTATAATGTTTAGCACTGTCATTAAAATTATGATTCCTGTGGTACCGATGTGTCGCAATAACACCTGTGATTCTGCTGGGAAAAAGCTTGATAGGTAGCTACCGAAGGCAAAAGAATAAAGAGAAAGCATTACGATATAACTTAAAAAAAGAAGTACATTCAGCCCTCCTGTGGTTAATCCAGGTCCAAAGGCCTGATCAAGAAATTCAACAGTTCCACCTTCACTTGGGTAAGTTACAGATAATTTTGCGTAGGAATAAGACGTAATTAAAGCTACTGTGCCTGCTAAAGCAAATGCAATGTATGTTCCGCCGCCTGCAAGCTGCACAGCAAATCCTAAAACTGCAAAAATGCCTCCCCCTACCATTCCACCAATACCTATTGAAATTACAGATACCAGTCCTAAAGGTCCTTTTTTACTCATTTAAATATTCCTTGGATGGCTTTGAATACTTTTAAAAAATTTTAGAATTCTCCAGATTGTGGGATGTCCAATCTTGCCAGGCTACCTCTCATGATAGTTTAGTTAAGTGGGCCAATAGTACTCTCTTTAAAAAATATGATTTTAGGAGATGTTCTATTTTTTTTCCCATTTTCCTGAGCTTCCCTTAGTGTATTCATTTTTTACTGCGGCCCATGCAACTTTATGGGAAGTTTGCTCTCTTGATTCATTTCCCCTCCTTTCTTTTGGCTCTTTATACTGATCCCAAGCGTTGTTAAATGCTTTTAAATAAATTTCTTTGGCATGTTCTGGTAAATTTTCCTTTACCTGTGCCGGTAAATCTTCTTTATTTTTATATGGCAGAATATCAACCTCCTTTTTTAAGTTTTGACCACTATTATTTTTATTTTAATTAATATTAATTATTTCTAAGAAAGTAATATTTTTAAAGTATGAACTTCAAAAGTGTAACCCAAACATAAAAAGTGAATTTTAAAAGATATCTGCACGAATTTTCGGTTTAACTGTAATCATTTAACAGTTATCTTATTATTAGGATAACCAATTTAAAAAGAGGTTAGGAAAATCAAAGCTTTCCTAAACCGCTAAAATAAAAAAATATCGAAATTCAAAGATTTTTGGCAGTGTTTGAGGGTTTTAGAGGTTGAAGGAAATACTACATATTTCCTGAACCACTAAAATTAAAATTAAAAACTATCGAAAATCAAAGATTTTCGACGCCCCAAACGTGAAGCGTTTGAGGGTTTTGGAGGTGATAACATGGTACGTCGTGGTAAAACTCGCCGTGGTGGAATAACTTCAGAGATAGAAAAATCCTTAAAGGGAATGAATTTCCCTGCAAATAAACAGGATCTAGTTCAACAGGCAAAAAGTAACCGTGCAAGTCGTGATGTCGTAAAAGCTATACAAAATTTACCTGAAGATCGGTTTAATTCTCCAACAGATGTAGCTAAGGCATGGGGTGAAGAAAGAAGAGG
>NZ_LMVM01000012.1:300000-590607 GCF_002287175.1 Methanobacterium bryantii | reverse complement strand
TTTTTGGGCTGCAAAATTCTATGAATTTTGCAAGCTGTCAAAATCTTTGATTTTGACGCGACAAATACTAAGTATTTGTCCGCTGCGATTTTTACGGTCACAAAAACCTTCGAAAACTGTTAAATCTTTGATTTGACGCATCGAAAATTGTAAATTTTCGAATGCTTTGTTTTCGAGGTTTCAAAAATCGAAGATTTTTGAAGACCGACAGTTTTTGTGAACATGAGCGTAATTTAAAAAGCATGTATCTCTCCAGAACAGCATGCCTTACAAAACACCCATTAACACGAAAAACACAAACTAATCACCCAAATAACCCCCAATCTCTTCAAGCATTTCGCATGCTTTACAAACATCCATTGAAGATGGTTCACCGCATTTTTTACACTCATACAAAGTCGCGGGCTTCTTTTCAAACTGGAATGTTTGGTCAAATGATCTAAGTATATTCGCTTTGGTTCCCTTTCTCTCTGATTCAATCTTGTTTAAAAATCCCTTTATTTTAGACCTTGCAGACATATGAGAATAAGGACATTCTGCAAAATGAACATCTATGTCATTTAAAACTGCCCATGTTCCTACATCTTTTTCAGGTACATTCCAGAGAGGTTTAATTCTTGGAATGAGTTTTTCATGAATGGTATTCAGCTTCGGTCCAAACTTTGAAAATCTTCTAAAATCCGCCCTTGCAAATGTCATAAGGAATGATTGTATTTCATCGTCAAGGTTGTGACCTGTTGCAATTTTACAGGCTCCAACTTCATAAGCTGTTTTGTTCAGTAAGTATCTCCTGAAAACTCCGCATGGTATACATGCGCTCTTATAAAAACTAAAAATATCATCAAGTTTAAAATTAAATTCATCTAAAAACGATTTTTCAATTAATTTAACCCCTATCTCTTCAGCATTTTTCCTTGCTGCTTCCACACCTTCATTTCGGTATCCAGAAATTCCTTCATCAATAGTTATGGCCACCAAATCAAGATTATATTCCTCTTTAAATTTGTTCAGCATATGCAATGTTAAAATACTGTCTTTTCCACCTGAAAGGGCCACTGCAACTTTTTCATTATGTGCCAGCAGCCCATATGTTTCTATTGTTTCCTTCACATTGTTTTCAATGTTTTTGTTGAATTCTTCCTGAGCAACCATAACAGATCAAAATAGGTTTGCAGATTATTTGAGAAATAGTTTATGTTAAATTAAAAACTTCTGGAGAATTTTCTTAAAATCATTGGAAACTCATGAAAAAAAGGATTTTCAAGACATCTGATGCTTTCTTTTTGTAATTTACAATTTTAAGCCTTAAAAATCCTTAATTTTTGTTACTTATTTCACTTAAAAATGTTGATATACTAAATTAAACATATAATTTATTATGATATCTGCAGAACTAACCATAGTCCCAGTTGGGACATGTGATACAAGCATAAGTAAATATATAGCTGCTGCTACATCTGCATTAGAAGATAACGGCATTAAATATAAACTAACCGGGATGGGCACTCTAATTGAAACAAATGACCCTGATAAACTTTTCACTGCAATAAAAGCCGCTCACGAATCAATATTTAGAGAAGGCGTGCAAAGAGTTGAAACCCACGTAAAGATAGACGACAGAAGGGATACAGACAAAACAATGGAAGAAAAAGTGGGTTCAGTTGAACAAAAAATGGGAAAATAATCATTTCCAGTTAAATAGCAGTATTTAATTTTAATTTTTTAACCTAATTTGAATGCCGGTTAATATCAAACCCCTCTTTTTCTAATTAAGATAATATAAATCAAATTTTATTCTAATTTACGGTTCTATTCGTTTAATGGAGTTACTCCACATCACTTCCCCCATCAAAGATCTATCTAAAAAAATTTATATTCAATGGAAATAATCCTAATTATACTCAATCACATTATCCCAATTAAAAAATACAGAGGTTATCATTTGAATAAGATTGTACTCATAGTTCCAGTTTTAATTTTCATAATTGCCGTATCTGGTTGTACTTATGAAGACAGGGGCCCTGGCGTAAACAATATCTATAATAAAAGCGGGATCTACTTTGAATATCCCCATGAATATACAATTAAAGAAGTTAATAGTACAAATGGAGTATTTGTAAAAGGTGTAAGCGGCTGGGACTATAACTGCACATTTAAAATATCCAAAGAATCCCTTGATAGTACTGGAAAAGTTGATGGAGTAAGTATAAACGATCTGAAAAACACTGCTAACCTTACTGCAGCCAATTATACGGTTGAAGAAGTTCAAAATATAACCATAAACGGCACCCAAGCTCTTGATATAATTTATGCCCATTATAACGTCCCATATGTTAAATATGAGTCAATATATTTTGATAAAAACGGGAAAAGATACAATATATTATTTGAGTATAACGGTGTTGGAGTTACAGATACTCGAGCAGTTGTAGCAATTACAGGTACTTTTAAAGTGCTCGAATAGTTAATTATTTTTTCTAAATTTTTAACCACATTTACTTTTAATCAATAGATATCACTTGTTTTGAGCAATTCACCAATATCATTAAAGAAAGTTTAAATTGTTATTTTGATAAATTCACTAACAATAAATCAAAACTTTTTGAATACTCATCGATACCCAACATTGTACCTAACAAATGGTCAGATTTCATAGTTGAAGTCAATAATACATTATCCAGATACGGGATAAAGTGTAAGTAAAATTAAATACAAACGGAATATTTTGCCGGTTTACTTTTTATATAATTAAATCTATATCTCTTGTGATGAATAGAATTAAGAGTTTAAATCCACAGTATGTATTTATTATTCTGGGATTGATTTACGGAATAGCTTTTTTAGTATTAATTCCTCCTTTTCAGGTTCCTGACGAATATGAACATTATTATAAGTCATGGGATATAAGCAATGGACATCTAATTCCTGAAAAAATAGGAAATAAAGCAGGGGTTTCAGTTCCCGAGTCTGTAAAAATCATGACAGACAACATCTATCAAAAATGGAAATACTACATTTTAAACAATCAATCAATGGACATGAGATATCTATTAAATCTTCCACTTAAAAGCAGTAATAATACTTTTGTAGATATTTCAAAGTATGCTGTGGTAACTTATTCCCCACTTCCCTATTTAGCCTCGGGATTAAGTATAGCTCTTGGAAAATTGTTTGATTTGTCCCCATTAATACTGATGTATTTAGGGAGATTTGGAAATCTATTATTATGGTTATTTATTGTATTTTTAGCAATTAAAATAACCCCTGTGTTTAAATGGGGTTTCTTAGCCATAGCTTTAATGCCAATGACACTATTTCAGGCAGCTTCCCTCTCGGCAGACAGTATAGCCATTTCATTATCATTTATTAGCATTGCAATTTTCCTTAAATTAGCTCTAGATGACAGCATTAAACAAATAACATCGAAACACATTGCAATAATCGTACTAATTACTTTATTACTGGGTTTAGCTAAAATGCCGTATATCATGCTGATTCTCCTGTTCTTCTTAATCCCTTCCAAGAAATTTGAAGGCAGGACCAAAATGTTCAAGATATTTGGACTTATGTTTTTACTCGGTGTTCTGGTAATTGCATTCTGGAATTTTATGGTTAATGGACTGTACATGCCCCTTGATCCCGGCATATCTATCCAAGATCAATTAATTTATATTTTACATTATCCTATAGACTTTATTCAAACCCTGTTAAACACTTCCTCCCAGTATGCAGGAGAACTTCCATTTATAGTGGTCGGTAACTGGGCTTACGCAAATTCACCTATTCCAAACCTGATTTACTACATGTATTTCTTTATAATACTATTAGTAGCTGCTTTCGATAAGGGCTCTTTTAAAATAAATCTAAAGCAAAGATATACTATTTTAGGAGTATTTTTGTTAATTACAGGAACCATTTTTGTCTTAGAATATCTCACATGGACATATACTGGAGCACCAGTAATACATGGGATTCAAGGCAGATATTTAATTCCAGTACTACCGTTGCTGTTTTTAACCCTGTATGAAAAGAATGAAAGAACTAAAAACAGGCTGTTAGTTGAATTGATGTTGAGCTTGCTTATCATTCTAATCATGTCAAAAGTAGTGCTTATTTTTATAAACTATTACTATGCACTTTATTTCTAAAATAAATGGAATTTTCAAATCTTATTTTTTATAAATTATTACTGCATGCGTTATTTCTAATAAATAAATGAAATTCCCAAACACTATTTAAACTACTAACTGCTTTATTTCTAAAATAAAAAGAAATCCCCAAACATTTTTTTGTTTGGGTTCCAAAATTTTAATTTTCAAATAGCAAATTGTGCTTAAATTACCGGGGCATTCCTTCTCCAGGTTCTCTGAACTCTTCTTTTTCGCTTTCTCCTTCCATTTTTTTAGCTTTGCTTTCTCCAGTTTCTGCCATTTTCCGTAAATAGTCTGCCACAACATCTTTGGCCCCTACTCCTACAGCGATTCCTATTGCAATTGCTAGACCCGCAGAAATTCCCCATGCCAGCGGAACCAGGAAAGTGTATATAATTGCAGTTTGAATACGCCATTGGTCTAATGCAATTACAATTACCACCAGTGAAAGAAGAGCCTGTAACCCCATAACTATCCAGTTAGTGAATGGAACATCTTCCCCTTTTAGCATGCTTCCTACCCATTTCATGAGGAAGTTAACTGCTATTAATCCTATTACAAGTACCAGCACACCTGCTATAAGGTTAGGTATATATAATACTACTGCATTCAAGAAATCAGCGAAAATCGGTATGTTTAAGACGTTTACAGCGGCCATTATGAATATCAGGTATATGAACCATTTAAACAGTGAACCAAATAGTCCTGATACCGTCATTCCAGACTTATCCAGAGTTGCACCAAAATCAGTTTTACTTACCGTTTCATCAATTTTGGTTTTCTGGAGCAGTTTAGATAAAATTCCGCCAGCTACACGCCCTACAATCCATCCAATTATCAGGATTATAATAGCGCCAATTAAAGCTGGGAGGAACTGAATTATCATATTCGCAGAATCTGTAAGGCCTTGTTGCACATTTTCAAAAACCACGTTATCAACCTCCAAAAAAATTTTCTATTTTTTTGGGGTTCTCTAAATTCTATGAATTTTTGAGAACATCCAAAATTTTTTAACGAAAATTTTGGGGTTCAGGAAAATGCACAGCATTTTCCTTCACTCCACACCATACAATTATTATATAATAAGTTCTATAAAAATTAATACTTTTTAATAATTAAGTATTAATAATTATTTAAAGCACATCCCTATTTAAAAAATAAATCATAAAACGTGATAATATTAAAAATAAATATTCTAAATAACTATTTTTCAAAAAACAAGTAAAAATAAAGTTATATTTTACTAAAAAATAATTAACCAGATTTACCAAAAAAAATAAAATCTTTAAATTATTTAAAAATTTTATCTGAAGCATCTTGAAGTACAGATACTATTTTTCCAAAATCTTCAGCAGTTAAGGTAGGATTTACAGGGAGAGATAAAACTTCAGCCGCTGCTTTTTCCGCTTCAGGACAATCGGCTGTGTATCCTAAATCTTCATAAAGTTTTTGGTTGTATATAGTCCTAGGATAATGAACTCCAGTTCCAATTCCTTCATTGTTTAAAAATTCCTTTAGTTCATCTCTTTTACCATTTTCTACCCTTACTGTGTACTGATGGAACACATGCCTGACATTTTCAGCCACATATGGTGATTCAATCCCTTCAATTGAATTTATATGCTCAGTTAAATATTCTGCATTTTCTATTCTTTTCTCATTGAACTCTTCAAGCCGTTTAATTTGAACTACACCTATTGCTGCTGCGATATCAGTCATTCTAAAGTTATATCCCAATGTAACATGTTCATATCTTTCACTTTCACCATGAGCCCGTATAGCACGTGCATCTTTGTCAAATGCATCATCATCAGTGGTTATTATACCGCCTTCACCAGTGGTAATATTTTTTGTAGGATAAAAACTGAAACACGCCATATCTCCAATAGACCCTACTTTTTTACCGTGGTAAATAGCTCCATGAGCCTGTGCAGCGTCTTCTATTATTTTTAAGTCATGATCTTCCGCTATTTTACATATCTGATCCATATCTGCAGGCTGTCCGTACAAATGAACCGGTAATATAGCCTTTGTTTTATCTGTTATAGCTTCCTCGATCTTTTCAGGGTTTATATTGTATGTTTTAGGGTCTATATCCACAAATACAGGTTTTCCACCAGCATAAAGGACAGAATTTGCTGTTGCAGCAAAGGAAAACGGAGTGGTTATTACTTCATCGCCTTTACCAATTCCAGCACAAAGAATGGCAACATGTAATGCTGTGGTCCCAGAACTTGTAGCAACAGCATGTCTAGTGCCAATATATTCTGCAAACTTTTCTTCGAATTCAGCAACTTTTGGCCCTTGTGCAATGAATCCAGATCTTAAAACAGCCTCTACTTCCTTAATTTCTTCATCACCAATAAATGGTTTAGCAATTGGTATCATCAAGTATCACCTTTAATTAATCAAGATTAGTTTAAAGTAAAAATAAACGATAAACATCAAACAACAATTATCATCTCACCCATCGTTTATTTTTATAATATTTATTTCAACTTTCAAATATTTAAAGTGGCTTGAGTTATTTAAATTTTTATTTTAAAATGATAGTTTATTATTTGAATGCGCTTTTTCAATTTAAATTAGGCTGAATTAAAAATTAATTGCTTTAAAATTAACCATTTTTTAGTTATATTCACTAAAACTGCTTTTTGCATATCTCCTAAAAATAGATAAAAAGTAATTTAAATAAATTTAATTAGGTTCTGCGTCTTCCCATCTAAATATATCCCTTAATTTATCTTTTTTATTCCAGAATATAATTACCACTGCAATTACAGCGGCTGCTGCTGTTGTAAGAATATCACCCGAAGGACTGGATGAAGTCATCATGATAGATGGTAAATTACCAAATATTCCGTCGGGGGTACTGACTATGAGCACCGCATAAAGATTATTCATAACATGTATTCCAATTGCAGTTTCTATACCATCTTCCCCTAAAGTTATAATACCCAGCGCTATACCAATTATAACTGTCTCAATTAATGGAAATACGCTTAAAGTCATACCCGTCCCATTCATAATGTGTCCAATACCGAACAAAAATGAAGTAGCCAGAAGGGGTACAATTGGTTTTTTACTTAATAAACCCACTCCCTGCATTAAATATCCCCTGAAAAATACTTCTTCAAAGGAGGCCTGTATTGGAAATGTTATCAAACTTAAAATTAAAAGCATTCCAAATGTACTGGGGTTAAAAGTTAATTCATAACTTGCAGGATTAATTAAATAGAAAATTAAAGTTAACATCCCCAGTATTAAAAACCATAAAACTGCTCCTTTTAACATTCTACCCCAATTAATCCTTGATTTAGTAGTAAATAACGATATGAATAGTCTTTTATGTATAAAACGTGTGCATAAATAAAAAACGAAATAAGAAGCCGTAAAGCCAATTAATGCCAGTGCTACCAGAAACAGCGAATTCGATTGAATAGATTGAATATTTAAACCCACTGCAGAAATACCATTTTGCATAATTAAAAATACTACAAAAAGCACAGCCACAAGAATTCCTACTATTCCCTGTATTCCCCATGTCGCTACAATCGTAACAATATATCTCCACCAGCTATTTTTACCCAATTCTGCATTATATAAAAATGGAATTTTTGATATAATTATTCCCCCATTAGCTCTAGTACTAGAGTATAACTATTTGTATTTAATTATTAATAACATTCATTCATTTGATTTGTAGTGCATAACCAAATGTTATGGATTAGTTTATCTATAAAAAATGTATTTACATGCTTTAAAACTAAACCTAAATTTATTAGTTTAAAAAAGTATGTTACTGTAACATAAATAAGTTGTATAAAATCATATTTACTTCTGTATTAGAAAAATGATTTTAGCCTGATAAAAATAATTAAATTATAATGCAGTTCAGTTTGTTCCATTAAAAATCTAATTTTTAATTAATTGCAACACTTTAAGTAATTTAATTTCAGGGAAATGAATTTAAAGTTATAAAAGATTAAATTAATAATTGAATTTACTATATTTTAATAATTCTAAAAAATTTGTATTTGATTAAATTTACCTATTCAATTTATTTAAAAACAATCATAAAAAGGGCATGGTTAAATTATGGACACTAAAATCATTCATGAAGGGCTTGTAACGATTAAAACCCCAGAATTTGATAAAGTATCGTCTAAAGCTCCCGTTTTTTACAATCCCGTGATGGAACTTAACAGAGACATATCTGTAATTGCAATAAAGACATATAAAGAAGAATTAGAGCATGAAATTAGCATATGTGATGCTTTTGGAGGAAGTGGAATCAGAGGTGTGAGATATGCAAAGGAGATAGAAAATGTCTCCAGGGTAGTTGTAACTGATATAAACCCCCTGGCAATCCAATTTGCAAATGAAAATATTGAAATAAACGATTTAGACAACATAAAAACATGCAAAGAAGATGCAAACATCTTACTTAGGAAATGCAAAGGAAAATTCGACATTGTTGATATAGATCCATTTGGTACCCCATCTTATTACATGGAATCTGCAGGAATTAGTTTAAAAGCAGGAGGAATGATCTGCGCAACAGCTACTGACACTTCAGGACTATGCGGGACATATAAAGATCCATGTGTTAGAAAATACGGTGCCATGCCCCTTAAAACTGAATACTGTCATGAGCTAGGGGTTAGAATTCTTGCAGGATTTATTGCAAGGACATTTTCCAAATATAAAAAGTGCATTGAAATATTATTCTCACACAGTACTGAACACTACATGCGAATATATGCAAGGGTCAAAAAAGGAGCAAAGATAACAGACGAATCCCTAAAAAAGGACATAGGATACATATTGCACTGTGAAAACTGCCTCAATAGAACTGTAATTCAAGGTATAACTCCTAAAACCAGTTCTATCTGTCCAGTATGTGGTAAAAATTTTAAGACTGTAGGTCCCCTGTGGTGCAGCAGTATTTTAGATCAGCAGTTTATAGAAGCAATGCTAAAAAATATGGAAAATACAAAAATAAACCAGGAAAAAAAAGCATCTAAACTTTTGAATATGACATATGAAGAAGCAAACGGTCCTGCAACTTTTTATGACCTCCACCAGATCTGTAAAAAAATGAAAACAAGTTCTCCTCGCCTTGATGCTGTTTTAGAATTAATTAAAGAAGAGGGATATTTCGTATCAAGAACTCATTTTAAACCTACAGGAATTAAGACAGACGCTCCGGTGGATAAACTAAAAGAAATAATTTCGCGCTTAAATAAAACATGTAACCCGGTTTAATACTCTTTGAAATAGATAACCCAAATATGACTTTGAAATCTCTAAGTCTGAGAAGTACGTTTATGTAATTGAGAAAAAATCACTTTTCATATTTTAAAATCTAAAAATAAAATAAGTAAAAAATAATTTTAATGCTTAAAAATGAATTTACTCATAATCAAGCATCCCATGTGTATAATAATACTGGAGCGATGAAGCGTGCGACAGCTCGAAATTCCTGTAAGGATCACCTATGTACGGTAAAAGCATCCCTTTAAGCGTATAATAATATGCAGGGATTATTCCATATTCTCTTCTCACTATATCAAAAAACAATGGATATCCACAGCCCTGAGTTATCATAGGGTTTCCACTTCTTGCCGTTCCGTGCCATACCATTGGAATAGGGCCTACCTGACCATGTTCCTTTGCAAGCTCATAGACATGATCCATCGCCTCTTCATAGGTTTTGTAGACTTTTCCATCAGATTTGTAGGTATATCTGCCATCAGGAACACCAAATAATGCAACTTTAAGTGAATCAAAATAGTTTACATTACCTGCAGCACCGTTACCCTGAGTATCATGGAACGCCAGTTCTATTATATATACATCTCCTTCCTTATAGCTACGATAGTTCGAGCTTCCAGCAAAGTGCACAACTAGAGCACATTTTGACCCTCTCTCTTCCGCATATTTTGCAAGCAGTTCAGAGTGCGGATGTCCAGGGTACATATCTGGATTAGCAAGTTTGACAAATCCTAGCCTTCCTAATGGTTCTATATCTCCATTTGCACTTGAAGCATAAATATAGCCTCCAATGAGCAATAAGATTACTATAACGACTATTCCCCATTTCATTTGTTCACCTGCACTTTGCATATGTGCAATAAATATTAATTTAATTTGTAATAATTGTAAATATTTGCTTAAAGCCAGTTATTTTTGTTTTTTCGGTTTTAAATCAAAGTATAATTAACCTTAAATATGATTTTTCATTATAGTAGTTAAATTTTTGCCCTATTAATGATCTTAATTAAAAATAAAATACTTATAAAAAACCGAAAAAACACTTATTTACTGAAAATAAAAACAAGACAAGTTAAATATTTACTTTTTAATTATTAAATTTTATTATTTTTATTAAACATTATCACTTAATATATGCTGAGCTTAATAAAATGAATTGGCACATGCCAAAATTAAAAAAAGGAGGTTAAACTATGGATATTGGAGATGTAGTCTCAGATGCCTTAAAATACCCGCTATCAGACTGGACTAAAATCCTGATATTAGGAATTATCCTGGTGATTGCAGGCATAGGAAATATATCAAGATCATTCATGGCAGATAGCACATTAATATCAGTTTTGGGGATTATTGGATTTATTGTTGGATTATTAGGATATGGTTACTTCTTTAAAATCATAAAATCAAGTTTAGCAGGAATTTCAGAGCTTCCATCATTCGATGACTTTGTTACTATGTTCATAGACGGCATTAAAGTAGCTGTAGTCGGTTTTGTTTATTCAATACCTGCCGTTATATTAATACTAATCTTTGCAGCATCAATTATAATATCATTAATTTTAAATCCATCATCAATTCCTATAGGGGCGCTTATTGGAGCTGGAGTTGGGATTATCCTTGCGATGTTATACATGATTATAATTACCCCTATAATCGCAGTTGCAGTGGCAAATATGGCTTACAATGACGGTGAATTTAGTGCAGCATTCAGATTCAGCGAAATATTCGACAAAATAGGAGCCATAGATGGGGAAACCTTATACTATGGTACATAGTGACAATAATTGTTTATATAGTCATTGCTGCCATAGGTGGAATTATAACTGGCCTTTTCAGTTTAATTAGCCCTGTACTAACAGTAGTGTTAATGGCATTAATTGTAACACCTTATCTACAGATGTATGTCGCTAGATCAGTAGCATTGCTATACAGTTCTCAAGATGTGATATATGGATCCCAGCAAACAGGAACTGCACATTCAAAATAAACAAATTTCTTTATTTTTATTTTTTATCCTTATTTCAAATATAAAATCCACTTTTACAGTGTCTATACCTATCACTAATTTTTATTTTGTTAAACATTATCTTTATATACGTGAATGATTCAAATAACAAATCGTCTATGCTAAAACTAAAAAAGGAGGTGGATAAATATGGACATAGGCGACATAGTAGGGGATGCAGTTAGATATCCTTCACAAGATTGGAAAAAAGTACTTGAATTAGGAGTATTTGCTCTTTTAAGCATGGTGATTATTGGAATTCTTTTCGTACCAGGATATGTACTTAGAACATTAAAAGCGACTTTAGCAGGTTCTGATGAACTTCCTGAATTCGGTGATTGGGGCGAAATGATTATAGACAGTCTTAAAGTAATTGTGGTTTCTATAGTATACAGCATTATACCAGCGATAGTAATATTAATAGGCATATTTGGATCAATAGCTTCAATGCAAAATATAGGAAATTTAGTGTCTCCAGTAGCAGCAATTGGCCTGTTAAGTGGAGTAGCAATCATTGGTGTTATCCTTTGGATTCTGTTTGCTTTATTCCAGACCATGGCAATAGCAAATATGGCACTTTATGACAGCGACCTTGGAGCAGCATTTAGATTCAGCGAAATACTTGATTTAATCAAATCAATTGGATGGGTTGACTATATAATCTGGTTTGTAGTAATGATCATTATAGGAATTGTTGTAGGAGTTATAGCATCTATATTAGGTATAATTCCAATAATTGGCTGGTTAATAATGATCCTAATATTATATCCATACGCATATCTATTGTATGCAAGATCACTTGGATTATTAGTTACATCAGAAGACCTGTTTGCAACAGAAGAAAAAACTACATACGCAAGGGAATAAATTCCTTTTTTATTTTTTTATTTTTTATCTTTATTTTAAATTTAAAATGCATTTTGCAATATATACCCATCACCCTTCTATTTTGCTGAACATTATCTTTATATAAGTGAATAACTCAAATAACAAATTGTCTTATGTCAAAATTAAAAAAGAGGTAAATAAATATGGATATAGGAGAAAATATATCGGATAGTATTAGATATCCCACATCAGATTTGGGAAAGCTTTTGATACTAGGAATAATAATGATTATCCCATTAGTGAATTTTATAGGTATAGGCTACTTTTTAAGAGCTTTGAAATCAAATTTAGCTGGAATATCAGAACTCCCCAACTTTGATGATGTTGACGAATTATTCATTGAGGGTCTTAAACTATTCATAGTAGGAATAATTTACAGCATTCCAGTTTGGATAATAGCTGCAGGCTTAGGAGCAGGCCAAAATATAGTCATGAATGCAGGCATGCTTTCTGGAGCTGCTTTATATGCATTAGTCCTAGGCTACATAATTTATGTGATATTAGCCATCATTATAGGGTTTATAGAGATCATTGCAGTAGCCAATCTGGCATATAACGATGGCGAATTTAGTGCAGCTTTTAGATTCACTGAAATACTTGATCATATATCCCAGATCGGATGGGTGGATTATATAATTTGGTATATTGTAGTGGTGTTAGTATCTTTAATTATCGGTTTAATTGCAGTAGCTATCACATTTGTACTCGCAATTACAATTATTGGCATTATATTAGTTCCAGTGCTTTTCATCTTAGTACTGGCATACTTATCACTGTTCTATGCAAGATCATTATCATTGCTATTCTTACCCAAAAATGAGATATAATTCTCACGAATCAGTGCAAGAACCTTCAAAATAAACCAATTTTCTTTTTTTATTTTTTCATAAAATTTAACTTAAAATTTAGATTTTCCTAAAAAAATAGTTTTGTTTTAAATAAGTATATATTCTCATCAAACCAATTAATTTTATAAGAATGTGCAACGTATTTAAATTATAAATTGATAATATGTAAACATTGTTCATAATTTTCATTAATTAAAAATACAGTGATAAAAATGAGAGATGACGAGGGACCAACCAAACTAGATGAAATTGACAGGAAAATTCTTAACTTATTAAATGAAGACGGAAGAATGTCTTACAGGAAGATTTCACGTGAATTAGATATATCCGTAGGTACAGTTCACAACAGAGTTGATAAATTTACAAAAACAGGGATCATTAAAAAATTTGTTCCACTTCTAGATCACTCTAAAGTTGGATATAAATTAACTACTGTAATTGGCGTCAAAGTCAAAGGCGGAGTTTTACGAAATTGGGAAGATAAAACAGCCTATAACAAAAATGTACTTGGCATATATGATGTTACTGGCGAATATGATGCTATATTAATAGCTAAATTCAGAGATACAACCGAACTTGATGCGTTCATAAAAGAGCTCTTAAAAGAACCAGATGTACAGAGAACATACACTCAAACCGTTTTAAATATAGTAAAAGAAGATCTTGGATCTTCCGAAATCATCGAAGAAGAAGAAAATAACGAAAGTTAATCTCTAAAAAGTAAACTACTACTCATTTTTTTAACCTCAAAAAAATGGATAGTAATTACTGTTTTTTACTTTCTTTAAAGACCATCTCTATAAATTCATCAGAATTAATTTCTTTTCCTGTAAGTGAAATAGCATATTTTTCTCCAGACTCTTCTATTACCAGCGCAATAGGAAAAATCTCTATCCCTCTGAAATTAGGCATGTTATTTCCTATAGTTACAACTTCAATTATTGGATAAATAGTTCTATCTGCTGCTCCAATCGGTTTTCCAACTACTTTATCCCATTTGGGCATTTCTATATTACAATTTCTACAGAACTCTTTAAACATGGAGGGTATATCTTTTTCACCCCTATTTTCACGGCCAAATATTTTTTTTGTGCCACATAAAAAATTCATTTTAGACAAACACTCCTCTTAACTTTCTGAGTTCCCAAAGAAGGGATCTAACAGGTCGCTTAGTTAAAACCTTTAGAGATGTTGCAACTATTCTAAGTAACCTTAATTTCACTTTAATATTTAATGAGCCTTCTAACCTCTCATTTCTAAGATCAGGCTCTACCGAGAAATATGTATTTGGAATTACATTTATTATTGCAATTACTGAATAGAAAAAACCACCAACAATTGCAGTATCTGCAACTTCTCCCAATCCAAAAATAAGATTAAATGCTATTCTTTCTATAGAAATAGATCTTAAAAAGGACTCCATTATATCCACAAAGTAAGGTAAAGATTCCATAAAATCAGGAATGACTTTTGGAAGCATATCCAGAAGTACATCGAGAAGTTTTTTAAAATCAAATTTACGCTTAGGCTTTTTTTCTTTCTTTTCTTTTTCAGGTTGTATAAGTTCTCTATCTATAATCTTGATTTTCCACCACCTAATTCTTAAATAGCCCTGATTAATTTTATTTTGCCTGAATAATTCCAAAGAAATATGAAAAGGAACCACCAGAATCCCTATTATGATCAGCACTATAATAAGAATTATGATGGCTGCAATGATGTTTACCACTTATAATCCACTCTTTATTTTAATTTTCGCTGGTGATCAAAAATTCATAGCCAACAGAAATCTGTCAAAATCTATGATTTTGACGCGCAAAAACTAGGTTTTTGCTGCCCTCGAACACTATGTGTTCTGGGCCTACAAATCTTTGATTTGTGGCCGAGAAAACGTAGTTTTCCACGGCATTAGAAATCTATGAATTTCGAGGGCCCAAAAATCATAGATTTTTGAGGATTTTGAGGGAATTTTTCCCCAAATTAATATTACATTCTAGGTTCTGAACCCGGGCCGCGAGGTGTTACACCTTCAGATTCTCCCCCACTTTGACCTCCCATTTCTTCTTTTCCTTTTTTGGCCATTTTCATTCCTTTTTTCATTACTCCTTCAGGGCCGCCTTCTTCTTCCACCATTTTTTTAATGCCTTGTCCTACGTCTGTTACCATTTTAGCTAGAGGCCCCATACCATGTACAGATAATATTTGAACACCTTCTGGACCTTTTATATCTTTAAATGCAACTATTACAGATACAGGGCTTATTCCGGCTCCACCACCTGCACCTGCGCCTTTTCCTTTATTATCACGCATGCCGCCCATTCCAGCTCCAGTTCCAAACATCAATCCTACTTTAGTTATTGGAATTATTACTTTATCATCTATTTCCATTGTTTCTCCTATCACATTATCAGTGGCTAAAACTTTCAAAAGTTCATCTATAGTTGTTTTAATGACATCAGTCATTTCCTTCATATCTCCTTCCATTTCTGCCATAAAAAATCTACCTCCAAAATTTATTCTATTTCTAATATGTGATCATAACTATTTATAATTTAGTAATACTAAATAACCTAAAATACATTGTAATTATTATCCATGAATAAAAAAAAACCAAGTTAAAAAATAAAGTTACCACCAGTAACTCCATTATAACAACTAATTCTATTTTAATATCAATTATACACATAAAAGTCTGCTAATCTAAGAAATTGACGTTTTAACCGCCAAAATTGCAATTATTTACGAAATAAATACTCCCACATGTAAAGACCTAAATTTCATTTATTACAAGCATAGTAAAAAAGTAATATAACATCGGATAAACATATATTATGTAGCTTAGAGGGGCACCGCATGAATTTAAATTATGTTAAACTCGTTAAAATTGTTAAACTGGGGCGTTTTCATTTTTTACTGGGAAGTTTTCTGTATTTTTGTATTGGAGCGTTCCTTGCAGTTTTATTGAATGCTGAATTTTCTTTAAACAAATTTTTACTGGGTTATGCTATTTTATTTACTGCGCAGCTTTCTATGCATTACAGCAACGATTATTTTGATTTAGAGGCAGATAAATATGGTAAACCAAGCCAGTTTGCTGGTGGAAGCGGAGTTCTAGTTGAAAATCCGGAACTTAAGAAATTTTCAAAATGGTTTTCAGTTGCGCTTTTAAGCTTATCTTTAATCATTGCTGCAGTATTTGTGTTATTATTTTCTTATCCCCTATGTTTCTTTTTATTTATGGTATTTGCAAACCTTCTAGGATGGTTTTACGCTGCTCCCCCAATAAGATTATCCTACAATAAACTTGGAGAACTTGCAACCATCTCTACAGGTTTCGTGATGCCTGCTATAGGTTACTTAACCTTAATGGGAACAATAGACATGCTTTTTATTATTTTTTCAATGCCCCTTCTACTTTACCAGATGTTGTTCATCAGTGCAGTTCAAATTCCAGACATGGAAGGAGATAAACTTGGAGGTAAAATTACCTGGATTGTATCCAAGGGACGCAAATTTGGCTTTAAAATAATTGCAGTCTCAGGAATAATGGCCACATTATCTTTTTTTAGTATCTCAATTACCATTTTGTATCCCTCAATTTTAAATTTTAAAGTTATTACACTCATCTCACTAATTCCACTTAGTCTTGCCATATTAAGCTATTTAAGAAGAACAGAAGATAGAAAAAATGCGCTGCATCTCGTAAATAAAAATCTAATATCTTTAACCATATTTTTAACTTTAACAAGCTTCTATTTTTTATATCTCATTATATCCTAATTAATTTATTATACAAATAATAAATAGTATATAAAGAAAATTAGAACCTCATTTAAAGTTTTAAACCTCAAATGAAAACAAATTTAAATTATAATTAATTTGGAACTATAAAAATGAAAAAAAAGGAGATTAAAAACATAGTTTTAATCACTGTGGCACTTGGCTCTTTCCTCGTACCATTTATGGGAACTTCATTAAATATCGCTATCCCCACAATTGGTACAGACTTTGCTTTAAACGCTATTTTATTAAGTTGGATTCCAACCATATTTATTTTAGCTAATGCAGCATTTATACTCCCTTTTGGAAGATTAGCCGACATACATGGAAGAAAAAAGATTTTTACCTATGGGGTTGCAATTTTTACATTTGCCTCATTTCTTGCTGCAGTCACCCCTTCTGCAATTTTACTTCTCATATTTGTATTTTTACAGGGTATGGGCTGTTCAATGATTTTTGGAACGGGAATAGCTCTTATTTCTTCAGTTTTTGAAGAAAAAGAAAGGGGAAGGGCATATGGAATTTATGTTACATCAGTTTACACAGGAATTTTCAGTGGATTGATACTGGGCGGATTTTTAATTCAACAATTTGGATGGAGAATTATCTTTATGTTCAACGTTCCTTTTGGTCTTTTAATACTTTCAATCATTTTATTGAAGTTTAAATCAGAATGGGCAGGATGTAAAGGAGAACATTTCGATTTTGTAGGTGCAGTACTTTTCATTTTCATAATGATAACATTGATGCAGGGATTTTCCACACTTCCTAATGGAAACACAGGCAAGTATCTGATACTAATTGGTATTTTAGGAACTCTGATCTTTATAAAATATGAAACTAAATTGAAACACCCTCTTTTAAGGATTTCTATCTTTAGAAACACATTTTTTACTATTTCAATAATTTCAATTTTAATAATTAATCTTGGAACTTCTGCAATGACCTATCTGTTAAGCCTTTATCTCCAATATCTAAAACTGCTGAGTCCCAATGCTGCAGGAATCATTCTGGTTTTACAACCCCTATCTGTAGCTGTTTTATCACCCTTTGCAGGGAGAATATCAAATAAAGTTGAAACCCGCACAATTACATCCATAGGAATGGGTATCACAACTATCGGTCTTTCTTTGTTCGTTTTCTTAAACGAAAATAGTCCATTATACATAATAATTTTAGGATTAATCCTTGTTGGAACTGGCCTGGCACTTTTTTCGTCCCCCGCCACAAATGCAAGCATGAGTTCTGTAAGCAAAAAAACTTATGGAACTGCTTCGGCAACTGTTTCAACTATGGTATTTACTGGGCAGCTGCTGAGTATGGGAGTTGTACTTCTAATTTTTGCAGTGTATCTTGGAAATGTCCAGATAACGTTCCAGTATTATATGACATTTTTAAAAAGCTTAAATACTGCATTCATGGTTTATACAGCAGTTTGCTTTGCAGCAATATTTGCATTGATTTTAATGGGTAAAAATAAGAACTCAATTGATTAATACTTAAAATAACTAAGACATTCCCTTTAAAATTTATATCTCAAAATTATCTTTTATTTCTTTAATGATTTTTATCCGGACATCTTCTGCAACTTTACGGATGCCTCCTTTTGTTTTCATTGTACTGGATCCAAAACATGGGTCTTCAAAAATAAGGCCTTTAAATTCCGTTTTTTCTTTATATCGAGGTATCATATGCCAGTGCACATGTGGATCTGGAGGATCTTTACGGTAAGAAGAATTCATCAGACAGCCCCAGTTAAACATTGTGGAATTAAATGCTTTTTTAAGTGCATATTCTAATTTTTTAACAATTTTACTAAATTCAAGCCATTCTTCATCCTTTAATTCTGACAGATCTCCCTCAAATCTTTTTAAAGCTATAACACATGTTCCTAGGTTCCTTTGATCAGGTGCGAGTAAAATAATCCAGTAGTCTGTTTCAGCTAGTAAATCTCCATAATTGTAATCCTTTAATTTTTCAAAATACTTGCATTCCATACCCATTCCATTCCTGGCGTTTATATTAAAATATACTGAATTTAACACATTTTAATTTTATTAAATATATGAATTTTTTATTAAACTTACAGCATCATTTAATACATTCAAATTTCAAAAATATAAATTGATCATTATGAAATTTGAGGATTTAAAAAATGAATTGAATAAAATGAGCAGTTCAGATAAAGATAAATTCATTGCAGAATTAAGGAATGATTGTATCTGCCATGAATGCCCCACTTACAATAACTGTACACGAAAAAGCAAAGAGCTCCTTTTCTGTATTTTAGGTAAAAGTAATTGTCCAATGGATGAAAGAGCATGTCTATGTCCCCGAGATTGCAGTGTACATCAAAAATATGACATGAAGTTGTCCTTTTACTGTTCAAGAGGTAAAGAAACAGAAAGACGTGCTGAACTATATACAATAAATATATAGGTGTTTAAGTTGAATGCACTTGTCTACTGCGAGGATTATAAAAAGCATGATACTGGAAACCATCCTGAAAACAAAGAACGTTTAAATGCCATAATTAATTCTCTAAAAAAGGAAGGTATTCTAAGTAAAATTCACTGCATTTGTCCTCCATCTGCAACAAAAGAGGATATTTTAAGAGTTCATTCCAAAGCTCATGTTGAACAAATTAAATCTTTCTGCCAGAATGGGGGAGGATATATAGATTATGACACATATGCATCTCCCCAAACTTACGAAATTGCAAAACTTGCAGCTGGCGGCGCAATTAAAGCGTCAGACTTAGTTTTAAACGAGTACAACAGTGCATATGCAATTGTAAGACCTCCAGGACACCATGCGACAAGAAATAAATCTATGGGATTTTGTATATTTAATAACCTGGCCATATCTTTAGAATATTTAAGGCAGGAACGCAAAATTAAAAAATTTTTTATATTTGATTTTGATGTTCACTTTGGAAATGGAACATCAAAGATATTCTATGAGGACCCTGATGTATTTTATATTTCTATTCATCAAAATCCAAGAACATTATTTCCAGGAGATGGATTTGTAGAAGAAATTGGTAAGGGTAATGGTGAAGGCTGTAATTTAAACATTCCAATGGTCCCTGGATCAACTACAGATGATTATATTTACATTCTGGATAAAATTCTTGAACCGGCATCATCTAAATTTAATGCAGACTTTTATTTTATGGATGTTGGGTTTGATGGCCATGTAGATGATCCACTTTCAAGTCTATCTCTTACTGATGAGTTCTATGAATATATAGCAGGAAAAATGATGGGCATTGCGGGTTCATTAGCTCTAATTTTAGAAGGAGGATACAACTTAAACATTCTTTCAAGGTGTAATGTTAAAATGATAAACGCACTAAATAATATAAGCCATGATAATTATAAACATGAACTGAAAGTTTCAGAAAGTACAAAGAATACGTTTAATAAAATAAAAGATGTATTTTCGCCATTTTATGAATTTTAGGTCTTATACTAATCAATGAGGAAATATAAATAAGTTAAATAAATATTAACACATCAAAGAATTATTTTCTCCACAAAATTTAATTAACGGTGATATTTATGGAAAAACTTAGACTTCATCAAGCTCAGTTACTAATTAAAGAAGCAGGAAAATCTAAAACTACAGGTGAAAAATTTAAAGCCCCCAAAGAAGGAAATATAGACGTTAAGCTCTTTGGAGAAATTTTAGATGAACTGATTGAGGCAGAAGAATTTATTTATTCAAGCAGGCCTTCCCACAAACTCAATGAAAATGATGCGAACTTATTTTGCGGGAAAATTTTAAAAGTGAGAACTAAAATAGACAGCATGCTTGCGAATTTTGGAGTCATCGAAAAAGAAAGCGTTGAAGAAGAGATTAAAAAATTATCTGATGGTCTTTTAATTTTAACAAGTAAAGGAAACTTTAGAAAAATGATATCCAAGTTCGGAGTTGACGCTCAGCAGATACTTGTTGCAGGCGTACCTCTTGAAGTAGAAGATATGAAGATTATCAATCCTAAAATTCCTGAAGCTGCACTCGGGGCAATTTCAAAGAAAATAGAACACGTGAAAAATGATATTAGTAGAAAAATGAGCAGCCTTAGCTTAGAAAAGATTTTAGTAATTATTGAATCAGATAAAGCTAGCGAACTTCTGGGTAAAAGAGCAGAAGAAATTTACAATGCAAATGTAGTTACCTTAGACAATTTAAAGGACTTAACACCAGAAGAATTTAAAGATATAATAACCAAAGTTTAAGCTTTATTTAATTGAAATATAACTAATATTCTTCCATTTAAAGTATTTCAGTACTAAATTTATTTTTATTTTACTTTGAAAATGGTTTTAATAAAGATTTAATAATTATTTACTTACCTTTATAAATCATTAATCCGTATTTAAAATTATAAATAATTAAAAAACTAAAGATATAAAGAATTGATTATCAAATTAGATATATTAAACTATCATCATATCCAATATTGACAGTTTAGTAATACTAAAAAAATGGTTAATTTATGATCTACTTAAACATTTAAGTTCTAAAATACTAAATGATTATCAATCGGGGTGAAAAATTTTGTCTATCACATGTTTTCCAGACACACAAGATAAAGTACCCACTATCCCTGTACATCTTACAAGGGTCGGAGTTAGCGGGGTTAAAAAACTTTTAAAAATTGAAAGAGAAGGGAAAAGACCCATAGTACTTCTACCTACCTTCGACGCCTTTGTGGATCTTCCAAGTACGCAGAGAGGGATCCACATGTCCAGGAACCCAGAAGCCATTAGCGAAGTTCTTCAAGAAGCTATGGAAAGCACAGCAGTTGAAATAGAAAACGTATGTGCTGAAATAGTAAGTCTTCTTCTTAAAAAACACAAATACGCAAGAAGGGCAGAAGTAAGCATGAAAAGCGATTTCATGTTCATGAAAAAATCTCCTGTTACAAAAATGAAAACTCAGGAAATGACCAAAATCATGGCAGACGCCAGCGGTTACAGAGATGGAGATAAAGTTGTGATAAGGAGGATGATCGGTGCTGAGGTCGTCGGAATGACAGCATGTCCTTGCGCACAGGAATCTATAAAAGAAAGTTCACGACAGAAACTTCTAGAGTTTTTAGATGAAGAAACAACTGAAAAAGTCTTAAATACTGTATCTCTTGCATCGCACAACCAGAGGGGAAGGGGGATGATCATGATAGAAGTCCCAGAACAACATATGATCCGCGGCGAAGACCTTATAAGGATTATAGAAGACTCAATGAGCTCTTCAGTATGCGAACTTCTTAAGAGGTCCGATGAAAATGCAGTTGTGGTCCATGCGCATGAACATCCAATGTTTGTTGAAGACTGCGTAAGAAATATGGTACAGAAGATCGTGAATGAATATTCTCACCTTCCAGATGATACATTAGTAACTGTAAGACAGATAAATGAGGAAAGTATACACAGACATAACGCATTTGCAGAAAAAGTCGCCATGTTAGGTGAGCTAAAGTACGAAATTGAAGGTATAGAAGAAAATAATCAGTCTGCTAAAACAATTTGTAACTGAGATCATTTTGGAGAGGATACTAAGTGAAGCCAATACACAAAATTGCAGGTCAGGTAATGGGTGATTTAGAGGCATTCCATGGATCAAAACCTGCCATAGATGCCGATAATATTCTCATTGTAAGGGGAATGTCAAGAAAACAATTTAATGAAGAACTGGATGAAGTTCTTTCGAATCTTTTAAAAAAACTCGGTGCACGCCAGATAGATATGTTTTCCGAAGAAGGGGGGAACATGATCGGCATAATGGATGAAAGGATAAGAGAAAGTGTTGATATTCCAGGTGAAACTGATATTACTGGAGTTTACCTGCTTAAAGAATCTTTAGAAGCCATGAATTGTAATGTAGCATATACATTAGGCCTCATCGATAATGTTGGGACTTTTATCGTTACATGGAAAGATAAAAGTGGAATAGGTCCGCAGTTCGTGGAAGTGGTTGCTGCAAATATAGAATAATAATTTTTTCTCCTTTTTTTATAAACTTTAAATTACTATTTTTACAAATTAAACGGAAGATAGCATGCCTGAATACTCAAAAGAAGAAATAATATCCCTTTTAAATGCAAAAGGTAAAAATATTCTATCTTTAATTTCTACCGCAGAGTCTCAAAGGGATAATGGCACAATTACATATTCTAAAAATGTCTTTTTACCACTTACAGATATCTGCAGGAATGAATGCGGATACTGCACCTTCAAAAAAACTCCAGATGATAAAGAAGCGCGAATTTTAATGAATTATCAGGAAATTTTTGATATTTTAAATGAAGGAGATAAATATAATTGCAAAGAAGCTCTTTTTACCTTTGGAGAACGTCCTGAAGAAACTTCGCAAGTAAAAGCAGCGCTTGAAGATAAAGGGTATTCAAATATGGTAGACTATCTTTATTTTATCTGTGATGAAACCCTAAAAAATACAGGACTTTTACCTCACAGTAATCCAGGAGTGCTAAAAAAGAAAGAACTGGAATTATTAAATGAAGTAAATGCATCTATGGGTTTAATGCTTGAAAATACAAGTAAAAGACTTATGAAAACAATTGTACATGAGAAAAGCCCTGGAAAAGATCCAAAGCTGAGAATTAAAACTATTGAAAATGCAGGAAAGTTAAACATTCCATTTACAACAGGACTGCTTATCGGAATAGGGGAAACAATAGAAGAAAGAGCTGAATCACTCCTTGAAATAAAACGTATTAATGATAAATACGGCCATATCCAGGAAATTATCATTCAAAATTTCAAGCCAAAACAAGGGATCCCCATGGAATCATGGAAAGAACCATCTGTAATTGAAATGATAAAAATGGTTGCTGTAACCCGGCTTTTATTCCCGAATACTGGAGTTCAAGTCCCTCCAAACTTAAATAATCATAATGCACAGGTATTTCTCCTTGCGGGTGCTGATGACTGGGGAGGAGTTTCACCGCTTACAAGGGACTTCGTAAATCCAGAAGCTCCATGGCCCGAATTAGAAGATCTTAGAAAAATGACAGAAGAAATGGGACTATCTTTAGACGAAAGACTTCCAGTCTATCCTGATTTTATATCCTCTGAATTTTTAAGTGATCGGATTATGGAAAAGATTAATTCATTTTAATCTGTAGTTTTTGATCAAACACTCGAAAATCTCTGATTTTCAGTGCTTGCAAATCTTTGATTTGCAGCCGTGAAAATTGAAAATTTTCACATGCCCCAAAAAAAATCGGAGATTTTTTTTGATGGCTTTTTCTAAAAAGTTTGAGTGATAGGATTATGGAAAAGATTAATTCATTTAAATAAAAATGTTGAAAAAAGAAGAAAAAAATAATTATTTTTTCTTATTTACTTGCAATAAACCTTTTATATATTTTCCTTTTGTAAAGAGCGTTTTCAACGGTATATTTTAATTGATTTTCTTCAAGAGGTTTAAATATACATCCATAGGGTTTTGTAGCCCTCATATGCTGCATAATTTCATTATTGAAATAAGGGGTTATATATACAATGGCCGTATCAAAATTATCAGCTACTTTTTTAGCAAAATTTATTCGGCCATTCATATTTCCAAGTTCTATGTTTATGAGTACTAAGTCTATTTTTATCTCCTGAACTTTTTTAAGAGCTGTTTTTTCGGAGCATGCTATGAGAGGGGCATTATATCCCCAAAACTCAAACCAATTTTGGAGATTCATTGCAGTCATGGCTTCATCTTCAACAATCAAAATTGTTGTATCCGACATATGTCACTAACTCCATTTAATAAATTTTCCAAATTTTGTATTACTACATTATAATATATTATTATTCGTTACATATAAACGTTATAATTTTTACAATATAAGCCCCAATTTGCTTAAAAAAACGTATTTTGCGTGAAAATACATTAAAAATTGGTTAAATTACATAAAAATGAATATTAACCTATTTTTTCTTTTACCAAATGTAAAAATTTAGAGGCATATCACAGATTCAAATTATAAATAAAACAAAATTAGCAGCCTAATTATATTTATGCCATATTAAATTGACATAAAATGTCCATTTATACGGAATAAAACTTAATATAAATTATAACCACATATTAACTTTATAATTTTATTATTAAATAGGAACTTAAAATTGGGTTCTACAAATCATAGTAATTTATGCATGATAACAGTCAAAAAGTATAGATTCTAAAGATGGATCAAATAAAAAATATACTACTTATTTTAATTATACTTTAATTATTTTACAATTGCGAATCTGAAATTATACAATAAGTATAAATTATGTGCAGAATCTAAACCCAACTAAATCATTTAAAGGATCTAGATGATCTTTAAGAAATTCCATATATTCCATTTTAAATAATAATGTTAAGTCAATTTATTGCCCAATTTTTATCAATTTTTCAATGCATTTAATACATTATTAACTTGAAATTAGTTAGTAAAGTTGGTTAAAAATGATAACTAAAAAAGCTGAATTTTCAGATCTGGAAGAAATACTTCAATTACAGAAACTGGCATATAAAAGCGAAGCTGAGCTTTATAATGATTTTAATATTTCCCCCTCTAGTTCAAACATTAAAAGAAGTAGAAGAAGAATTTGAAAACCACGTGTTCCTTAAGGTAGTGGAAAATGAGAAGATAATTGGATCAGTAAGAGCATTACTAATTGATCCTAAAACATGCTACATTGGAAAACTCATAGTCCATCCTGATTTTCAGAATCAAGGAATTGGAACAAATTTAATGAGGGAAATAGAGAGAATTTTCAAGAATTGTGGAAAATTTGAGCTTATTACAGGTCATAAAAGTGGGAAGAATCTAAAATTATATCAAAAGCTTGGTTATAAAGAATTTAAAACTGAAAAATTAACTGAAAACTTAAATTTAGTATATTTAAAGAAAATAAATTTATAGAACTACTCAATTAAATTAAAAGAGGGAATTTAATGTCTAAAATTGGATTTATAGGTTATGGAAGTATGGGAAGCATGATCATAGAAGGTCTCCTATCTTCGAATGTTATAAAACCTGATGAAATAATTGTTTCAAATAGAACAAAGAGTAAACTGGAGGATATTAAAAAAAAATATCCTGAAATTGAAATTACAGATAACAATGCATATTTAGCAGGAAAATGTCGTAAAATATTCATTTTTGTAGGTACATCTGCAGTAAAAGAAGTAATTGAAGAAGTGAAAGATGAAATTTCAGGAGATTCCCATATTACATACATTGCAGCAGCTTTAACCATGGAGAATGTGGAAGGTGCATTTCCAGGGAAAATTACCAAAGTCATACCTAGTCTAACCTCCAAAGTTAATGAAGGTGTTTCTCTTATCTGTCACAACGAGGAAGTAACTGAAAAAGAAGCAGATTTTGTAAATAATCTCTTCAGCTCAATTAGTGATGTAAAAATCATTGATGAAGAAAATTTTGAAGCAGGATCTGATTTAACAAGCTGCGCTCCTGCATTCATTGCAGAGATCTTCATGAAATTTGCCGAAGCAGGCGCTGAAAATAGTAATTTTACCCCTGCCGAAACCCAAGACATGGTTATAAAGACTCTTTATGGGACTGCAAAACTTCTTTATGAAGGAAATATGGGTTTTGAAGAGGTAATTTCACGAGTAGCCACAAAAGGGGGCATTACAGAAGAAGGTGTTAAAATACTGGAAAAAGAACTGCCAAATACCTTCGATGAGCTTTTAAAGACTACTTTAACTAAGAATAAGAAAATTAAAGAGGCGTTAAACAATCAAATGATTAATTAAAATTATTTCAAAGAAGCTTAGTTTAAAAAGCTCCTCCTCCACCCCCTCCAGAGCCACCTCCCGCACCGCCTCCAACATTAGCGTAACCAACGCTCATACCACTATTCGTTCCAATATAAATAGCATTAAAACCACCCCAATAATGGAAATTATACATGGCACTCCTAGCTAGTTGATCTAGAGGAAAAATCTCTTCCATGTCCATTATAACCTCAGCTGCTATTCCAAATGCAGTGGCATAAACAAGATATTTATTCCATACTTCAATAGACTCCGGAGTGTGTTTTTTTATCATACTGAATTCTTTTAAATATCTTTTAAATTTTTTCCATTTCTCATAATTTAACCTGCCGTAATCTGTCCATTGTCCAGGGATTTTTGCAGGAGTAATCAAAGAGATTATTGCGACGATTCCCAGAATAATTGCAGCATATTTAGCATATATAGCTGCAGGGATATTATCCCCCATTAAAAATACCAGGAAGAAAGCTGCCTCTAATCCTATCAATCCATATATCTTCAGATATCTATTTCCCTTTTTATGAAATACTTTTTTAACTGTTTCATCATCTAATAATTCTTCTTTTAAATGATATTTCCAATTAAGATAAAAATGCATGAAAATTTTTGCATTTTCTTTCTTTTTTAATTCGTCTTTTAATTTATTTAAATTTACAATACGATCTTCCTCAAATTTTTTAAAGAATTCAAAGACATCTCTTTCAAAATTTTTAAGTTTCGATGGATCTTTATATGTTATTTTGAGGGCAAGAGAATTTTCATCATTTGAAGGATCCTCATTAAATCTTAAATAATCCCTATCTATTAAATCCATTATTGTCGCCCTAAATCCATTTATATCTGGATCTCCAACTAATTCACTGCCATATAAAGCATTTATAACTGCAGGAGGATCATTAGAAGGCAAATCTCTCTCATATTCATTTAGATAATCAATTTTTGGCTCCCTGCCAAATTTAAAATAGATGAATAATGGAAAAAGTGCACATAAAATTATTAGAATTGTAAGTAAAGAGTATACTTTTGTTTTAAAATTTAATTCATTTTCATAATTTTTCTGGGTAATTTCAAGGTATCCACGTATATCTGATTTAAACCGCAGTGCATAGGGAGTACTATTTAAAAACTGATTAGAAGGTATGGCCATCAATAACTCAAACCAATTAGCTGAATAAATAGGTTTAGTAGTGATACTCAGGGTTTGATTATGCCACGTAGTATTTTGGACGAGATATGGGGGATTTAACCAGTATTGTACTCCATTATTTGATTTTAAATGAATATTAGCCGTTAAATGGCCTACATCCTGTTCCCATCCTTCCCCCCATAGTTTATACTGGAGTTCAGCAACATCGTTGTAAATTTTTATTACATTAACAAAATCATATTCTATAAAAACATCTACATCCCTATCATTTATGGGAGCACTCTTTTGAGGATCAGAGTAAAGAAAAATCTTTATAGACTTCTCGTCCATACGATTGGTAACATTATAAGAGCAATATGCACCTTCAGCATATACCTTTAGATTCGCTAACTTTTCTCCAGATTTGATAGGTATATCACGATAAACACCATTATATGTCCCTATAAATGAATAATGAATTTTTTCTTTTACATGAAGATTACCATTTTCTTCCACAAAAAGATCAATACTCGCAGAAGGAATAGAATAACTTCTTCCCTTTTGATCTGAAGCAGTAGCAATGCCAGATAATAAAGAAATAACAATTATAAATAACAAAACAAATGAAATAAAATGTTTTATATTCATTAGATCACCTAAACTTAAATTTGAGAGTATAATCTTTTTCCCAAATGATAATCACATTATTAATCTAATTAATCCCATTAAATCTTCCATATCTAATTTAATTAAATATAACTTCATATTTGTATAAATGACAGGCATACTTCACTTAATAATAATTATTCTTTTGTTATTTAATATGATTGGAATTAAATATTCTACTAATGTTTTTATTTTCGCAGATACATTACTTTATAAAGATTCTCCAAATATGAGAAAAAGAAATTTTAACCACTAAAAACGCAATCGAAAACCGGAAAAGTATAAGGAAATTCAAGGACAAATCCCTTCCAGAGGAGCATATAACAGAATTAATAAAAGCTGCAAGACTTGCGCCTTCCGGCTGCAATGCACATCCATGGCGTTTTAAGATTGTTAAAGATAATGAAACAAAGATGAAACTTGTCAAAGAGCCCACAATCAAACTTTTATTGGTCCGGCCCCAATTGTACTAGTTTGCTGTGCCAATGTTTCAGATTATATTGAAGGTTCAGCCTCTGGAATTCAAGATTTAGGTAAAATAGGTGCTGTTGAAGACAATATCGTGAATATAATTTGCAGAAATGTAGATGAAATGAAAAAAATGAGCATATCTGAGATTAGTCCAAAAATAGCAGCTAACGTGGCAATAGCTATTGAACACATTGTCTTACGAGCCCTTGATTTTAATCTTGGAACTTGCTGGATTAGAGCATTAAAAGAAGATAAAATCAGAGACATCTTCAGGGGATGAAAATATTTACCCTGTAGCTTTACTGCCTGTAGGTTACCCTGATGAAGATCCTGCGCCAAAAAAGGCTTAAAATTGAAGATATAACCATAGATTAATTGGACTTTAATTTAAGTTATATCTAAAATTACATCAATAGCCCATTAACGAAATCTTCAATTTTTAATTACAGCTTTATCTGCTGAAAGCCATTTTATACAGCGCGTATATAATTACAATATATGCAAGGCTCCTTATTATCACTAAGACTGTTAATGAACTCGCATAACCCAAAATAGTTGCAAAATGTGAAATTCCAAAAAGGCCAAATGCTGCAGCTATGTAAAGAGGGACTGTACTTTTAACTTTTTCATATCCTACAATACCAAGGGCCACTATTATAATACAAAAAATCAAGTTTACGATTATTACCGGATCTAGAACAAGTACCATGTTTTATCACCTCATTCATTATCTCTAAATATTAATTATGTATAAACTCTTATTTAAAAACAGAACAAATCAAGAAGAACTTAATAATTCTTTTAAAATGTAATATCAACTGAAAATTTTAAAAATTTAGTTGTTTAATTAGTTATACTCCTTCCAATTTTAACATCACCCAATTATATGTTGTTCTGTTCCTTTAATATTAATTTTATAACCCTATTTTCAACAGATGATAATTATTAATCTATATTTATAATATTCAGTCAAATAATAAGCTTTTAAATTTAATAAGTTATGGAAAAGTTTATATATTATTTTTGAAATATAATGAAAGCGACTCAAATAATGAGGCTGAAAATATGAACAAAAGATATAGAAATAAACAAAAAACTATTTTAGATAGGAAAGGTTTAGTTGAAAGGATGCTGGAAGATACCGCACGAACAATCGACAGTATTAAGTACGATATCGAAAAATCAGTGGTTGACTACACATTTGTACCTGGAAAGGATATTATTGAAACAGATGAAGACGTAATAGTACATGTGGACTTACCAGGCATCAAAAAAGAAGATATTGAACTAAAACTTACCGAAACCAACCTTAAAATTGTAGCTAATTTTGATATAACACAGGAAGTCGAACAAGGAAGTTACATAACATTTCATGATAGGAAATCAGGTGTTATGAGGCGATCTGTTAGATTCCCTAAGAAAGTAGTTCCAGAAGAAGCTGAAGCTACCTTTGAAAATGGCATTTTAACAGTTGAAGTTCCAAAATTGGAGAAAACAGAAAGTTTTACCTTGGAAATCAAATGAAAAATGAAACTTTAATTTCTGCAGGTTCTTTATTTTAGCGACGTCATGAACCTTAGGACTCAAAATATGTTTCATAATTTATCAAAAAACGAGTATTAAAAATTAAAATTAAATTAATAAATATACTGGGAGATAATAAAAATGTCAATTTCAAAAGATATGGCCGAATTTTCAGAACATATGGCTAAAAAATCACATAAAGGTATGAAAAAAACAGCTTCAGAATTCTTTAATGTTGTTAATTCAATTTCAGCAGATAAAAGGCACAGACACAGCGAAAATACCATTCTAACTAAAAGAAGTTTAGTTAAACAAATATTGAAAACCACAACAAGAACAGCAGATAATATTAAATACAATTTCGGAAAATCAGTTACAGACTACAAATCTGCACCGGAAAAAGATATTATCGAAACAGATGAAAATATAATCGTGCATTTGGACATGCCTGGCGTTAAAAAAGAGGATATTAAACTTAAAATTACAGATTCAAATCTTAAAGTTGAAGCATGCTTTGATATAACGCAGGAAATCGAAAATGGAAGCATTACTATAAACGATAATACAACTGGTCTTTTCAAACGAGAAGTGCAATTCCCTCAAAAAGTGATACCTAACGAAGCTAAAGCTACCTTCCAAGACGATGTTTTAACAGTTGAAGCCCCAAAAGTAGACAGGGCAGAAAGCTTCAAAGTAGAAATCAAATGAGAGCAATTATCGGTGAATTTAGACTTTAATTAGGAATAAAATCTAAAAACCTGCATGTTTATTATTTAGATTCTATTTGGAGAGGGTGGGATATACTTTTTTAAAATGAGAATCAATACAGCCGCCTCCTGTGAGATATTAGCCAATATCTCCACATATTGATTCTTCCGGTGAATAGAATTCAAAATATAAACATTATCCTTATTTTTTAAAATAATATAACCCCAAGAAAGCCTAAACTCCCAAATTATTCTTCATTCAGCCATAAATGATTTTTAAGAAAAGTGCAGGTTTTCTATGTGCCAAAAGTTTAAACAATTCCATTATCTGCAACTTCATAAAGAACAGTAGCAACTTTCATATTTTTCAGGACCAACACGAAAGTATTATTATAGATAATCTATAATACATCTATAATTAATTGTAATTATGTTTCTAAAAAACTTCAAAAGAAGTTAAGTATGATTTATTTGTCTTATTTGATTGAGTTATTCTGTTAAATTCAGAACCTCACATTCCGTAAGGTTTAAATACTAATACAGCATAATTTAACTAATGAGCTATGATATGCCAAGGTAGCTTAGAGGCGAAGCGGTGGACTGCAGATCCATTACACGGGAGTTCAAATCTCTCCCTTGGCTTTCAATTTTGAATAATTAAAATTAATGATTATTTAGGGGTCATAGTGTAACCAGGCTATCATCTGGGACTCCAGTTGTCTTTGAAGAAATGCGCGCTCTGAGGTTTAGTACCCAATGATGATCAATTGGAGTACTGAGACAAGAGAAATCCTAGGATCTGGGTTCAAATCCCGGTGACCCCATTACTATTTTTACCTGAATCATCAAAAGGTGATTGAATTTGAAAAAAATAAATGATATCCTCATGATTGAAGGGTCTGGTTCTGATTGTAATATTTACGTCTTTGATGATGTTATAGTTGATACTGGAACCGGTGAAAATATTGAATATTTGCGTGAATCACTAAAAAAAGCAGATTTAAATATTTCAGACATATCACTGATTGTAAACACCCACTGCCACTACGATCACGTAGGTGGAAACAGATATTTTAATTCTAAACTTGCAATACATGAAAAAGATGCCCTCGCGCTTGAAAATGGAGATCCTATTGCAGTTGCTTCCCAGATGTTTGGAAGAAGTATAGAACCTCAAAAAGTTGATTTTAAACTAACAGAAGGAGATAAAATCCATGATTTCGAGGTAATTCATACACCCGGACATACAATAGGTGGTATCTGCCTTTATAACGGCAAAACACTGATATCTGGAGATACTGTTTTTGCAAATGGAGGATTTGGGAGATATGACCTTGGTGGAGATATAAATATGTTGAGGGAATCTTTAGAGAAGCTTTCCAAACTTGATGTGGAATATCTACTTCCAGGACACGGCCCTGCAGTTGATAACAGTTCAGAGCATATAAATTTATCTAATAGAATGATTAAAGGAATTTATTGATTTTTCTAATTTAAATCTTAATTTTCTAAATTTATTTATATAAATTCAAGGATAACATTTTAATTTAAGTTATTTTTAGCTTTAATTTATTAAATAGGATACATATACTTATTAGATAAAATAATGCTCAAGAAATAAAAATAATATAGTATTTATTCTATCAATGTGCATATTATATTGATTAATATAAAAATAATTATAAAAGCATGTATATTACTATTAAATGTCTCAATATTACTTAATAACAATAATCGCAATTTATATCAATAAGGAAGTATAAAATATGAATTCAAAAGGTATTTATGAACAGTATGACGAGGCAGCAGACCTTTTGAAGTTTTTAACCAGCTCCAATGTTCGTACCGGCATATTGTTGAGTTTAAATGAAAGTTCCAAAAACTTAACTGGCTTAAAACAGGACCTTAACCTAGAATCATCTACCATTATCCATGGTACAAGCAAGCTTGAAAAACGCGACTTAATCTTTAAAAACGGGGAAAAATATAGTTTATCACAAATAGGGAAAATATTTGCCCTTAAATTAATAAATCTAATTAAAACAATAGATACTATAAAAAGTCATGAGAAATTATGGCTTAATCATGAAATAGACAGAATCCCTGAAGAATTGTTGTTAAAAATCGGAGATTTGAATGATTCAATTCTTATAAAATCGGACTTTACAAACATCAATAAGCCACATACAAATTTTATACAATTACTTAAGCAAACAAAAAAAATGAAAGGAGTTTCTCCCGTTTATCATCCTGACTTTCCAGAGATTATAGCAACTTTGATTTCAAAGGGTGTAGATATCCAACTTATAGTGACTATCTCTATTTTAAAAATACTAAATCGAGGGATTTTAAATGAATTACTATCAAAAAAGAACTTCAAGTTATATGTAATAGATGAAGAAGTGAGAGAAGCATTTACTGTCACTGATAACTTTATTTCCTTTGGATTGTTTATAGTTGACGGAATATATGATTATAGTATGGATCTCATAAGTGATGATAAAAATGCCATTGTATGGGGACAAAAATTATTTGAATACTATCTCAAAAAATCAAAAAAAGTTAATTAATAAATTATTTTTACAAATTAAAAATTTAATATTATTTTTAATAATAAACTCACTATTTATATCTTCCGTTGGTTTTTCATTAATATATTTTTCATTTTTATTGTTAGATATTGTACCAAACATTAACTTACTTTTAGCAATGTTTTTTGTAATTCTCAGCATATACAACTTAAATAAATTAACAGATAAATATGAAGATTCAATCAATTCACCCGAAAGAAAGAATTACGTTTTAGGTAATGAAAAATTTATTCTGATTATAACAGTATTATCTTATACTACTACTCTTTTATTGGGGTTTTTTGTTAATATTTTAGCTGTAATTATTCTGCTCTTCCCATTATTTGCTGGAATTTTATATAGTGTAAATATACCCCTCAATATTCCACGTTTAAAAAATATAACCTATGCAAAAAATGTTACCGCAGCCCTAAGTTGGACAATTGAAATAATTGCACTTCCATTAACATGTTTATACAAATCTACCATAATCACAATCTTATTATCATTTTTCATTTTCATTAAACTAGTTGTAAATGCAGTTATTTTTGATGTAAGAGACATAGAAGGGGACCGAGAGAACAATATAAAAACCATCCCTGTTGTTATCGGACGGACAAAAACCAAAAAATTGTTATTAGCAATTCATTCTTCACTTATTCCATGGCTTGCATTATCCATTTACTGGGGTTTTTTTACACGTTATCTTCCAGTGTTGGTTTTCTGTATCATTTACGGATACTGGTATATCCACTATTTCTGTAATACTGAAAAAGTTCCCAAATATGCTACAGATCTGCTGGTTGATGGAGAATGGATATTTGTAGCAGCATTATGCTTTATTATAACCTTAATATAACTGAAAATAAACCTAAAAAAATAATTAATTTAGTTTAAAACTATTTTAAAATAAGAAATTTATACATTTATTTTGTAAATGTCTTCACAACATCCTTTACAGCGCGGTTTTTAACGAGAATTGATACTTTATCCCCGTCATTTAAAACCATATCCGCCTTAGGAATGGTTATTTCACCATTTTTATACAGGGCCACAATTATATAATCATCTGTAGGGTTAATTTCGCTAATTTTCTTCCCTATAACCTTAGTATTTTTTACTGTAAGGTCCAGTATTTCAGCATCACCCTTTCCAATAACTATTAAGTCAGCCACCTTTGGCCTTGTTATTAATTTTTCGAGGTACCCTGCTGCTGTAAGCTCTGGACTTATAACATCATCTATTCCTACTTTTTTAAATGCTTCTTCATGATCAGGGTTGCTTAACCTTGCGATAACCTTAGAAATATTATACTGTTTTACAAGTATACAGGAAAGAAGATTTGCCTCATCATTTCCAGTAGCTGCAACAAAAACATCTGCCTCACTTACATTTGCCTCTTCAAGCGTTTTTGTATCAGTGCCGTTACCACAAATAACTAATGCATCCAATTCAGCCGCTGCATTGCCACATAAGCTGTCATCGCTTTCAATAAGGGTCACGTCATGCCCTCGACTAACTAAGTTAGATGCAAGATTTAATCCAACTCTTCCTGCACCCATTATCACTATATACATCTTTACGCCTCTATTGTGAGTATTTTAAGAATAATAAAATAATTTTTATTAATTAATTCATTAATTTATTTGAATCGTTAGACTTTCAAATATTTCTCATCATACTATAAAAATGTATATCTAATAATAAATTTTTAACTATCATATCACCTGTAATTAAAGCAACTTACAAACGTCTAAATAACAAATGGAATAAACTAAGATTTCTTAAACTAAATACACGTTAGTCAGCATGTAAAAATCTATGATTTTTACGGTTGAAAATCGTAGATGTTCAAACATGTAAAAATCTATGATTTTCCAGTTGAAAATCCCTCAAAAAACAAGTTTTTGGCAGTGTTTGTAAGCTTAGATTTTCAAATAAAAAAAAATAAAAGAAAGGATTATGTCTTTTACTCAGCCTTCACTTCTGATTCCATGAAGTCCTTTAAGTCCCTAACTGTTGACATGAAGCTTGCAGGGAACACTATGGTAGAATTCTTCTCACTTGCTATCTCAAGCAGCACCTGTAAGTTACGTAATTGAAGCGCTATTGGGTGTGCAGTTATTATATCTGCAGCATCACCAAGTTTTTTAGCTGAAAGGAATTCACCTTCAGCAGAAATAATTTTAGCTCTTTTTTCTCTTTCTGCTTCAGCCTGCCTTGCCATGGATCTCCTCATTGTTTCAGGTAAGTTGATATCTTTAATTTCTACAGCAGTGACCTGTACACCCCATGGTTCGCTGTGTTTATCAATTATCTCCTTAATTCTTTCGTTTATCTTTGAAGTTGAAGATAAAACATCATCCAACAGGAACTGTCCAATTACATTTCTCATAGTAGTCTGAGCAATCTGGTTAACTGCTCTGTTGTAATTTTCAATTGCAACAACTGCATCATATGCGTTAACAACCTTAAAATATGCAACTGCAGCCACATCAATTGATACATTATCCTGAGTTATTATTCTCTGGGAAGGAATAGGCATAGTGACAATCCTAAGGGATACTTTATCCAACCTATCCACTACAGGAATAATCAGGCGCAAACCAGGATCTTTAACCCCTATTACTCTACCAAACCTAAAATGCACCCCTCTTTCATATTGATTTACTACACGTATTGAAAGACCTAAAATAATCAAAATTATGATTCCCACAATAAAAAGCGTTACGAGATCAGCCATTTTGTTACACCTCCTATCACATCTTAGTCACGTTAACATAAGTTATGTAATAACTGCCTATTAAATATAAAGATTAAAGTATGATTAAAATACTAAAATAATTTTTGATTATATGAGATGATTATAATTTTTACTTTAAGTCAATATAATAATAGAAATGAGTAACGCTTTAAAATTTAAGTTCAATATATGAATTAACTATCAAGTAACAATCAAATACAAAAAAAATAAGTTTAAATATTAAAAAAAGAGTGAAGTGTCGTGAAAATCATTATTTTCAAGACTTATTAATTAAATTAAATTTAATTTAAGTTTATTCAACATCTTCAACTATATCAGCAAAACCGAAGTTTCTTCTTGTTGAGTTAATTTTGATTTTAACTTCATCGCCCAGTTTTGCTCCTGATACAAAGACAACAAATCCTTCTATTCTTGCGATTCCGTCGCCATCTCTTCCAACATCTTCAATTTTAACATCGTATTCGTCTCCTACATTAATAGGAGCTGAAGGTCCTTTATCTGAGAAATTATCTCTTCCGTAATTATTTCTAAACAATTCATCACATCCTAATAAGCTAGAAAACTAGCTTAAAATATTCTTTATTTTAGATATATATAAATATTGTTATTAATAATTTCAAAAAGATTGATTTTATTTAAGATAAATGATCAATTTTATACAGATTATTTACATAAATAAAAATATGATTGGTATAATGTCAGACTCACATGATAATTTACCTGCAATAAGGGAAGCCGTCAAATTTTTCAATGAAGCAAAAGTAGAATTAGTAATACATGCTGGGGATATGATTTCACCATTCGCTGCTAAAGAAATTAAAAATCTCAATGCAGAATTTAGAGCCGTTTTTGGGAATAATGACGGCGAACGAGATGGTTTACGGCATTTTTTTAAAGGTATTTGCTACCACAATGATTTTCAAGAACTTGAATTGCATGGGAAAAAAATTGCAGTTATTCACGGCACAACTGAAGATATTGTGACAGCTCTCGTTAAAAGCGGGAATTATGATATTGTTATACGGGGACATACACATAAACTAGAAGTTAAACAGGGAAAATGCATGATGATTAACCCTGGAGAAATATGCGGATACCTATCTGGTAAAAAAACGGTTGTACTGCTTGATCCTGAAGATTTAAGCTATGAACCTATTGTTTTATAATAATTAATTAACAGATAGTAACTATTTTATCGCCCCTAAAGTGATAGGATACTGTAAATTTTGTATCCTGAAGTAAGTTTACATGTTTTAAAGATTAATTCCATAATTACAATTTAACATAAAATATAATTCATGCCCACGATTATAAGACATGAGCGAAAGTTATATACTATGTTGTATACATTATCAAAAATCTTAAATTAACTGTTTAATAATTGAATGTGAGATAAAATTAGTAATGTTAAATATCACAACCGATATTAAAATTTTATATATGTATAACTCAAATAAGGGCAGAAAATATGAAACATAGCACTTTGATCTTATCACTCGTAGGATTTGGGATTCTCGCAGCTATGGTTCTGATTATAGGGCCAAGCAAAATTGTAAGTGCAGTTGAATTAGCAAATCCATGGTATCTGATTCTTGCAGTACTTATACAGTTTGCAATTTATGGTTTATGGACCCAGCGATGGGCAATAAATGTGAATTCTGTAGACATTAACATTAAAAAAATTCATCTCCTTCCCATGTTAATGGTAGGTATGGCTATTAATAACCTAACTCCAAGCGGAAGAGGAGGAGGAGAGCCAGTAAGGGGATATATATTAAGTAAATACTCAAAAACAACCTTCGAAAAGTCTTTTGCAACAGTGATAGCAGATAGAGGACTTGATACATTTCCTTTCATGGTTCTAGCCGTTATAACCATAATTTCTCTAGTTTTATTCATGACTTTATCAGAACTGGTAGTAATAGGCCTTACAATTGCAGTTATAGCCCTGCTTATTCTATTTATAGTGGCATTATACATGTCCATAAATAAAGAATTCGGTAAAAAAGCCACATTATGGCTTGTAAAGGTAATAAAACGATTTTCTAGAAAGGAACACAGTACACTTGAAGAAAAAGCATTAACTGTTATTCATGGTTTCCAAAACAGCATGAGAACCATGATAAAAGATAGAAATGTTTTGATGTATGGACTCCCACTTTCCTTTGTAATCTGGATTTTTGAAATATTAAGAGTTTACATTGTATTTTCCGCATTCAACGCGGAAGTATCGCTCCTATTAATAGCAGAAGTTTTTATAATTTCTACCCTGCTTGGAATGATACCCCTTCTTCCAGGAGGCCTGGGTGCAGTTGATGGTGTAATGATAATTTTATTTTCTGCTGCAGGTGTTCCACCATCCATAAGTGCTGCAGCAACTATAGTTGAAAGGCTGATTTCATTCTGGATGACCACAATCATAGGTACTGCTGTACTTCCTTATTTTGGAACAGGCGTTGTAGACAAAATTTTTAGTAAAAACAGTTGACAAAATCAGAATACCTAAAATAATCCTGAGATATGCTCAACTCTACTTTTTAGTAAAAATAAGCTCAATGTACAATATTTTTTCTATTTATCGATTTTAAATATGAAATTGATAATATTTTAAATATTATTATATGCTATACTCTAATAAACATCTTAAATTAGAGGATTGTGCATGAATGATGAAGATCTGTTTAAAAAACAGCAGGGTAAATTTAAAATACATTCCACTACTGGAAAAATAGAAGAAAATAGTAATTTAAAAGAAGAACTGCGGCTAAAAACCAGTATTTTAGACATGCATGTTGATCCTATTTTCCTGCACGATATTAAAGGAAACTGCCTTTACCTAAATGAAACAGCATGCAAGTTCCTGGGTTATACTAAAGATAAATTAATGAAAACAAATCTTTACGATTTAAATTTTCCTGAATTTTCTAAATTAAATCTTCAATCAGAAGAACTTGTGAAACAAGAACTAAGATTCCAATCCACTCATTTTAAGAAAGATAAATCAATTATACCTGTAGAAATACATTCAAAACTCATTGAAATAAAATCTGAGAAACTTATTCTCAGCACTGCCCGTGATATTACAGAACTTAAGAAGACCGAGAAAAACTTAAGATGGAACATTAATCTAATTCGCTCTGTGGCAGAAAATTCTCCTCTGGCTTTTTATGTTGTAGATAACAAAACTGATTCTGTTTTATACCTTAATCATAATTTTTGTAAATTATGGGGTTTAAAAGATCTTGAAAAAGAAATAGAAGAAGGTAAACTTAAAAATAAAGAGGTTATATCAAAAATATTGCATTTGGCAGAAGATAAAGAATACTTTATGGAAACATGTGCGCCGCTTCACCACGAAGAGAACAGATCAACCCTGGAAGATGAAATTTCACTTACAGATGGCAGAATTATAAGACGATTCTCTAAACAAATCAGAGATAAAGAAGACCTCTATTTTGGAAGATTGTTTATATGCGAAGATATCAGCGAACGTAAAAAAATTGAGAATTCTATTAAAAACAGAGAAGAACATTTAAGCTTAATTACAGATAATATGCTGGATTTAATGTTCCAGGTTAACAGTGAAGGCATTTTTGAATATGTAAGTCCTTCTATTAAAGATCTACTTGGATATGAATCAGAAGATATCATTGGCAAAAGAGATTATGAATTTATCGGCATGACCCATCCAGATGATTTTGAAATACTTATAGATACGATTCAATTAGTTATCCAAACTTTAAAACCAAACAGAACACAGCACAGGCTTAAACACGCTGATGGACATTATATTTGGGTAGAAACCGTTGGAAATCCCCTTTCTAATAATAAAGGTGAATTTTCAGGGGCAGTGTATATCACCCGCGATATTACAGAACTTAAAAAAGTAGAAACTCAGCTTAAATCTTCTTTAGAGGAGAAAGAAGTGCTTTTACGGGAAATTCATCATAGAGTTAAGAACAACATGCAGATAATAAGTTCTCTTTTAAATCTTCAATCTAGATATTTAAATGATGAAAAAACAGTAAATGTTCTCAATGAAAGCCGGAATCGAGTTAGATCCATGGCAATGGTCCACGAAGAGCTTTATCGATCTCGTGACCTTTCAAAAATTGATTTTGCAGATTATATCCAGAGATTATTATCTGGACTTTTTAATTCATACGGAATTGATAAAAACTTTATAAAGCCAGAAATTAATGTAGAAGATGTTCTTCTAAATATAGACATTGCTGTTCCCTGTGGTTTAATTATAAATGAACTGGTTAGTAACTCTTTAAAACATGCTTTCGTACAGGGGCAAAAAGGAAAGATATCCATTAAATTTCATCCTCAAGATGAAAAATACGTGCTTAAAGTTGCCGATGATGGAATTGGATTTCCTGAAAATATTGATTTTAACAATACAAAAACATTAGGATTACAGTTGGTAACTACCCTTGTAAAACAGTTAGCAGGCAGTATAAACATTTATAAAGATACAGGAACTCTATTTAAGATTGTTTTTTAAGTCAGATAAAAATCTTTACAGTATTTCATAAAATTTCTTTTAATTAACGGTTCAAGTGAAAAATTACACCATTTTTAATTAAATAAAACAATAATCTGCCATTTAATCCAATAGATAATTGTCATCATCAACTCTCTTTTAAATTTACCAAAAAATCAAACATGAGAACATACCATTTCATAGGTACGTTCTTGCTTAACCTTGCAAAATCTATGATTTTCAAGGTTAAACAGAAAAATATATAACTTCTTTTTAACTGACTATCAGACGGTGATTATCATGGAAATAAACGGAGTAGAAATAGAAGATACTTTTGCTGAAGCATTTGGAATACAGGTTTCACGCATACTTGTAACTGCAGCTACCAAAAAGCTGGCTAAAATAGCAGCGACAGAAGCAACCGGTTACGGAACATCAGTTATCGGTTGTCCTGCAGAGGCAGGAATAGACTGCTATGTCCCGCCAGAAGAAACCCCTGACGGAAGACCAGGTTACATGATCATGATCTGTAACATGAGCAAGAAAAAACTCGATCATGAGTTATTAGAACGTGTGGGAATGTGTTTACTAACCGCTGCAACAACAGCAGCATTCGATGCTCTTGATGATGCTGACGAGAAACTAAACGTAGGATTCAAACTGAAATTCTTCGGAGACGGTTTCGAAAAAGAATTAAACATAGATGGAAGAACTGTCTACTCAGTTCCTATAATGTCCGGAGACTTCTTAGTTGAAGGTGAATTCGGAATCAAATCAGGAATTGCTGGAGGAAACTTCTTCATAATGGGAGACAGCCAATCATCAGCATTAATAGCAGCAGAAGCAGCAGTAGATGCAATTGGAGCAGTTGAAGGTGCAATAACTCCATTCCCCGGCGGAGTAGTAGCTTCAGGTTCTAAAGTCGGATCAAACAAATATAAATTCTTAGATGCTTCCACCAACGAAAAAATGTGTGTAACATTAAAAGACGAAGTTGAAGAAAGCGACATCCCAGCTGACGTAAACGGAGTATACGAAATCGTTATTGATGGTGTAAGCGAAGAAGCTGTTAAAGAAGCAATGAAAGTCGGAATCGAAGCAGCAACCAAAGTCCCAGGTGTCTTAAAAATAAGCGCTGGAAACTTCGGCGGAAACCTCGGTACATGCAACATCAAGCTTCACGAAATTTTCTAAATGTGATTCTCAAAACTCCATTTGAGGACCATCTTTCTTTTTTTGACAATATTTTTTTTATAGTATAATCCAAATTAACTTTCAATTTTCATCTTTTAATCAAAAATACTTTCTTTAATGGATTTAGATAGTAACAGAGATATACTAAAAATTCCAAAATTTTTAAAAAATAATTAACAGTAGTCATATAAGCAGCTAGAACTGGGAATGATTTAACATGACACTGGACTAGGTAAGTTTAATAGGTAGATCCTTATCAATAATATTTGACTGTTAAACATTTGAGAGTCCAGAAATATTTAAGCCAATTTAAATAAGCATATAGAAGGGATTACATTGCCTTATATCGTATGTACTAAATGTAACGGATATTACAAGCTTCAGGAATGGGAATCACTAGATGATTTTAAAGAATGTGAATGTGGAGGCGATTTAATACAGGTTGATTCGTTGAATATACCTTATAACACTGAAAGAGTAAAAACCATCGTTGAAACGTTTAAAAATTCTGAACCTGATGAAAAAAATACTGATTCAAATGGAAATCACAAATTAAGTATTAACGTTGACCACACAGACGGATTAACTAAACTATTAAAAAGTAAAAGACCTTCTAAAAAAGGTTTTTCTGTAGAAGAACAAAGATCCATATTTAAAGAAATTGCATTAATTCCAGAACTGTATGATTTTGAATATATAGGTCCAATCGATGACCATACAAAACTACAGATTATCAAAATACTTGCAAAGGTTGTTAACGAGGGTAAAGGAGTTATAGACGCCACCAATGAAATCAAATCAAAAACATCGCTAAATTCCGAGGATGCTGAAAATATAAGTAAGAATGAGATAAGTAGAATAAAAAATCTTGGAAACTGGCGTATTCATAAAGAAAAAGGATATAAATACTTCAAAATATCTAAATCTCTTAATACATGTGAAAAATGCCGTAAAGCATATGATAAAAAGATATTCAATATAAATGAAGTTAAAATGCTTCCCCCATTACACCACCTGTGCAGATGCAACGCCATATTCATAAAATAAATAAAAATAGTAAATACGCTAATTTTCTTTCTTAAATATATAGCCACATGAAGAACATCTATATTTACCTTCTTTGGATTTATATCCTGTTGATGATTTATGTTGAGGCCCACCAATAATTCCTACTGTTCATGAATCCTTCAAAATATGTTTATCCTTACAACCACACTTAAGACTTTTTTGCACAGCAATTCTGCCTTCATATTTTCACCTACTGATTTTATTCATCATCATCAGGTTGACTTTCAACAATTTCCCATATTTTCTCTTCAGGCAAATTGACTCCTAAAAGTATGCCTTTATTATCAAGGGCTTTTTCAATTTTCTTAATGGTCTTGACGTCTGGTGCAGCCACTGTATGAGAATGTATCTGCCGTGATATTTTATATAATGACTCAACAGACCTTCTTGCGTCCGGCCTTTTAAGTTCATCTTCACAGTTTTTAACATCTTCTTCTGAGCTAATGTACAGATTTCTGGTTACAATTTGCCTAACTCCAGGAAGGTAATGCTTTGAATCTAAAATTCTGCCTTTAAGCCCCATTATTATCTTTTTATCATCGAGATTAGTTACTTCATGTCGAAGAAGCAGTTCTACAACCCTACCAAATTCCCGAATTTTAGTTTCTATTTCTTCTTTAGATAAATTAACGCCTAAAAGGAACCCTTTAGCTTTCAACTCATTTTCAACATTTGCCAGGCTCTTAGTATCAGGCCCTGTAATTCTATGGGAATGAATTCCCCCACCTGAAAGAGAATATAGCCTTTCTAATGATTCCATCTTTTTTGAATCCTCATTTAGACTTTTTAAAAAGTTATCCATGTCTTCAATTCGGGATAATCCGATGTTTCTATGGAGTGATTCATGGAATCCCGGCAAATAATATTCGATATCTTCCATTGTACAGCCGTGTTTTAAGATTATTTCAGCTTCTTTGCGTATATCACCAACAGCATGAGATTCTGTAATTTTAATTTCAGGTTTTACAATGACTTCCACAATTCTTCCATGTTTTCTTGCAGCTTCTTTTATCTCATCGTCGTTTAAATTAACTCCTAAAAGTAAACCTTCTTTTTTAAGTTCTCCTACAATCCTATCCAAACTTTCCCTGTCCTGCCCTGAAATCCAATGTGAATGAATTCCACTTACCGATTCATATACCCTTTGCAGTGAGCTTTTTCTTGCGGGATCACGCTCTAAACTATCCATAAACTTATTTAATTCGTCCATTTGAGAAATCTCAATTTTCCTTACAAGGGGTTCCTTAAACTCAGGTAGATGATATTCTATATTTTCCAGGGTAGCTCCATATCTCAGTATTATTTCGGCTTCTTTTTTGATATTTGAAACACCATGCATCATGGTAATTTTCATGAGGGTCGGCTGGATAGCAGCGAAATAAATATCTTCCCCACCGCTTGTTTCAGGTGATATAACTTTATCTGCACCAGATCTGTAAAGTCTTTTGATATTTTCGCTTTTACTTGCCCTTGCAACTATCCATATCTCAGGATGCAGTTCCCTTGCAGTTAGAGTTATGAATAGGTTATCAACATCTTCACCTGTGGCTATTATAATACCTCTTGCTTTTTTTATCCCTGCTGATTTAAGGATGTCTTCATCTGTTGCATCTCCAGGAATTGCAAGAATCTCTGGTTCTTCCCATAATTCTTTTTCTATAATATTCCTATTTCTCTCAATTATTATTGCTTCCTGGTTCCTTCTTTGAAGCTGTTTAAAGACCGCGCTGCCAACTCTACCATATCCACAAAGTATAAAATGATTTTTAGCAGCGGCTATCCTCCTTCTTTGCCTGGAACCAGAAGTAACTTCTTCTACAGCCATTGAAATCACCGTTAATGCTAAAGTAAATACATAAGCAACTAAACCAACTCCTCCTAAAACCAGTGTTATTGTAAAAAGTTTTTGAACAGGAGTAATTGGGATAATATCCCCATAACCAACAGTTGCTATCGTTATAACAGTATAATATAAAGAATTAATTATATCTAAATTCATTATATACATGGATCCAATTATACCATAAATAAACAGCGCCATTAATGCAACTAAAGCATAAATCAATATAGAATACGAAATAATAGGCATATTTTCAGATTCTATAATTGGGAGCAGATTTATTCGGGCCACTAAATCACCATGCAGCTAATATTAATCTATCAAAGTAAAGAGGTTATAATTAAATAATTTGTTTTATAGATTATATAACTAGTGATATTGATTAAACTTTTAATAGATAAATAAGTCGTGATAATATGACTCCAAAGGATATGATGGCCGTTGATAGTAACGCAGAAGAATTAGGCATTTCTAAGTCTGCACTTATGGAAAATGCAGGTAAATCCGTAGCTGATCACATAATTGACATTCTAGATCCATGTAAAATTGTGATATTTGCAGGTACTGGAGGTAATGGTGGCGACGGATTTGTTGCTGCACGGCATTTACTAAATAACGGTTATAATGTAGAATTATTTTTTATAGGACGCTCTGACAGAATTAAATCCCATGAAACTCTTCAAAACTGGACTGCAATCCAGAATATAAATTCAGGCCTAAATTCTCTTAAAGTAAAAACAATTGAAGATTCATCCACACTTAAAAAAGTCACCGCCCCAGTTATAGTTGATGCACTGCTTGGAACTGGAGTTAAAGGCAAGCTTAGAGAGCCAGTTTCAAGTGCAATTGATATAATAAACAAATCTGAAGGTATCAAAATTGCAGTTGATGTACCAAGTGGATTAGATCCTTTGACAGGGAATGTACAAGATAAAGCTGTAGAAGCTGATTTCACACTTACATTTCATGAAATAAAAACAGGGCTTAAAAAAGCTGCTGTTAGATATGTTGGAAATGTTATCCTGTATGATATAGGCATTCCAAAAGAAGCTGAAATATTTTTAGGCAAAGGAGATCTATTAAGGCTCAAAAAAAGAGACATTACCTCCCATAAAGGTAACAACGGAAGAGTTCTTGTTATAGGCGGCAGTCGAGATTACTCAGGCGCTCCAACACTTGCAGCTCATGCAGCATTCAAGTCGGGAGTAGATTTAGTCCATGTAGCATGTCCTCAAAGCGTAGCACTCCCAATTAGATCATATTCACCAGATTTTATCGTCCATACACTTTCTGAAGAGATCATCGTTGAGGAAGACATTGATGAAATAGTGGAACTCTCAAAAAATGTAGATTCAGTTGTAATTGGCTGCGGCATGGGTCGTGATGCAGAAACTGTGACTGCTTTAAATGAAATAGTAGGGGAAATTAAAAAACCGATGGTAATAGATGCCGATGGTTTAAAATTATTATATAATGATATACTCCATGAAATAGAAAATGAAGTAATAGTTACCCCTCATTCTGCAGAATTTAAAGTTCTTTCCGGATTAGATGTTCCAGAAGGACTTAAAGATAAAATGGAAATTATCTCAAAGGTTTCAAATGAAAATAAATGTGTAGTTCTCCTAAAGGGAGCTCTTGATACCATTTCAAACGGTGAAAAAACAAGGTTAAATAAAACTGGAAATCCCGGAATGACAGTTGGCGGAACTGGAGACTGCCTCGCAGGCCTCACTGGAGGACTACTGGCTAAAGGACATGATGCATTTGAAGCTGCCTGTCTTGGAGCTTACATAAACGGAAGAGCTGGAGACATGGCTTCAGTAAAATATGAATATCATTTTACTGCAACTGACATGATGAAGTACATTGACGATGCATTTAGGTGAATATACTCATCAAAAATAGTTTTACAATAGCCAGTATGTTTTAAAAATTAATTTTATTTTTTTGAAATTAACTCTTATTGATTAAAAAAAGATAATTTAGTTAAAAGAATCCTAATATCTGCGCGATTATTAAAAGCAGAACTCCCCATATTCCTCCAAACCCTGCAATAAGAACCGTCAGTATATTTATAGGGATATGGACAAACGGAAGTATATTTACCAGGAACAGAACTATCCATCCAAGTATTACATGAACTAGTATTTTAAGCAGTAGTCCTGCAATTTTAAACAGAATTCCAAGTGCTGCAAATGCAACAATTAGTATTATGATTCCAAGTACTATAAGTTCTATAGACATTTTATCACGTCTTTATATTAGTTAAAGAACTTAATAAAGTTTTTGTGGATTTATTTTTGCTTTTTGAGAAAAGAAAACCAATTAAGCAAAATTATTGTGCATGATTAAGGAACTTTGAAAGATTTTCAAATGTTAAAATAAAAAATTTAAGGACCATTCAGTCCTTTTTACATATTTTATTATAGGTTGCAGCCTGCATACCATAATTTTTGACCATTCCAGTCATTTCACGCTGGTCTATACCTTTATCTTCAAAGGAAACAGCTTCTTCACTGTAAATACTGTAAGGAGATTCCCTTCCAAGTATCCTCAGGTTTCCTTTGTGGAGTTTCACTCTTACAGTTCCAGTTACCCTTCCCTGCATTTTATCAACTGCACTGTCCAGGTCTTCCCTTAGAGGATCATGCCATAGTCCATCGTATACAAGCTCGGAATACATTTCTGAAATGTATGCAGCAAATTTAAGCTCGCTTCTTGTGAGCGTGAGCTGTTCTAATGCTTTGTGAGCAGTTATAAGTAAAATTGCTCCAGGTACTTCGTAATTTTCCCTTGATTTGAGTCCTATTATTCTGTCCTCAATGATATCAATTCTACCAACACCGTGCTTACCTGCAATTTCGTTGCATTTTCCAATTATATCCAGAGGTTTCATTTCTTCATTGTCTAAAGCTACAGGAACCCCATTTTCAAATTTAATTTCCAGGATCTGTGCTTCATCTGGCGCGTCTTCAGTTGAATTTGTCCAGTTGAATGCTTCTTCTGGTGTTTCAACCATCGGGTCTTCGAGGATATCTCCCTCTATAGATCTTCCCCATATGTTTTCGTCGATACTGTAAAGCTTGTCAGAAGCAAGAGGAATACCATGGTCCTTTGCATATTCTACTTCTTCAGTTCTTGTAAGGTTTAAATCCCTTATTGGGGCAATTATATCCATATTGGATTTAGATCTGATCATAGCTTCAAATCTAAACTGGTCGTTACCTTTACCAGTACATCCATGAGCTATTGCATCTGCACCTTCTTTTTTAGCAAGTTCTACGATTTTCATTGCTATTAACGGCCTTGCAAGTGCAGTACTTAATGGGTATCCTTCATATAATGCATTAGCTTTAATTGCTTTGAATATAAAATCTTCTGCAAATTCATCCTTTGCATCTATGGTATAATGTTTTGAAACGCCTATTTTATCTGCAGCTGACGCTGGTCTTTCTATTTCATCTTCGGGCTGTCCTACATCTACGCATGCTGTTACAACTTCCATGTTATATTTTTCTTCAAGTAACTTGATGCACACTGATGTATCTAGACCTCCACTGAATGCGAGAACAACTTTTTTCATTATTTCACCTTGATTATTTATATGAGTCTATAAAAATATAAGATAACTATAGAACAATTATCAATTTAAACTTGGTGGAAGTCATGGCTATCAAAAATATAACTACAATATCCAATGAAACTAAGGGAGAAATTGAAAAAAATATTCACTTAATGGAACATGTTCCTGAAAGTGAAATCATAGCCGACTTAGTTTACACAGCAAAATCTGGAACTCCCCTTTTAAAAATAGGCCGTGGATTTCCAAAAGTGATGATAACTGCAGGAATACATGGAAATGAACTCCCCCCACAGGTAGCTGCAGTCAGACTCATAGGAGAATTATCAAATCAAGATCTAAATGGAACAGTCTATATAATACCTTTTGCGGTACCCCATGCCACTATGGAAAATTCAAGGAGATTTAAAGGAGTAGACATGAATAGAGCGGCCTCAAAAGGAGGTTTTATATCCAATAACATATTAAATGCCATTAAAGATCTTAAAATAAGTGCTGCAGGTGATTTTCATTCTACCAAGCCGGGAAGTAATCCTGGTGTTGAAAGCGTCTTTTGTTCCAAAAGCCCATGTTATAAAAGTTATTTGATAGCAAAGTACATAACAGAGTCCACTTATTCAAAAATAATATGCCATAAAGAAGCCGGCGCATTATACAATGGAGCACTTGAGGACGAGTGTAACCTCGAAGGAGTCCCAGCTGTGACCTGCGAAGTGGTATCACAAAATGGATTAATAACTAATGAAGGCCATGAAAGGTCTTACCTGCAGATGATATCCTACTTAAAGTATTTTGATATAATTTAAATCTAATCTTAATAAAATATCATTGTTTTTCTGATTTTCAGTGATTAAAATGCCGTCTTACAAAAAACACGCCATATTCTCTTTAATAATAGCATTACCTTTCGTTCACGATATCTTCTATCTTTCACTTGCATTGATTGGAGCATCAATGATAGACATGGACCACCACATACGAAAGAATGACCTGATTCTTCTAGCCGTATTAGGGATTTTATTAACGTTTTCACTTTATATTTTAAAATTACCGTTAATAGGAATTTCGTTAATTATAATGGCATTTATATTTTATTTATCAAAACATAGAGGTTTTGTACATTCCATATGGGGAGTAATGACTTTATCATTTTTACTTGCTTTTTCCATCATTGGAATTTACACATTACTTCATGGGTTTAATATCGATGAAAAAATCAGCCTAATTGTAATTTCGGTCATTTTAGGAATTATAGCTTTAAATAAGAAATTTTTACTTCCATTTTTTATCCTTGTACCTGCCGGAATTATAATAACAGAAAATACGGATCTAAATATGCTTTACGTTTTTTTAGCCATATTAATTGGATCTTTAAGCCACATATTACTTGATCTTTTCACCCCCAGCGGAATACGTTTATTAAACCCAGCATCATCTAAAAAATTTAAAAAACGTTCTGGAGCAGTTTTATTCATATTATGGGCATTTTTAGCGTTTATCTACGTTTTTAAGTTGAACAGTACAGTATTTTGATTTATGATTATAAAGTTAGAGTAATTCTTGTTTTTGAGGTAATAAATTAAGGCATACTAATCATCCAAAGATAAAAGAGTTATCTTTATATATCATGTTTTATCATTATAATTACATGATATAATGGTTGATTTTCAAGGTGATAGCGAAATTTCACCTTAAACCATATAATTAAAGATTACATTGTTTGCAAAGAGAGGTTACTCCATGAATATCATATTCAAAATGTTTTATGCAATTGCTTATTTCATCGTGCTTATTATAGAGATCATAAAAGCTACTTTAGATGTAGCAGGAAGAACGTTGAATGGTAAAGTCGAACCAGAAATAATAGAAATTGAAACTGAACTTAAAAGGCCAATTTCTCAGGTTATACTTGCAAATAGCATAACTTTAACCCCAGGTACACTTTCAATTGATGTAGACACTGAAAACTGCATTATAAAAGTTGCAACAATCGTTTCAAGAAAAAAAGAGGATGTAATTCCCTTTGAACCATATATTAAAGGGTGGCTAGAGTAAACAAAGGTGTTAAAATGGATATACTAACGATATCTGAATACATTTTAATGGGCGCACTTGCATTTTATGCACTTGCATCAATACGAATTTCAACCAGAAAGACCATATCCATGGGTATTGTAGGTCTACTAGGTTTGAGTATTGCCGTAGCAACCTTATTAGTTTTAATCGGACAAGTTTATGGAATATTATATTGTGAGACTATAGCCCTTGCACTGATTATTTTGGGCCCTATAGGCACCATAGCATTTTCAAAGGTTATACGGGGATGGTAATTTGGATGACATAATAACTTTGATAAGATCAGCAGTAATGATAATATCTGCAATCCTCATAGTCCTTACCGCAATCGGACTACTCAGATACAAGGATGATAAAAATAAAATTCTCTATGCAAGAGTGCATATGCTCGGTGTAGCTGATATGGCTTGTATCCTAGCACTAATCGTGCTTCCCAATACGTACTATTTAGGTATTATATACCTTTTCCTTACACCACTCGCATCTCATGCTATAGCTAATGCTTATTATTATGGAGAGGAAAAAAATGATTGATTACATATTAATGATTATAGCAGTCTTCGGAGCAATTATAGCTTTAATCCAAAGAGATCTCCTTAAAGCAGCCATATTAACTGGGATTTCAGGAACTGCAATTGCTTTTCTGTTCCAATATTTACTGGCTCCCGATGTAGCATTGACTCAAGCAATTGTAGGTTCAGCTATAATACCCGTATTTATTGCACTCGCAGTTAAGAAAACACGTAGAATGGAGGAAGAATAGTTACATTTATTGCATTTTGAGGGATTATCATGGTTATAGATACACAACTTGCATCGTTTTTCACATCAGGAGCACTAATAATAATAGGAATATTTGCCGCTTTATTTATTGATAATTTAATAAAAAAGGTCATAGGGCTAGCCTTTATTGCAGATGGAGTAAATCTATTCATTATCACAATGGGATACAAAGCCGGCGGGATCGTGTATATTTTCATGCCAGGCATGGTAATTGACCAGTTTGCCCAAAATGCATCATATCCACTCCCATTTGCTTTAGTTCTCACCAGTATTGTAATTGGGGCAAGTACACTGGCTGTAATGCTCGGTTTAATAATAGTATTATACAAAAAGTACGGGTCAATAAACGCGTCAAAGATTCTTGGAGAGTAAAAAGATGTCCGGAATAAAAAACACAGATATTCAAAATCACATTAATCTGTCTTTGAATAAGCCTAAATGGTTAATGGGAGGCGAACTATGAACCCATTAATTCCACTCATGGTTATAATTCCAATTACATGTGCACTGCTTTTAAACCTGTTCCATACAAAGGACCGTATTGTAAAAATACTCTCAATTGTAGTAGCTTTAGCTTTACCGATTATACCTTTAGTTACAACCTATGGTTTTCACTACGTAGGAGGGTACAGCACATTAGCAAATAGCCCCACGCTAGCACAGGGATTGCCAGCTTTTATTACAAATTCTGCATTAAACCTGTTCCACATGGGTATAGTCTATTCATTTGGTAGTGCTCAGCAGATTTTAATATTTATATTATGCTTAATTGCATTTTTAGCAATCTTTACGTCTTTAAGCGAAACAAAAAAAGCTTCTGGAGTCTATGCATTCCTGATGTTTATGGGAACAGCTGCAATGACCGCAATTCTTCTTACAGACGACATATTCAACCTTTATGTCTTCTTTGAAATTGCAGCAATAGCACAGGTTGGTATTGTGGTTGCATCTAAAATTAAAGGTAGTTACGAAACTGCCCTAAAATACATGATTCTAGGAAGTATTGCTTCCCCATTGCTATTACTCGGAATAGCTCTCCTTCTAGGGGTTACAGGTAACGTTAACATAACCGATATAGTTTATTCCCTACAACACGGATTAGTAGACCCTAAAAATCCAGTACTGCTTATGGCGTGCGCACTTATAACATTTGGATGGCTTTATGCATCGGGACTCCCACCATTCCACACCATAAAATCAGATATATACAGTAAAGCTTTACCTCATGGAGCTGCTTTGCTTCAGGTATTTTCAGTATTTACACTTGCAGCACTTGGAGTCATAATCCTCAGAATATTCTCATACCTGGCATTTTCAAAGGTTTTTATAATAGCCATATCTTTAGCTGCAATGATACTCAGCATAACTATGGCACTCATGCAGACCGACGTTAAAAGGATTATTGGATATCTCGCTGTTGGTGAATTAGGTTACATCGGATTAGGACTTGGAATTGGAACTGCTGCAAGTATAACAGCAGGACTTTTCCAGGCAGTAAATGAAGCAGTGATAACCGCTTTCTTGTTTATAGGATTCGGTACTATCCTTTATAAGACAAAAGAAAGTGATATCCGAAAACTGGGAGGAATGATGGCAGAAGCACCAAAAGCAGCCTTACTCGTATTCTTAGCAGGGCTTGCAATGGCAGGTGTTCCACCTCTTAACGCATTCCAAAGTAAATTAATGTTGATTCAGTCCTCTTTAAGTGCAGGAATACCTGAACTGGGTATAATCATGATACTTCTAAGTATTGTGACATTTATGACATTTATGAAGGCATTTTATGCCGTTTATATGAGGCCTAAACCAAGAGAACTTGAAATCAAAGAGGGCAAAATACCTAAAGCAACCATATTCTCTCTGGTTGTACTCCTGATTGTGTGTATTATATTAGGTCTTTTCCCGCAGGTTGCAACTGGTTTCCTGCAGGGACTAGCAAATAGCTTGGTAATATAAAATAGAGGGATTCTATGGGCATTTACGATATTATAATAAACAGAATAAAGAAAGTTCAAGGACAGGATGGAGAAAATAAAGCTGTAACCAGTATTGAAGCTTCATCAATGTTAGCAGCAGAAATAACGCTTTTATCATCCCTTTTGGTTGCAGTGATAATGTTAAGATTCTTCAGCAATGCTTTAATGATTGTTGCAGTTCTTCTGGTAATTGTAATAGCATTTTTTGCAATGCCTGTCATGCCAAAATTAAAAGAAGAACAAAATGATTCACTTAATGGAATGGTATTCTATACAATTTTAGCACTGGGAATCATTTCAGTATTGTTCTACTGGGGGAGTTTAAATGTCTGAAGGTTTAAAGAACCTTATTGCAAGTATTTCATTATTATTATTCGCCGTGACACTATTCCATGCTATATACGGGTTTGACCAGATATTGAACCCAGGAATAAGTTATATTTATAACTGGATAGGCCCTCATATCGCTCCAAACATGGTTACAAACGTAGTATTCGACTGGAGAGGATATGATACACTTGGAGAAGCACTGATACTTGTAACTGCAGTTGTTGTTGTACTGCTTATATTTGGAAGAGGAAAGGTTGATTTCGGTGGGGAGGAAGACAAATGAGTACAATCCTTAAATTATTTGTATTTCCAATATCACTCATAATAATTCTTATAGGATTAAATACAATCCTTGGAGGGCATATAACCCCTGGAGGAGGATTTCAGGGAGGTGCAATGATAGCAGGAGGCATAATATTCTGTATCATTGTCTACGGACTGGAAGAAAGTCCCATTAAAATTTCACACAGCTTTATGGCATCCCTTGAAAGTGCAGGCGCTTTAGGCTATATATTTTTAGGGCTTGCAGGATTGGTATTCTCCGGGTTCTTCATGTACAACCTTGGTGTTGATCTTTACAATATAGTACCACAATTCATACAAAACCTGTTTGACTATCCTGACCCAGTACATGCAGGAATTATACCCTACCTAAACTTTGTAGTGGGTTTAAAAGTGTTAGTCGGCCTAAGTGCAGTGGTAATAGCTTTCTTAGAGAGTGATAAACTCCTAAGAAGTGATGAACAACGTGACAATCTTTTTGGAGAGGATGAACAATGATTTTCTACCTTGGTCCATTGGTGCTTGGATTTCTGCTGGGATTCATATTAGGAACGAGAATAAAACCAGTTCCAGAAAGTAAATTGAAGTTTGATAAAGAAGTTTACGCCATTGTGGTAATTGTAGCAATCATAATAGCTTACTACCAGGGACCTTTCCCATATTATCAGGATCTTCCTTTAGCATCAGGAATTTTATCAGGCATTGTAGGTATAATAATTGGTAAATTAACTTTCGGGAGATAATAAGACTTTAAAACAAGAGAGTAATAATGTCTAAAAAAGATTGATTTAGAGTTAGAAGTTGAGTGTAGTAAGTACACTTCAAGATAATCAAAGATTCAAGTCACATTTAAACATTCGAAAAAAGAGTTAGAGGGTAAAGATTATGTTTTTATCAACCAAAAAATGCGAAGGCATCGGAGAATGTATCAAAGAATGCCCCACAGGTGCCATTAGATTAATAAACGGTAAAGCATTCAGCTGTATTACCTGTGGCGCTTGTGAAGAAGCATGCCCCAACAGAGCTATTTTTAAAAATAGATATGGAGGTTATGTTGTTGATAGGGCAAAATGTAACGCATGCGGAGTCTGCGAGTTAACCTGTCCTGTAAGCAGCATATCAATTGAGGGGGATCTGGTAAAAGGGATATGCTCTAGATGTGGAATATGTGTAGACACCTGCCCAATTGGTGCCCGTGTTGACGCGTATGATGTAATAGAAGACAGGCAAATTAAGTTCCTTGAATCTTTAAATCTCACAAACCCGCCGCAGATAAGAGTTAAAAAAGAAGAAGGAAAATCAAGCAGAGTCAACGTGATTACAGACACGCAAAAGTGTACATTCTGCGGTAGATGTGAATACTACTGCCCAACAGATGCCATTATAATCAACAATGACCTTGAAGGCGTGTGCCAGGAATGCAGAATATGTGAAGATGTATGTCCAGCCGGCGCCATATCCAACGGGACAATTGATGAAACAAAATGTACTCTCTGCCTTAAATGTGTTAAAGAATGCCCAAATAATGCAATAGCCATTGAAGACTTTAAGATCAAAAGGAATAGTGACTCCAAAGAAGCTAAAGGCTGCATTATTTCATGTTTAAACTGCGGCTTGTGTACCGAAGCATGTTCATATGGAGCACTGCAGATGATAAATGGTAAAATACGTTATGACCCTTCACTTTGTGAGGAATGTGACACTATGGAATGCCTAGATGCTTGTCCAGTAGGGACATTAAGAGTATCCAATGAAAAAGAACGGCCTATTAAAGGATACTGTGTTTCATGCGGCAGATGTGTTAAGGCATGTGATGTAAATGAAGCAAGAGGCTTCAAAACAATTACATGGAAAGGTGATGTGTCTGAAGATTGTATATCCTGCGGCATATGTTCAGAAATATGTCCAAAAGACGCAGTTACTCTTAAAAGGGGAAGTATCGAAGTAGATCTTGAAAAATGCGTGCTATGTGAAAAATGTGCAATTCATTGCCCTCAAGATGCAATTCCGCAAACCACCATGAGAAAAAAATCTATAAAAGATGGTTTTGTATTTGTAGAAAACAAGTTATGTATGAACTGTAAACTTTGTATTAAAACCTGTCCAGAAGAAGCAATTACTGAAGATGAAATGGGCAGAGTTACAGTAGATGATTCAAAGTGCATATACTGTGGTGCATGTAGCAATGTGTGTCCTGCACGAGCCATACTATTTGAAAGAGAATTCGAGGTAGCAAAATGAAAAACTTAGGCATCATATTTTTAGAGGGAGTATACAGCAACGTAAAAAGGATTCTTTTCGCATCAGATCGAGTAACTGACATGGAACTTCGAAATAAAATCCTGAATGGAGAAATTGTGCCTACAGATAAGGTTGCTGAAGTACCCTGTATTGGATGTTCTGGATGTAAAAATGTATGCCCAACAGGCGCGATAGAAATGGTAAGCCTTGAAGAACCTGTTGAAGTAATAGAAGGCATCATTAAAAAAGAAAAACCAGAGCTGAATACTTTAAAATGTGTGCATTGTTATCATTGTCATGATTTTTGTCCGCTTTATGCATTATTCGGAGAAGCAGGTACTATACATCCAAATGATGTTGGAGACGTGAATCCAGATATAAAAGAACTTCTTGAAAAGCCAGTTAAGATATCTGAAGACAAAATAGCTTATATTTCCAAGTTTCTCTCTGACAATGCAGTAATAAGAAAAAGAGAAGATCAAAATTCTAAATAATAATTAATCACTAAGAGGGATGAATTTGAGTCTAAAATCATATTCAAGAGCAAGAGCCGTACATGTGATGCTTGTATATACTGGAGGATGTAATGGCTGCGATATAGAAATAGTAAACTGTATACTTTCGCCAAAATACGACGCAGAACAGTACAAAGTATTTTTAACATGGAACCCCAGGGAAGCAGACGTGCTTGTAGTTACAGGGCCTGTTACAAAACATGTAGAAGCACCTTTAAAAGCAATTTACGAATCAATTCCAGAGCCTAAAGCTGTTGTAGCAGCAGGAGCATGTGCAACAATGGGCGGAGTTTACAAGAACATCCATGGAGATATTCCCTCTGAAGAAATAGCCGGACCTGTTGATCAGATCATACCAGTAGATGCTAAAGTCCCAGGATGTGCCGTAAGGCCAGAAGATGTTTTATCAGGAGTTGTATCAGCTTTACCTTTACTATTAAATGCAAAATAAAATTATTGAATTATACTTAATGAATTAGGGAAAAATAAGCTTATTTAGCAGGGATATATTATGAGTAACAATAACCAGGTTAACAGCAAAGTAATCGAAACAGAAGTTCCTTTAGGAACAGTACACTCTGCAGCATTAGAACCATACAGAGTAAGATTATTTGTTGAAGATGAATATGTAAGAGATGCCGAGATAACCATAGGTGTCAACCACAGGGGAATTGAAAGAATAATGGAAGGGCTGCCTGTTGAAAAGGCAAATGCCCTTACAGAAAAAATATGTGGAATATGTTCCCATATCCACATCTGGAACTCATGCCTTGTAGCTGAAAAAGGGCTTGAAATTGATGTTCCTCCAAGAGCAGAATATATAAGGCTTATTATGAGCGAACTTGAGAGGTTACACAGCCATTTACTTTATCTAGCCCATGGATGCGAGGTTTTAGGTCATGAAACATTTTCAATGAGGATATTTTACATAAGAGAGACTGTAATGGAACTCCTCCGAATGATTGGAGGTAACCGTGTCCAGTACGGTGTCCCTGTAATTGGAGGTATAAGACCCCGTTCAGATCTAAATGAAATGAGGATACAGAAAATCAGTGAAGGCATGGATCTTATCGAAGAGAAAATGACAGAATTTGCAGACAGGTTCACAAGAGACCCCATGATCATGTCCCGTATAACAGGAGTTGCTGCACTTAGTAAAGAAGATGCCCTTAGATTAGCTGCAACAGGACCAACACTCCGTTCAACAGGAGTTGAAGTAGATTTAAGGAGAGACATGAGGCAGTATGACCCATTTGAATTTGAGGTAATTACCCAAGATGATGGGGATGTTAAATCCAACCTTTTAATGCGTGCACTTGAGATTTTTGAAGCTATAAAAATAATAAGACAGGCTGTTAAAGACCTTCCAGAAGGAAAAATCACAAATAGAAGCTGGGAAATGCAGGATACAGGCATAATAAGAAGTTATATAGAAGCACCAAGGGGTAAACTCTACCACTCTTACAGATTAGAGGATGGAAGAGTAAGAAATTCTATAATCAGGACACCCTCCATAACAAATATAAATGCAATGGAACATGCCTGTATAGGAACTCACATAACCGAAGCACAATTAGCAATAGTTCAGTGCGATCCATGTTTTACATGCACTGACCGTGCAATACAAATAGTGGATCATCCACTCAAAAAAACAAATAAACAGAACAAGATCATCTAAACTTATTCAAATTTTTAAAATTAATATCAACAAATAAGTCTAATAAAAGTTAGGAGAAATGGCAAATGGATACATCAATGATTATAAGTTCGGCAATTGCAGTGGTTGGAACATTAATTATAGCATTTGCAGTCAGTGTCTGGCTTCCAGGTATTGAAAGAAAGTTCGTTCAAGCAAGAATTCAACAGAGAGTAGGCCCTCCCATCTCAAGTCCGGGGCTCATGGCTCCAATCAAATTTTTCTTTAAAGAGGCCGTAACTCCAAACTCTCCAATGCCCAGATTGTACAATGCAATTCCTTTAATCAGCTTAATTATAGTAACAGCCATATTATTAATCATAATGCCCCAAATGTACTTCTTGGGAGGATTAGCGAGCATTATAGCAGTTGTGGGATTGCTAAAAGTTGAAGAGATCACATACATGTTTATGGGTTCACTTTCCAAATCAGTATTATCAGTAAACATGCCTTTCCCAGACCATGCAAAAGGAGCTAAACACGTGGATGCAACACGTTCATTTATTGAAGAACTGAGTACCCTGCGTGCATTTAGACTTATAGCTTTCGGGTCATTCCCACTTTACATAGCGCTTTTCGTGCCTGTTGCAATGTCTAAAAGCATATACCTCAGCAATATAATTGCATTTCAGCAGTTACATGGTCCAGTACTCTTTACTGTAGCTGGCGCCATAGGTGCTGTCGTATATTTCATTGGTTCCATGATATTACTCAACGAATACCCATTTGCCATAATGAAAACCAAAGCAGACGTTATAGAAGGACCAATGCTCGAGTACATGTCAAAATACAGGGCATACACTTATATCACAAAGGGTTTATTGATATTCGTGCTTGCAAGCTTATTTACAACCATGTTCATCGGAATACCACCAAACCTGTTCAGCCCAGGAATACTGGTAACACTTGCAACAGCAATAATATTCCCAATTTTGATTGCATCAATGAGTGCATTCTCCCCAGTATTCACATTCAAACAGTTTTACCCCGTTGTAGCTGTTACTTCCATATTAGGTGCAGTAGCTATTGCTGCATCTTTCCTGTAAAAAAATTAAGTTAATATCCAGAAAAATAGATCATGAGGACAGTAATATGAAATTCGTAGTAAGACCTCTCCATATCATAAGTGTTGGAGGATACATCGTTGAAGTCGATTTTCCATATAGGAACATCATCGTTGTAAACCCAACAGAAGAGCCTATAAAAATCGATATCCCTGTATTTTCTATAGAATGGATCGATGAGCAACGAAAATTAGGACTAGAAATTATCCCTACAAAGGATGATGATTCATTTTTAAAGGCATTTAAAAAAGCTAAGGCCAAACTGGATATATTAAAAGCCGAAGCTTAATTTTATTTAATTTAAAAATTAATTTTTAGATTGATCAAATATACAATCAATCTTCTTACTCATTTTTAGCAAATCTAGCTCCCATCTCAAAAGCCTTCTGGCAGTCTTCTGGAAACACTTCTCTCCGCCTTTTTGCTTTCCTCTTCTCATCAAAACGAGTAGCAAGTACCCTAGAATAGTCTCTGAACTGATACGTATCATAGCTGAAGAGTGATTCTGCCTCTCCAAATATCAACCTGAGATAATTTTCATTGGTATTGAAGTGTGTAGCATATCCATACGATTCTATCTGTTCTTCAGCAATATTCATGGTGTAAATAAATGCAGAATGGATCTTTTTGGGGAAAAGAGACTGTATAGGCTCAGTATATGTTAAATACGGAAATATCAAACGCTCAATTAACGACCTCATTTCACCAGTGACTGTCCCCAAATAAATTGGAGAGCCTAAAATAACAGCATCTGCTTCTTCAATTCTTTCTAATATAGGAGTTAAGTCATCTTTAACTGCACATTTACCATAACTTTTACTGCCCTTAGTTTTACACGAAAAACAACTTTTACACCCTTTAAAATCTAAATCATAAAGATTAACTAATTCAGTTTTAGCCCCTTGAGACTCAGCCCCTTCAAGAACCTTTTTAAGTAAAGTCGCAGTATTCCAGCTCTTCCTTGGACTACCATTGACTGCAATTACCTTCATATTATACCTCCATTTGAAATAAAATTAATAACCTAACCATCTAACCTTTTGTTTTAGATCTGCATCTAATCGTGGGCGTGGCTCTGGAACTTCATCAGGATATCCTAAAGGTGTTACTGCAACGATCTCTTTGTCAGGCGAAATATCCAAAATACTGCGTAAGTTATTCTCATCATGGAGAGGTCCTGTCATCCAGCATGTGCCCAATCCTAGATTAGTCGCTGCGAGTACCAAATTTTCCATAGCAGCACTTGTACTTTCAAGATTCGCTTTTCTCACATTAGATTTCTCACTTGCTCCAGTGAGCACTACTATAACTACAGGAGCTCCACCATAATGGGCTGCAAACTTTACGAACTCATCATCGAAAGTCTCTGATTCGTACATTATTTTTTCTACAACAGCCTTGAAACTATTAGCAAGAGGTTTAAGAAGTTCGCCAGATACAACTATAAATTCCCACGGCTGCCAGTTCATTGCAGACGGCGCCCAATTAGCAGCTTCCAGTATCTTCAAAATATCTTCTTTATCCACGGGTTGGACCTTATATTTTCGAACAGATCTCCTTTTTTTAACTAAATCAAAAAATTCCATAGTAAAATAACTCCTTTTTAACTAAATTTCACATTAGGATTTACATAACGTCCCCGTTTTTCTGTGGCATTACCATATTGAATTGCCTGTGTAGGACATCTGTTGATACATGCACTGCAGTGACTGCATTTTTCATTTATCCATTCCGGTTTTCCAGATGAAAGATGTATTGTCTTAGAAGGGCATATCTCTTCACATAAGCCGCAGCTGGTACATGCATCAGTAGCATAAAATTTTTTAGTCTTACGGTAAGTTCCATATAATTTATATGCAATCGGCGACAATAAGGCAAAATAACTGCGATTAGAGACAAAGTTACCTTTTTTATTAACTTCCAAAAATCCAACTATTTTCTCTATTTGTTTTTCTGCCTCTCGAAGGGTTAAATCCTGTTTTTCCTTATCTGGTGTATCATACATTATGACATAGTTGCTGGGCATCTTAATAGAAAAAGCACTGTTTAACTGGAGATTTTTCTGTTTAAGCTTATCTGCAATCATTTTATCTGCATGCCCAATGGATCCGCCGCATGTGATAACAGTGTAAATAAATGGACTTCCATCGCTTTCTATCGTTAATTTATCCATAAATTCATCTACAATTGTAGGCAGCCCATAAAAATAAACTGGAAACACTATACCCACTTTTTCACCCTCAGGTACTTTATATTTAAAGTGTTTTTCATTTAATGCACCAGCCATATCAATAAGTTCCCCTTCACCAGATTCATGCAGCTTTTGGGCAGCGTATAGTGAGTTTCCAGTGCCTGAAAAATAAAAAATCATCTAATTTCCTCCGTAGTCAAGTTGCTGAAATATTTAATCAGTTAAATTATTTCATATCATCTCATTATAATTTATGATTTTTAAGAGCATAAATAAATTTATTCCATATAATTCACGTGTTTTGCTTTTTTTAAGCGGAAATAGGAATTATTCCATTCATATATTTTTACTTTTTCTAAGCGAAAAGAATTACTTTATGTAATTTACAACGTTTTTATTTCTTTCAGGCGCTCTATTATTAGAGGAGTCCTTGTATCCTAAACAGACCGCATAATAAGGTTCATAATCTTCAGGCAGGTTAAATTTTGCAACATTTTCCTCACTTTCAAAGAAAAATTTAACAAGACCAATCCAGCAGGAACCAATATTCAGACTTTCTGCAGCAATTAACATGTTTTGAATGGCTGCACAGCAGTCGACAAGTGGGGATATTGCATCTTTTTTCCCAGAAACCACCACTACAGTTGGAGCATTGTAAAAAAGATGTAAATGCTCGGATTTTCCCATATTAACCATCCAGCCAACTGATGATTCTGCCATTAACTTTTTAGATTCTGCACTCATTTCATCAATTAGTTCTTTATTCTGTATAACCGTGAAGTGCCATGGCTGATCGTTATGTCCCGTTGGAGCATATACGGCCGCTTCGAGTATCATATCAAGTTCTTCATCTTTAATTTGTTCGCCGCGGTATTTTCTAATGCTCCTTCTGCTTTTAATATTTTTTAAAACTTCGTTCAATTTATCACTACCCATACTTTAGTTACTATACCATTTAATTTGCTTTTTAACCCATATAAAATCCTATTATTTTAAAATAATAATTATTAAATGAATAAAACATGTTTAAAGGTTTTAAAATCAATTTTTAAATAAAGATAAGTTCAACATGAACTCTCTATCCATTTCGCATCCAGAATTTCACCTGTAAAACTGGTGCATAATCCCATTTCAGTTGCATTAACAAGTTTACATTCTAAAGCTAGGGGAAACTCCATGACATATGGGGCATCTACAAGTTCACTTTTAACAGGAGTTAATCCACTTGAGGTAAATTTATCTTCATGTTTTCCACATTCTATTTTTAAATCATCTATTTCATCAATATAAGTCTGAGATGGGATATTTACAGTAAAAGCTTCATTATATAGAATATTTTTATGTGTACTGGTAGTTTCTTTTATAGAAATTGAAATATGCTGAGGATCAGAACATGACATCTCCCTTAATATAGCATTTATAGCATTTGGATTACCTTCTTCATCATGAGTTCCAATTATAAAAATTGGAGTTGCGTATCTACTTCTTTTCATATTATCATCACCATAAAATTAAAATTTAACCCTAAAAACTCTGTGATTCGAGAATTTTAGGATTTGTAGTGTACAAGATAATAATTGAGCAGCATACTGAATGGTTTACCTCCCTTTTTCATTATTCTGCATCAATCATTTCACCGTATTCTATTTCTAGCTGACATCCTTTAGGGCCGCAGCACCAGTGTGGTAAATCAAATTCCACTAGCATGGATTTCACCTCCTCTTCTTTTTATGTAGTATTGGTTATCCGATAGATAGTATTTATAATTATCGGTTATACGATAATTAAAAAATTTTTATAAAAATATACTTTAAGAAGCTTAAATGGAATTGCTCCTATGGTTTAAAAACAAAGTCACAAGTATATTGAAACTCAAAATTCAATACACGTACAATAAAAATTATACTCAGTTAACAGACACCCCAATATATTGAACCATCTAAAGATCTGTAAACACTTTTTTTGCCACAGCAATGCCATTTAATGATGCAGGAAATCCAGCATAAATATTCATAAGCACTATGGTTTCAATTATTTCTTCTTTTGTTAATCCAACATTTAATCCGGCACCAATATGAAAAGCAAGCTGAGGTTCAGCTGTACCCATAGCCGTAAGTGCAGCAATTGTGGCAATTTGCCTCATCTTAACATCTAAACTTTTTCTGCTGTAAATATCTCCATAACCATACGCAACGATATATTCAACCATATCTGGAGCAATATCATCCAGGTTATCCTTCAATATCTGCACCTGATCACTTTTTAACTTAGATAACTCTTCAGATCCAGTAGAAAATCTATCTTCACTTTTATCCTTCTTAACAGGAGTTATAGTTATGTTTCGATCCTTTACAACTTCCTTCAACACAGTAACTGCATTTAATGAGCTTGGAAACCCGCTGTAACTTGACATTTGTATTATAACCTCTACGATTTCATCTACAGAACATCCTACATTTAGTGATCCATTAATATGGACTTTTAATTGAGGTGCAGCATTTCCCATTGCAGTTAAGGCGGCTACAACTGCAATCTCTTTTTGCCTTAAATCAGTGCCGTCTCTAGAATAAATATCTCCAAACCCATATTCGATAATATATTTACCTAAATCAGGAGCAATATCTTTTAAACTTTCTAATACAACTTCTCCTGCATTCCCATCAACTTCTTCTAATTTTGACCATCCTCTTTTGTATCTATCATTTTCCATCGTATTATGCTCCAAATTTTCTAATGTTATTAATAATATCGCATGCCACCACTTATAATTATCGGTTTACCAATATCGAATATACGATACATAGAAAAAATTATTTAACTGGACGCCAAATATAGCAGTATGAAATGCTGTGAAATGAAGGGCTATTTAACATACCTGATACTGTGGATTATAGGTAAAAATAGCATGAACGGGGCCCAAATCGGCAGAGAATTAGAAAAACGGAGAGGTACAAAGCCAAGTCCCGGCACTATATACCCTGCACTTAAGGAATTGAAAAAGAAAGGCCTGATTGAAATTGATGAAAATAAAAATTATTCTTTAACTGTGGAAGGTAAAAAAGAATTAAAATCATCTTGTAAATTTTTCTGCAATATATTTTATGATATGAATGAAATGTCTGATTTTTGTGAATAGATCTAAATTTAAAGAATATATATTATTTAAGAAAATTATTTCAAAAGGATCTCAACTTAAACCAAAATAAAAAAATCAAAATATGCTTCTTGAGAGAGTGTTCTACCATCAATTAATAGAATGAACATTCAGCTCTATTAAAATCCTTTCCCTTTCTTTTTTAAGTTCTTCCACTAACTTCTCATCACAATCTTCTTTTTTCTCTAAATATGCAAGTGTCATTGTTATAGCTTCCAGATACGCTTCGTTTGGATTTGCAGACATATAAAAACCCCTTTAATATTATATTAAATTTTAAAACAAGATTATATAGTTAATTGAATTATTTAAAAATTACTAACAGAATAAACAAACTGAGGATATAGCTGCAATTAAAGAATTTACCTATTTTAAATTTATATTTAAAATTATAATCATTAATTAACTTGATTATTATATCTATTCTCCGCTTCCTCTTTTAGAGCATGATTCATCATTTCAAAACTAGATTCTGTATCTTTTAGTGTTCCAGAGAAAAATGGAACAAACAAGCCGCTGAACCTTTCTTTTTGTATAAATAACACTTTATTTTCACTTATTTCATTAATAACTAAACTATGCTCACCGTCAAACAGTTTTGGAATCCAAAAATTCCCCAACCACCTTAATTCTTTTTCTGGATCATAAGTTAATATTTTAGGCCTGAATTTCATCCCATTTGAATTAGGAAGGATTATAAAAACCTCAATTTGCGCCCCTTCCTGCAGTTTTCCAGATATTTTCCTGATAAATGGGTTCCATCTCGAAAAATCATCGAAGTCTGTGAGAATACTCCAGACAATACTTACAGGAGCGTTTATTTCGATCTCCGTATAGATCTCCTTCATAACATATAATATGATTGTTATTAATCAAATAATTTGCTGACAATAAAAAAAGAATTTAAATTTAATTTTCTAACTCTTTGGCTCCATGTCCCTCATCATGAAAAATGCAAATTTCATGATTAATGGTGCAAATATCTTTTTTAAAGGACTTACACTAGTATCATAAAAAAATTCGCCCTTATCTTTATAAAATTCAAGATCTGCTGGAAGATATCCCAATTTAGAAGTTTCCTTTAAGAATCTAAAGTGCATGTACTGCATGAAATTAGGGGGCTGCCTTCCTTCCTGAAGTTTCTGGTAAAACTCTTCAGCTGCATTGTTTATGTTTTTCTCATTCTTTTTCTGAAGAGCATCAGACTGAGGCCACGGTGGTGTTATCACACTAAGCTCAACAGGAGTTCCAAATCCCCAGATTTGAAGCTTTTTAAGATAATCAATGGTCTCTTTTAGTCCTCCACCTGCACTGGTTGCTAAAACCATGAGTTTTTGATCAAAAAATCTAGGCCTGTGGAATACAAATGAAAACCTGTCAATGAAGTTCTTCATAAGCCCGCTTACATTTTCACAGTATACAGGGGACGCGAGTATTACACCATCCGCCTCAAACATTTTATTTTCAATTTCTGCCCGACTATCTTTTATAGGGCACAATTCCTCACCATTCTTAACGCAGTTAAAACACCCCCTGCACATCTTCAAATCTGCGTCTTTTAAAAATAAATATTCAAACTCAACATTGCCCAACTGTTTCATTCTTTCTTCAACTCCTCGAGTAACTTTATAAGTATTTCCTTTATTCCGAGGGCTCCCCATTATTGCCAATATCTTCATTTAACCGCCTTCCATTCTATAATTATGTTACAATGTTATTTCATTTGTCCTATATTCTTCAGATATCTTTCCTGCCACCCTACGTGCCATGGCTGAAGCAAGTAATATTGTAGGTAAACCCTGCGAACGAGGTGCCAGTGATAAGTCAGCTACCCACAAACCTTTTGGCAGCCATGAAGGCTTCATTGAATCAACATCATCTTTAGTAAGTGGTACTGTACCTCCTAAATGCCCCCCATTATGCACACCATTAATATAGGGGCCTGAAACACCTGCATATTCCATAATTTTTTTAGCTTCTCCAATCGCATCATCAAGACGGGTATAATCCTCTTTTTTTATAGTTTTCTGCACTTTTCCATCTGCAAAAACTGCCCCCTCTTCTATATCTGCAAGTTTTACCATTACGCCAACTCTATCTTCTATAGATACATTTCTCCATGGTTTATGGAACCAGTGGGAAAGGATATCTAAATAAGGAGAGAGAATATAATCTTCATGCTTTGTATACCACGCCATAGGTGGTTCTTTAATCTGATTTGCCCCTTTAAGAACTCCTCCCAATGTAAGGACGATATCAACCCATAAATTATCTTTAGCAGGCAGGCCTGAAGCTTTTAACATCTGTGCAGTTCCAATTCCACCTGCAGCTAAAACCACAATATCTGCATGGATAGTCTTTGATCCTACTATGACTCCTTTAGCATGACCTTTTTCTATTATAACTTTTTCAACTGGCGACGAAGTATATAACTTAGCGCCTGCATCAACTGCATCACTTAAAAACCTTCGAGAATCCCACCGCGCGTCGGTAGTACACCCAAGTTCGCATAATCCGCATGATACACATTTAATTGAATCAACAGCTTTAGGAGTTACCTTTGGTTCTAATCCAAGTTTTTGAGCGGCTTCAAACATCTTTTCTGTTACAGGCTGCCACCTTTCTCGGGGAAATTCAGTTACGCCAATATCTTTTTCAATTTTTTCAAATTCAGGGGTAAGATCTAAGCCTATTTCTTTTAAACCGTGGTCTGCACGTACTATGTTACCGCATGAAAGTACAGTAGAACCACCAGTGGTCATACCCCTAACAAGTACCAGATCATCCGATGAACGCATAGTGTCCATAGGTGGAAACATTCTCGTGATTGTTTTTTCATTTCCTAAAAGGCCGGTTCTCCTAAGAGGACCTGCTACCTGTAAAAGCCGTCTGAAAGGTTTAAATTCTTTTCCTGCTTCCAGAATTATTACTTCAAATCCAGCATTCGCTAATTCACGCGCCGCTGTCGCCCCTCCAGCTCCAGTTCCTACCACTATTGCCCTCATAGTTTTACCTCATTTATACAAGCTATACACTCAGGTGCACCCTCAGTAATTCTTTCTTTAAACTGCATACCTATATTTTCATTTAAACCACATACTACCCCTTCATCTGCAGCGCTTAAAATCATGCAGGACTCAGGAGAATAATATTTAGATAAAAAACATCTGTTTACTACCATTACCATATTTCCATCCTTATTTTCTATTTTAAATTCTATCCCCAGTATCTTGTAAAGTATTCCCGCTGCAGTTTCAAGATCATTAAAATTATTTCCCACTCCCAGTTTTCGGCGGGCCTCTTTTCCTAGCTTACAGCCAATTTCAAACATGGCACTTCTTCCAAGTTTAACAGCTTTTTGATACCCTAACTCCTGAATCAATATTTTAACACGTTCATTATGTGCCGTGGCCATTGAAGATCTTCTCTGTTCAAGTTTTCCATTTAAAGTTACTGTTTCCATTTTTAGAGATGCATGCTCTTTTAAAAGATCATCAAGCCCAGTTATCGTTTTTCGAGATACATTGTCCAGTTCTCTCTTTAAAATGAAATCTGGAAGCCAAATTGAGGCAAGTTTTAGCCGAATGCTCATGAATCCACCTCAATGCTGCCAAAGTGTAATATACTGTCAGGTTTAGCTCCAGATCCATAAATAAAATTAATAATGTCTTCATAACGCTTTGAAATAGATTTTCTTTTAAGTTTGAGGTTTGCAGTTAAATCAGTACCTATTGAAAGATCATTATTTAAAACAACCCATTTTTTAATTTCTTCTGGACGAGAAAGTTGAGTATTTATTTCACCGATAGCTTCATCGATTCCTTCAAGATTTGACTCTGCCCATAAAAAAGCGCTGCAGTAAGGCTTTCCGTCACCAATTACCATAGCCTCTTCGATTCCAGAGATATTTTTAAGCATCACTTCTATTTTGAGGGGGCTTATCGTTTTCCCATAAGAATTAACCAGGACCTCCTTTCTACGGCCGGTAATTACAAGACTGTCTTCAGGGGTTTCATATCCCAGATCACCAGTATGGAGCCATCCATCCTCTAAAGAATCTGAATCATCTTTAAAATAGCCTGACATTACCTGTGGCCCGTTTATAAGTATTTCACCGTCTCCATCTATTTTAATATAGGTATCAGGGAGAGGTTCACCTACTGTCCCTATTCTATTTTTTCCAATTCTATTAATGGTTATAAGCGGCGCTTCAGTTAATCCATAGGCATTATGAACTTCAATACCAAGTTCATGATAGTATTTGAGTAGTTCATCACTTACAGGTGCAGAACCAACGATTAATTGAGCACACCTGTCGAGGCCTGCCTTTTTAAGAATTTCCCTCTTAATTAATTTTCCCAGAACTGTCTTCAAGATTCCAGAAGAACTAATGTAAATTTGCCCTATTCTGGATTCCAATACACTGCACCATACCTTTTCATAGAAACGCGGCACTGAAAAGAATACATTGGGTCTCACTTTCTGAAGAGATTCTTCAAGATCATGAAAATTCTCCAGAAAATAAAGGTTTAAAGATGCAGGAGCATAATAAGGAGCATAAGTTCCCATAATTCCTTCCACCACATGGTTCATTGGAAGAAACGAAAGGTAAGATATTTCAGAGGTTCTATCCTTCCAAGGAGGCATAGAAGCTATGAATTCTGCCATCCAACGGAGGTTCCCATGAGTAAACATAACTCCCCTAGGTTTTCCAGTTGTTCCGGAAGTATAACGTATAGTGGCAGTGTCATCAAAGTTTAAATGAACATCAATCACTTTATTTACTTCTTCTCCTTTTTTAAGGAAGTCTTCCCATGAAATAACCTCCAAATCCCTATCAACACTTTGTTTGCATAGTGAAACAACTGAAATGTGAGAATCAAATTCATTTAAATCATTTAAAATTTGAGGAGTGCCTGCAAAAAGAATTCTTGCACTGCTGTCGTCCAGTATTTCCTTAATTTCATTTAAAGGGCTCGTATAATAAATAGGTACGCTTACTGCGCCTATAATGCCAATTGCAATATCTAATATGAGATACTTTGTACTGTTATAACCAGCCACTGCTACTTTATCTCCCTTGTTAATTCCCATGCTCTGAAGGGCTTTTGAAGCAGATAGTATGTTTTGATAAATGTCAGTTGCACTGGATTCTTTAATTTCACCTTTAACGATGTCATAATATTTAACAGGCCTGCTGCTCCTTTGAAGTCTGAATAAAACCTGTTCATGAACTGTACGATCAGATCTATGTAAGAAACCATGATAAACAGCGAATTCAATGAGTTTAGGTAGGAAATTCTGCCATTTATATCTATATGGCCCCAGTATTTCCCCAGCATTATCTCTCAAGTATTCTCTATTTTCATTAAAATAAGGAGAAAGAGTATTTACTGTTTCAAGTAATTTATCTGTTCCTTTTCCAAATAAATAGCCATGAGATGAGATTTTTTGGAGTAATGAAACATTTAATGGCATGTAAATTGGAGTACTAAGCTTAATATCCATATTCTCATCACTCCATTTCCTTACAAATTCAATAAGTTCTTCAAGGGTAGGGAGCGATTCAACAGGTGCAGTTAAGTGAAAAGTCTTATTTACGGCCTCCCGATCAAAAGTAAGCTTTACAATTGAATCTGCAACGTAATCTACAGGCACTAAATTTATTTTCATTGATCTGGAAACAGGGATTATTTTTAATTTTCTGCTTAAATAAAGCCTGAGAGGTACATATACCGTATTAAATGTTTTAATGTATCCTGTAGAAGAATCACCTACAATCATGCTTGGACGAAAGATAGATACATCAAATCCAGATTTTCTCACAAGGACCTCACTTTCAAACTTGGTCTTTTCATAATCACTTAAAAACCCATATTTTGAGGTCAAAGAATCTTCAGATACAACGCCTTTTTTTCCACCTGCAACATAAGCTGTAGATACATGAGAAAATCTTTCTAATCCATGGTCTTCATGAGCTAGCTGAGCTAATTTCAGTATATTTTCAGTTCCATGCACGTTGATTTTCTGGAGTTCCTCAAGGGAAGATTTTAATTTCCAGTCTGCAGCAGTGTGAATTATATGGGTAACCGTTTGAATCAGGCTTTTATATTCCTGCTTTTCTATTCCTAATTCAGTTCTGGTAATATCTCCATTTAATACATGAATCCTATTACCTAATTCATCTAAAAGTTCTGGAAATTCCCACCATGCTCGAGAAAGCCTGTTTGTAGCATGTTGTTTATCATTGCCCCTTATTAAAGCTATAATTTTATAGTTATAACTCCTGAGAAGTCTTAGAGCAACTTGAGTACCTAAAAACCCATTTGCCCCTGTTAAAAGTACAACTTTATTCATGTTTTCACCTTCCACCCTCTCTCTTGGAGAAAACCCTTAAGAATTTCTGGATTTTTACGAGCACGGCCAATGTGCTGAATAAATCCATCTTTCAGTAGTTTCTGTTGTGCTTCAGGATTCTCAAGCAGTTCATTAACTTTTTCCTCTAATTTATACCAGATTTCAGACGACATGTAATCTAATAAATAATTTTCTAACCCCAATTCTTTATAAAATCCCCTAAGACGAGTGTCATGCCCTATAGCTATCTGCAGAACCTGAGCTTCAAGCGATAAGACACCTGCATGATAACGAGAAGTTACAAGAAGTTCAAGACTTCTGAGGATACTTGTCATTGTAGATGCATTGTACTTTCTTGATGAAAATATTTTTACCATTTCCGGCTTCTTCATTTTGTTCTTTATACATACAGCCAGCGGTTCATCCAGTTCTTCCATACAAATTAATGCTACCCTTTTACCACGTTTTTCAATTATACGGTCCGCTTCTTCAGCCCATTTAAGAGCTAATCGTTCGCTTCCATCAACTCTCGATTTTGAACGTGAATAATAGTAAGGCCATTTATACAGGTTCTCCTTTTTGCCCCATGGCCGCATCACCACTGGCCACAAATAAAAATCAATTGGTGCCAGACCCACGACTCCAGAATCTGATTCGGGCCATATTTCCTTTAAAATTTCATCATCATCTTTTTCAGTTTTGAATGTAAATGCACAATCGGCCGTTGTCTGGATAGGAGCTTTAACCCCTATTTTTTGGAGTTCCTGGGCTGCGGATTCAGTCCTAGTTAAAATCAGATCAGTTTTGCTGGCTTCTCGTTTAACTAACCACCTGTTAAAAGAAGATAAATGACCTACATCCACTGCATATGCAATACTTGGCTTTTTAAAATCTTTTGCACATTTAGTAGCCCATAAAAAAGCCCATAAAAGTGCTGAAGTCCAGGTATCCATGTAGCAGCTTCCCTCAACTAGCAAAAGAACATCATGTTCTTTAACCAGTTTTCTTATATCAAAAAAGAAAATCGAAGATATTGGAGCAACCTTCAAAAACTTGTCCTCTTTAAGGTAACGTTCTAAATTTTCTTTATTTAATGTTGGAATAGTAATAAGGGCTTCATTACCCAGAATTGCCCTTATATCTTCTATTATAGCAAGTAACCTTGCTTCAGATCCCGTGTTATTGGCACCGTTGTATCCAAGTAAAAGGACTTTAAGATTTTTCTTCATGATTATTCCTGATATCGTTATTTTTAAAATTGTTCAACAAATATAAATAGGTTAACATAAACTCGCAGCATAGTTGCAATAATAAATGATTAAACTTTTATAGCTTTCAAAAGGAATTTTGTATGGTTATTCATCTTTTCTAAAGCTAGATCCATAAATGAATCAAAGTCTTCATCATATTTTAAGACAAAATACTCAAAGAAGAGATATATTGCAAATGAAAAATATTCATATGCCAGTGTTCTAGGATTAACTGGTTTTATAAGTCTTTTTTCTATCATTTTAGTGAATGTGGCTTCCCAAATATTTATTGGTCCTTCTAAAAGTTCTTTTTTGTAGAAATTCCTTATTTTTTCATTATGATACATCTCAACAGAAACTAAACGCCAGATTTTTTCCATTTTAGGAGTATTAACCTGTTCTATATACATTCTGGCCCCCACCTCAAAAAACACTTCAGGACCTTGATCCATTAATAACTCCCCCACTTCTTCAGGTGGACCGCTCTGCTGAAGTTCAGACATAAAATAGTCAATGATAGCATCCATTATTGCTTCTTTGTTTCTGTAATGGTTGTATATTGAACTTTCCCTTATTCCAACTTCTCTTGCAATTTCACGAACTGAAACCCCGTCAAAACCTTTTTGTGAGAAAAGATCAAGGGATACATCAAATATTTTTTCTTTAGTTGATTTTTTTTCAGTTTTTGAGTCATTAGCTTGATTTTTCATAATAATTCCCTTCCATTTAACTAACGTTCGTTAGTTTCTTGAATATATTATGTACATATTCTACTATATAAAGCTAGCGAACGAACGTTAGTACATCACAGTTGAACCTATAAAAAAATGAATAAATAGAGTTAAATTAGCCTAAAAATTAGTAATATTAGTTATAATCCTATTTTTAAGTTTAAATATTTTTATATACAAAAATAAAGCCATAAATATGCCAAATATACGAAATAAATTGAATAAATCTCTTTAAATTATTTGAATATCCTCAATTTTAGGGATTTACCAGATTGTCAGTGGAAACATATTTACATAAAAAGATACATAATAGTAATCAGGTAGTTTTTTTTAATATTTTTAGATATACCTCATTAAAACTGTAAAATTTGAAAATTGATTCTAAAATTGATTATTGACACGAAAATAGGAAAAAAATCAATGGGGACATATTCATCTAAAATAAGTTTAGGAGGGAACAAAATAATGGATATAAACCAATTAAATAGTAAAAGGAATGATATATTAGGGGAATTAAAGGCATATGAGGAACTCCAACTTGGATTAGAACAAATAAGTAAATATAATAGGGAAAATCACACAAATGACCAGTTAAAAGTATATACTACCGCCTACGAACCTCATCTTGAAGAAATAACCGAATTAAGTGTTGCAGAAAAGATTGAAAAATTAACCAACAATCTGTTAACATTATCAGAACAAATTAATATTTTAAAGATGAATTCCAAATAAATTAGCCTGATTTATGTTTATGGGAACAGATTGTAAATTCTTCATCTTTTAATTCAACTGAATATTTAGCTAAATGCTGTTTTTGCCCCTTTTCAGTCATTACCAGATATACATCCACCCCTTCATCACTGATTATAACAGGGACATGTATCACCGCGTAATTTTCCAGTAGTTGCTGTCCCTGAATTCAATAATACCATATTTTCCATTATCCCAGTATTATGAACATGCTTATGTCCATTTAAAACAAAATTCACTTTATAATTTACTAATTCTTGTATAAGATCGCCTGAATCTAATAAAATATTTCTTTCACGTCTGCAAAACTCTCAAAAATTCTATGAATTTTTGGAGCGCAAACCTGAAAGTTTTGCAAGTTTTTTATTTTACCTGCCCGAAAATCTTCAATTTTCGAGTGAATCGAAATTTTTCGCATGTCTGCTTTGAAGCAGATATTGAAACAGAAATTGTAACTGCAGATAATGCCTGTAACTGGGGGAATAAAATATTACAGCGTAATTGGTTTTGGAAAGACTCATTTTATAGAAGATAATGGTGAAAAAGAAGATACATTAAATATTATAATGCAAAAATACAGTAACAAACCAAATGAAACATTTGAATATTCAAAATCAACTCTTGATAAAACCACTGTAATTAAGGTTGAGGTAGAGAGTTTAACCGGGAAAAAATCAGGATACTGAAGTGATTAAATGAATATAATAGTAATTTTAGGTCATCCGACCAAAGGAAGTTTTAATCATGTCATTGCAGATACAGCTGTATCCAAACTGCGTGAAAATGGTCATGAAGTTATATACCATGACCTGTATGCTGAAAAATTTGATCCATTACTTTCAGGTGAAGAAATCCCTAAAGAAGCAGAATTAGATCCTCTTATTGAAAAACACTGCAGGGAGATTAAAGATGCAGATGGAATAATTATTATCCACCCCAACTGGTGGGGGCAGCCTCCAGCTATTTTAAAAGGTTATGTAGATCGGATCATACGTGCAGGTGTGGCCTATGAGTTTTTAGAAGGTGATGATGGAGAAGGAGTTCCCAACGGCCTGTTAAAAGCTGAAACCGCCCTTGTATTTAACACGTCCAATACACCCGAGATAAGGGAAAGGGAAATATTTGGTGATCCACTCGAAAACATCTGGAAAAACTGCATATTCGATCTATGCGGAGTTAAAAACTTTTACAGGGAAATGTATCAAGTTGTTGTTACAAGCAGCCTAAAAAAACGGCATTTATGGCTTGAAAACGTTGCGAAAACTGTTGAACTGTATTTTCCACCAGAAAAATGAAAATTACATCAAAATTAAATGAGGAATTAAAATGGCAGAACTACCCGAACTTGTGGTTTTAAGCAGGCAGATGAATGATGAGCTGAAATTCAAAGAAATTAAATCAGTTGATGTAATACAGGAAAAATGCCTGAACATAGACGTTGACAGTTTTAAAGAGAGAATAGCTGGTAAAACTATTAAAAAAGTATATAATAAAGGAAAATGGATCTTTTTTGAACTTACAGACAGCTACCATCTTTTATTGAACCTTGGAATGGGAGCAGACATCATATATCATAATTTTGATGAATGTTCCGCAGGAGAATACCAGTGCCGCTTTAATTTTACAGATAATTCAAGGTTTACATGCAAGTTCTGGTGGTTTGGACATGTAGATCTAGTTTCAAGAAATGAACTTTCAGATCATAAGCCAACTAAAGATATAGCAATTTCCCCGTTAGATCCTGATTTTACTCTTGATTACTTTAAAAAAATCTGCAATGGCCGTGCCATGATTAAAAATATAATTTTGAATCAAAAAAAGGTTGGAGGTATTGGAAACGTCTACATTCATGATATCCTTTTTAAGGCAAAACTCCATCCCAAAAAACCAGCTAATTCTTTAGAATCATCTCAAATTGATAATTTATTCCAAATTATGGTAGAAAATCTCAAATATGCACTTGATAAAAAAGGGCTGGCATATGAAAAAGATTTTTACGGGAAAAATGGAGAATTCAGTAAAGATTACTTTTTAGTAGCATACAAAGAAGGAGAAAAATGTCCAGATTGTGGCAAAATCATTGAAAAAATAAAAACAGGAAGTACGTCTTCTTATATCTGCCCAGAGTGCCAGAAATTATAGAAATTTAGTGCTGACTAAAGAGAACATGGGTAATTTATTAACTTATAAATGATAGAATTCAATATTAATTGAAAAATTACACTTTTTACATTTAAAAAATTAGTTTAAAATTCAGTATTTTAGTGAACAAGATGATTATTAACCTATAAAATTTATATAATTAGTTAAATAGATTTAATCACGTTTAAAACAAGACTATAACTAATAATTTAATTATTTATTACAAATTCATCATTATTATGTGATTCAAATGGAAAAGATTGCAATTACAATAAAATCTGTAAATAAACCCGGTGTTTTGAGGGACATTACAGATTTAATGGCAAAATGCGGGATAAATATTATATATACTCACCTTTTTGTAGAAAAAGACGAATCTGCTTCAGTATATATGGAACTAGAAGACGTTAAGAACAGGAAAGAACTTAAAAAAAATATTTTGAAGTTTGAAGCCGTTGATCACATTGAAATTCATCCTTCATTAACTGAAATATACGGAAAAAGAATCATAATAATTGGAGGAGGAGCCCAGGTTGCTCAGGTTGCCCAAGGAGCCATAACCGAAGCAGATCGGCATAATATAAGGGGTGAACGCATTAGTATCGATACAATACCACTTGTAGGAGAAGAAGAGCTTGCAGATGCAGTGTATGCGGCAGGAAGACTTCCAAGGGTAGAAGCACTGGTTCTAGCAGGATCGCTTATGGGTGGTAAAATTTCAGATGCAGTTGCAGAAATTAAAGAAGATCACGGCGTAATTGTAATAAGCCTTAATATGCCTGGAAGTGTTGCAAAAAATGCAGATTTAGTGGTAACAGACCCTGTTCAAGCAGGCGTTATGGCAGTTATGGCTGTTGCAGATACTGCAGTTTTTAATATAAAAAGAGTTAAAGGAAAAAAATTTTAAAAAATGATTAGCTCATCTCTATTGCCCTGATCAGTATGCTAGCAGCGTTTTTGAGCTCCGTATCTTTAATATCTCCACTTTCTCGTATTTCAAGTGCCATTTTAAGGACTTTACTTACATCATCAGGTTTAAGATTTTCAGCCATTTCAAGATATGATTGATCCCTATCTGTATCTACTTTAATTTTTTCTTTATCTATCAGTTCCAGCATGACTTTGCATGCGCCCATTACATCTCCACTTCCGGCACTTTCTTGGCATTTTTTCACAAGTTCAACAGATTTGGAATCCATTTTTTATCACCAATTATATATATTGTGTTATAACTGGATTTATAGATATTTATTACATACAATGCAATTGAATAATACTAATAACGATTTTATCCAAATTTAGCCTTCACAGAAAGTTAATTTATCCAAATTAAAGGAAAAAAATAGTTTTTACAAGATATATCCCAAAAAAAAGAGAATTATTAAATTTTATCCCATTAAAACATTTCTATTGCTCGTATTAATCTTGCTGCTGCATTTTTTACATCAGTATCAGTTATATCTCCACTGTCCCTTACTATAAATGCAATTCTAAGAACCTGAGGTACATCTTCCTTCTTAATATTTTGAGCCATCTGAATATATGACTCTCCAGGCTCGTCTTTGAGCACCACATTTCCACGATCCATTTCTTCTAAAAGGACCTGACATGCACCCATTGTGCTTGTATCTACTTCGTTATCTTCACATTTTTTTATTAAGCTTTTAGCATTTTCATCAAGAGGTACCTTTTTCATATTATCACTTCCTTAATTTAAAATAAATAGTAATTAGATTTTAGTGTTTCCCCAAATAACCTATTAGCCACTATTTTAAGGCCCAATTTTATTCTTTAATTTTAAATGTCATTATAACTAATTTGAGGAGACATCTTGAGGTTTAATATTATGAACCATTTCTGCTAAGACCCCTGCACAATATCATCGAAATTTATTTTATCAATTTCTTCAAAAGAACTACTAAACGCACAATAATACATACATCTATTTATTTATCTCCACATTTTCCAATCAGTTTCTCAAGCATTTTGTCAATGTGCAATTCTTTACACTGCATGATCTACAGTTACTATCAATTAAAGAGACTAAAAAATAGAGTTAAAACTGCTCTATAGCCCTAATTAACCTGTTTGCAGCAATTTTCATCTCAGGACTTACATTTGGTCGTTCTTTGATTTTGAATGCCATTTTAAGTACTTTTGGTACATCTTCAGGTGCAATATTTTGAGCCATCTGAATATATGATTCATCTGGTTTGTCTTCACCTAAATCTATCTCTCCCCTATCCATTTCTTCTAAAAGGACCGTGCAAGCGCCCATAACGCTCGTATCTACTTCCTTATCTTCGCATTTTTTTATCAGTTTTAATGCATTTTCATCCAGTTCCATATTACCACCACTATTCTATTTGATCCTCAAATGATTTAAATTTAATACTTATTTTATAAATTATATTATTATTTAAAGCATACCATCTGATTAATACTTTATCAAAAATTCTAAATACAACTAAAAACAAAAATTATATTGAAAAGATGATTTTAACAATCTAAATAAACATTAAAGCATTTTATATCATTTTTATCCAATAAAAATGATATATAGCTCAGTAAAATCCCTACTTCTTACCATACTATAAAATTTACATATAAAATAATATGGGAGGTAATATAAATGAAAAAATACCGCTGTTTAGCATGTGAATATGTATATGACCCTGAAAAAGGAGATCCAGATAATGGAATAGGCCCAGGAACTGCTTTTGATGACCTACCTGATGATTGGATATGTCCAGTATGTGGGGTGGGAAAGGATCAGTTTGAAGCAATGGAAGAAGAAAAAGAGAAAGAAGTTAAGAAAGAAGAACAGGAAATGTTCTGCTATCAATGCTCCCAAACAGCAAGAGGAACCGGCTGTACCATACAAGGAGTGTGTGGAAAAAGCGCTACAGCTGCAAGGCTCCAAGATAACTTATTATTTGCAATCAAAGGAATATCTGCCTATCTATACCATGCAAGAGAACTTGGATACACAGACCCTGAAGTAGATGCATTCATGGAAAGAGGTTTTTACTCAACTCTTACCAATGTCAATATTGACGTTCCAGAGCTAATAAATCTGGCCCTTGAAGCAGGAAAAATGAATATTAAAACAATGCGGCTTCTTAAAACTGCATTAATCGAAACTTATGGAGAACCAACCCCAGTTCAGGTTAGTACCGGAACAAAAAAAGGTCGAGGGATAGTTGCAACCGGCCACAACCTTAAAGCATTAGAAGAAGTGTTAAAACAGACTGAAGGAACTGGAATAAACGTTTATACACATTCAGAACTCCTTCCAGCACATGGATACCCTAAATTGAGGAAATATAAACACCTTGCAGGTCAACTTGGTAAATCCTGGTTTGACCAGAGGGAAGTATTTTCAAAATATCCTGTCGCAATCCTTGGAACATCAAACTGCGTACTGCCTCCAAGAGATGATTATAGAGACAGGATGTTTACTACAGGAGTTGCCAGATTAACTGGCGTGCAGCATATTGATGGTTACGATTTCTCGTCACTTATTGAAAAAGCCAAATCCTTACCTGAACTCCCAGAAGAACCAGGAGACACAATTTATTCAACCGGATTTGGAGCTTCAACAGTCCTTTCACTCGCACCGAAGATTAAAGAACTTGTAGAAGCAGGAAAAATAAGGAGGTTCTTCCTGGTTGGAGGATGTGACGCTCCACTTGCAAAATCACCATATTATACCGAATTTGTGCAGAAATTACCTGAGGACACAGTTGTTTTAACCCTTGCCTGCGGTAAATTCAGAATGAACCAGCTGCCTCTCGGAGATATTGAAGGAATTCCACGTTTAATAGATATAGGGCAATGTAATGATGCAATAGTCGGTATTGACATTGTAACTGCACTTTCAGACCTTTTCGGGCTTGAAGTGAACGAACTTCCGCTTACAATTGTTTTAAGCTGGATGGAACAGAAGGCAGCAGCGATCCTGTGGAGTTTACTGTACCTTGGAATTAAAGGAATATATTTGGGCCCAATAGCTCCAGCATGGGTAAATGAGGACATTATGAATTTCCTTGTTGAAAATTACGACATTATGCCAATTAGTACTCCTGAAAATGACATTAAAGAGATTTTAGGGTAATTATACCACCTTTCATTTTACATTATAATTTGTTCTATTCAATACGAAAAATATTTTTATTACCTGTTTTAATAGTTAATAAGGTGATTTAAATGACAGATGATCCAAACATTGACAAGGAGTTTGAAGCCCAATTAAAAGGCAAAATGGGCTGGAAATGTGCCTGTTCTCTAGATATTGTTGATAATGAATCCACCCTCAGATCTGTTACATGTAAAAAGTGTGGTAAAACCTTTAAAACTAATAGAGATACAGAATTTTGCTTTAAATGTGCAAAATAAAATTTTTAATTAAATTTTAGGTGAAAAAATGGCAAAGGTAGAACTGGAAAGGATGATGTGTATATCCTGTGGAAACTGTATTGATATATGTCCTGACTTCTTTGAATTTGCTGGAGATGGGCTTTCCCATTTAAAAGCACTGAAAAATACAGAAGAAACCGAAGAAATAGAAGTTGAAGACCCATCTTGCTGCACACAAGCAGAAGAGCTCTGCCCTGTAAGTATCATACATGTTTATGATTAAGTTCAGGAGGGTAAAAAATGGAAGATATTAAAGGAAAAGTATTAAAAACTGCAGATTTAATTGAATACCAGAACGGTTCTGTTGTAAGCCGTGAGATAATAAGGAAAGACACAGGTACAGTAACAATATTTGCTTTTGATAAAGGGGAAGGGCTAAGCGAGCACACAGCCCCATTTGATGCCATGGTTCAAATTATAGACGGTAAAGCCGAAATCACTATTTCAGGCAATAAAAATGTCTTAGAAGCAGGCGAAATGATTATAATGCCTGCAAACGAGCCCCATGCACTAACAGCACTTGAAAAATATAAAATGGTCCTGACGATGATACGGTCTTAAATTTAAAATTAACTCTTTCGCTCAAAATCCTCAAAAATCAAAGCCTACGAAAATTTTCAATTTTCGTGGCTCTCGAACATTTCATGTTTGGAGCCGAGGAAATTAAACAAATCATTAAAAAATCTCTGATTTTTTATGCCTACAAAACTGTCAAAATCTTTGATTTTTTCTGCCCCAAAATCGAAGCTGACAAACATAAAATGTTTGTCGCGTCAAAATTATAAATTTTGACAGATTTTCAAGGGTTTAATTTTAGAATTTCAACCATAATACTCACAAATATCCATATATTCACATTTTTCGCATTTGTTCTTGTTTAACTTGAATTCTGGAATTTCCTGCTTTTCAAACATGGTGAGCATATCATCCAGCACTCCAAAGAGCTTATTATGTAAAATTGAATTAACCACAACCGGCCGCCGCTCACATATTTTAATATAATCAACAAAACCGACCAGTACTTCCTTATTAAGTTCATAATCCATAAGAACAACATAAGCTGCAATCTGAAGCGCGTCAGCCAGCCAAACACCTTTAGATGGAGGCATCCCAGTTTTAACTTCCACAGGGTAATAAACACCATTTACTACTTCAATTTTGTCAATTTTTCCCCTTAAATTAAGTTCTTCATTTTTTAAAGGAAACTCTAAAAGGGACTGCGGGAAAAACATTTCTGCAATTTCATTACCCCTTTTAGAGGTGGTGTTCAAAATTTTTTTAACCTTTAAAGATAAAAATTGAGATTCCAATTTTAAATCATCCTCTAAATCATTGCATATATCTTTTAAAACTGAATAATCCATTTCATATTTATCAGAGTACTTCTTTGAGACCTTTTTGATAAAAGGAGTGACTTCTTCAAAGATAGTGCTAAAGATATATTCTAATTCAATGTTTTCTTTTATGCTCCACATGTTCTGCTTTGTAATCTCTTCATAACCCCTTCTAATCTCACGTACCAGTTTTCCATGTATCATTTCGCGCGTTTGAATATTGTCCTTTTGGGTCTGGTTTAAAAATGCTTTTACAGGGCAGTATACAAATTCAGATATTGAAGAAACGCTAATCATTAAAAAACACCATAATATTCACTTTTTAAAGTGTAATCCCCCTATTAATTTCATATTAATTTTTATAAAACTCGTATAAATAGTATGAGATATACAAAAATTTTTATAAACAAAATATAACCCCATTTCAAATTAAACAGCACTTAAAATGTTGTTAAAAAACTTCGCTCATGTCTGGAGTATTGTGCAAATATTATTGAATTAACATTAATTTTTGATTAAATAAATGGAATTTTTTTAAAATAAATTCAATTTAGATTAACCAGTAAACATGTTAATGAATAAAACCATGCACACGATAATAAACATGAGCGAAAAACTTTAAACAAATTAAAAATTAAAACATATTCCTCATTCTAACTATCTAAAAAGAATGAATAGAATATAAACAAGCTTAAAAAGAGCATCTATTTAATTTCACGTATAGCTTCATGATAAAATTCAGTAAATTCATTTATATGTCTTGATATGTACCTAATATCCTCTTCTTCACCATCTAAAGGGTTTAATTTTAAAACTATGAATAAATTTAATCTTCCCTTATCTACAACATGTGCTTCTTCTTTATAGGTTGCCAATTTAGCTTCTATTTCATCCTTCCACTCTTTAGGTGAAACCAGGTCTGCAAAATTGAGTTCAAATCCGTCTTCTCCAAACGATCCAACAAATTCTAACATGGTAATATCTTATGATATTCCCTGTTCTTATATTTTTATCATTTATGATTTAACACAGTTACTTAAGAATAATAAAAATAATATTAAAAAATAAAATACAACTTTATTAGCCAAAATAAGGTAATTTAAATCTTAAAAAAAGTTATTTTATCCATTTAGAAATTCAAAAAACTTTAAACGAATAAAAAATAAAGAAAAATTAAAAAATACCGAAATACAAGCAATTTAATCTCCAAAAAAATAGAAATTTAGAGAATTAATCCTCTAAAACCCTGATAAAGAGGGTAGCTTCCTTGACTAAATCAAGCTCATCAATTTCTTTAACAGCGCTTCTAATATTTTTCTCAAGTGCTTCATGTGTTATTAAGAAAATAGGGACTTCCCTACCTTCATTTTTCCTTCTCTGATTTACAGACTCTAAACTGATATCATATCTGCTTAATATACCAGATATTGCATGTAAAACTCCTGGTTTGTCAAGTACAGTAAGACGCATGTAATATTTGGAACAGATATCTTCAATATTTTTTATTTCCCGGACTTCTGTGTCTTTTGGACCGTATATGTTAGGCCTCTCCATATTCTCCATGATATCAAGACAGTCTCCAACTACAGCACTTGCTGTTGGCATCATTCCAGCACCAGGTCCATACATCATAACTGGCCCAACTATATCTCCAATAAGATACACTCCATTGAAAACACCATTTACAGATGCAATGAGGTGATCTGAAGAAATTAAAGTAGGGTGAACCCTCACTTCAAGTTTTCCATCCTCAATTCTTGAAATTGCAAGGAGTTTTATAGAGTATCCCAATTCATTTTTGATGAATTCAATATCTTCCTGTTTGATTTTGCTTATACCTTCAACATGGAATTTATCCTGCTCAACATATGTTCCAAAGCCTAAAATAGTAAGTATAATCAATTTTTGAGCAGTATCATGCCCCTCAATATCAAAAGTAGGGTCCTGTTCTGCATAACCCTTATCTTGAGCTTCTTTTAACACTTCATCAAAATCAAGGCCTTCTTCAGTCATTTTAGTTAAAATGTAGTTTGCAGTTCCATTTATTATACCATAAATAGATTTAATGTGGTTTGCTGCAAGCCTTTCATTTAATGGTTCAAGTAGAGGAATACCTCCGCCGACGCTGGCCTCAAAGCAAATCCTGACGTTGTTGTCATTTGCAGTTTTTAAGATTTCTTCCCAGTGCTTTGCAAGTAAAGCTTTGTTTGCTGTGACCACGTGTTTTCCATGGCCCATAGCTTTTAAAATGAACGTCTTTGCAGGTTCGTAGCCTCCGATAAGTTCTATTACTATATCTATTTCTGGATCTTCCAGAATATCATTGATATCAGTTGATAAAACATTTTTATCTACTGCCACACCTCTGTCAGTTTCAATATCCAGATCTACGATTCTTTTAAGCTTTATTTTTGCACCTACTTTTTGCTCCATAAGGTTTAGATTCCGGTTAAAAGTTTCTACAACTCCTGCTCCAATTGTTCCAAACCCAATGAGCCCAACATTATAAATATCCTTCATCAAACGCCTCCCTATCAAGATAAAAATTTTAATTTTTTAAATGATTGTAAAAGATATCAATTGTTATAATTTGAAAGTTTTAAGTAACTAAACTCTATCCCTCAGTTTGATATACTCATCTAAAGCTTCCCTAGTTGTACCAACTACGAGCCTATACCTCACATTTTTATCAGTAACTTTTTCTAATTTACCCTTTGCAATTATTTCTTCACCCTCTTTTGCCTGTCCAGAATAAGTGTGAGTAAATGAGACAATTTCAGTTATATCGACATCCTGGCCTTTTAAAATATTAACATCTTCAATTTTGTAGGTAGCAGGGTTATCAAATGCGGCCATGGCATCAGATACTTTACATTTGATCTTTACAGTACCCATTGATTCATATCTTTCTTCCCCATATTTTCCTGTTATTTCATCCCAATCACGGGTGGAAAGAATGTCAAAAAGTGTACCGTCAATTACTCCTCTGTTATTTTTACGTTTTTCATACCATTGGAACTCTTCATAACTTAATGTATTGTCTTTTATTCTCTTTTCGTATAAATGCGTCCAATATTCGTCACTTATACTCTTCAAATCACTCTTGTCTTTGATTTCTCCAAAGGTATCCATTGCTTTTCTGTGGTTTTTAAGCCCGTAAAACACAAAATCTATATCAGACACAGCGGGATCATATAAGCCAGGTAAAATTGAACCAGAAACTCCCATTTTTGAGTAAGGAATACCTGCCTGATCATGGAAAATACCTGCCAATTTTACAACCTTCTTAAGTAATATATCATTATCAAAGTTATTCAATATTTCATTAAGTCGTTCTTCTGGTTTTAATATCTTTTCAACCTTATCTAAAGGGACACCCATCATTTTAAGGTCCCCATCAGGCCCAAAAAGATATTCAGGATACTTACCGCCTAAAAAATCGTAAGCCTGTTTAGAGTCCACTTTAGAATATTTCTGGCCATTCTTGGACCTGTTACCATTAGGATCATGGATATATCTTAAAAATGAAAGAATCCTGTCTTCTGGATGCAGATAAGAAGTTGTGGCAAAGAATAGATTGTCTTTAGTGTATATGAAATCTCTTGCTCTGGCTCTCATAAGTTTATTTAATTAATTAAAGCATTATAAATATAACCACTTTATCTCGAAAAAATGAATTGTATCCCAAACTTAAACTAATTTTACATATTAAAACTGTTTTAAATTTACATTATTTTTGAGATTAGGTTCTTAAATTTTTGTTTTATCTATTTTAGAACAAAATTAGTATTAACTTAATTTATTAGTATAATAAAATATATATGTTTGCTTATTTTATTAATTACTAATCTCAAAGGAGGCCCAAAAGATTGTCAGAGATAGTTCTGAGCTTGAATAATGTCCATAAGCTTTATGGGGACTTCAAAGCACTAAATGGAATTTCATTCAAGGTCAAAAAGGGACAGATATTTGGATATCTTGGTCCTAATGGTTCAGGGAAAACTACCACTATAAAACTAATTTTAGGTCTTATTAAACCATCTTCAGGAGATGTCAGAGTATTAGAACAAAATCCATACATTAATAACAATAATGTAATGCAGATGAGAAATCTCGTGGGGGCCATGCTAGAAATAGATGGACTATATGAAAAATTAACAGGGCTGCAGAATATCCTTTTTTGGGCCAACCTGCACAATATGAATAATCAAAGAGCAAGAAAATCTGCAAACGAGGTAATTGGCGCTATGAACCTATCTAAATGGGCTAATGTCCAAGTTGAAAAATATTCACATGGTATGCGCAAAAGGTTAGCTTTTGCAAGAGCTTTAGTATCCGATCCTCAAATTTTAATATTAGATGAACCAACTTCTGGAGTTGATCCAGAATCACGGTATTTAATTAGAGAAATGATGAAAGAGTTAACACAAAATGATAAAACTATCTTTTTTTCTTCTCACGACTTAGATGAAATGCAAAAAACCTGCTCAAACATTGCCATATTAAATAAAGGAGAAGTGATCTCATATGGTGCTTTGAATGATATTCTTAGCACATTTGGAGCACGTAAACTGCAGGTACGTCTGATATCTGTAGAAGATACCCAAATATTCGCCAAAAAATTGCAAAATTTTGGATATAATATTAAAATAGATGGCCAGGTAATTTCTTTTTATCCAAAAAAAGACTTGAACATTTTTGAAATAATAAATCCTCAAAAAATAGTTGATACTTGGAAATCTGAATCTTCCCTTGAAGAAGCTTATTTAAATTTGGTTGCAGATAATAACAGGTGAAAAAATGAATCTACAATTAATAACAATTATCTTAAAGGAAATAACTGAAGTTTTAGAGCGTAAAAATTATTGGGGAGGATTAATTGTATATTCTGTCTTTTTTTCATGCATAGGAGTTTATCTTTTTTATTCTATTATTAATCAATCACCAATTCAAGACTCAAATGTTATGAAAAACTTTGGTTTAGAAATATTTTTGATCATATTACCTGCATTTGCAATGTGGTTGTTTAATGAACAATTTGTTAAAGAGAAATTTGCTGATGAAAAATTGTTTAGAAAATTTGAAACAATATTAACCACCCCTGTTAAATTAACTACTGTTTGGGCAGGCAAAATAGTTGCAATTTTTTTACTCAGTTATCCTTTAGCTATACTCACTATACTTACTTTTTCTTTGATATGGATGATTTTAGGCGACTCAAGTTCAATTCTCATTCCATCAACAGCCTCATGGGTAATGATAATCTTTGTTGCTCCGATCACTCCCATACTTTATGCAGCATTCACAGGTTGGGCTATTTTAAGATTCGTTAGTTGGCAAAGAATAATGGAATTGCTATTTTTCATAGCAATTGCAGCATTCATATGTATATTTTTTATATCCCGCAGTTTTTTGACGCCTACAAACACAGAACCCCTAACAAATTGGCGGATAGTACTTTTTAGTATTGTCATATCCATTGCGTTATTTGGATTAATCTTTTATTTGATGTCAAATCTTGATAAAGAAAAGGTTATATCACACCATTAATAAATAATTAAGTGTTTAAATTACTTAATCTATGATTTTAGGAGTTTATTTTTGTTTTCTAAAACTTGACAATAATAAATTTAATTCATTACCATTATAAATTAGATTTGTAAATTATGATAATCTCAAGACTAAAACCTCAAGAAGACCTTAAAAAAGGCATTATTAATATATCCAAGCAGAATGGAATCAAATCAGGCATTATAATCTGCATGGTCGGCAGTCTAAATTCAGCCACGTTAAGAATGGCAGATGGTAATTATAAGACATTTACTGGTCCATTTGAGATTGTATCAGCTGAAGGTACCATTTCAGCAGATGGAATTCATGTACATATATCAATTTCAGATGCAGAAGGACATGTATTTGGAGGCCATCTAAGTGATGGTTGTATAATCAATACCACTGCAGAAATTGGTATCTTGAAATCAGATAAAACTCTTATAAGAGTATTTGACCCAGAAACAGGTTATAAAGAGTTAATTATTGATGATTAAACAAAAGAGCATATACATTAACAATTAAGATAAAGTGAAATCATGAAATATGAAAAGTTAGAAAAAGGCTTAATTTATGATGGGAGCCCAATTCAACCATTTTGGGCATTTACAGAACATAAAGTTAAAGGATCAAGTATTGTAGCATGGATAGGTCCTCTAAATATCGAACCTGAAGAACTCATAGACTACGAAGATGTGGGCCTTGAAATAAAAGCTGATAAAATGATGCACTTTATAGTGGAACATTTTGACCGCCAGCCTGCAGACTTGAAGACATGTTACCACAGGCAAAGGATACTTGTAATGATAACTAAAGATGTTTTAAGTGAATTAGGTATTAATACAACCCGTGAAGGGGATGACATCTATTTTGAAGGTAAAAAGCTCAGTATTTCCATAGCTACATGCTCCAACAGCAGCATGAAAATACATTTCGGGATGAATATTATAAATAAAGGCACTCCAGATGATATAGAAACAATAGGACTTTGTGAATGCCTGGAAGATATGGATGATGAAAAAATAGATAAGCTGATTGATAAAATATGCGAAAGTTATATTAATGAAATTGAATCTATTGAAGAAGATATCACAAAGACCAGAGTATTCTAAATATGATAATATTTTTGATCCAGCAAAAATCATGCATTAATTAAGCATGGTATTAACCAGCTTAATTTATTACTTAAAAATGAGTTATATAAAAATTGCATTACATAATATTAAATTTAAGAGTATTAAATACATTTAATAAGTTTAAATAACATAATTAAGAGCATAACAGTATATTTAATCAAATAAATCATTTAAAATTAATACATTTAATTTAAATTACTTAAGAGGACATTATAATGAAAATAGAGATTAATGGAATACACGCTAACTTAAGATTCTCATCAGCACACATGATCCCTTTACATGAATCATGCGGTGGAATACACGGACATTCTTACATCGTTGATCTAACTGTAGAAGGAGAAAGAAGTGGAGAATTCGGATTTGTGGTTGATTTTAAACAGGCAAAAAAAATAGTGAGAGAAATTTGCTCAAAATTTGACCATAAGGTTTTAATTCCATGCAACAGCGACGTTATTGAATTTACACATAAAGATGACAAATCTGTAGAATTTAAAATAGGTGAGAAAGAATACAAACTTCCTCTGGAAGATTGTTACCTTTTAGAGCTCAAATCAACCTCTGCAGAAGATCTGGCGGAATACTTTGCCGAAGAAACATTTAAATACTTAAAGGCATCAAATAATAGTGTCTCAAGTGTTCAAATTTGTGTAAACGAAGGCATTGGACAAGGTGCCTACTTCCAGACATGTGAATAACTACATATCTAATGTGGTGACCATAAATGAAAGCCCATATAAATGAGATTTTCTCAAGCATTCAGGGTGAAGGCAAACTAATTGGAAGAAGGCAAATTTTTGTAAGATTTTCTGGATGTAATCTTCACTGCAATTACTGTGATACCCCACAAGGATTAGATCCTACAAGTGGATCCTCTTTTTCAGAAGAACAACTTTTTAATTCTGTAAATAATTTAATAACTCCTGATTTTCATTCTATTTCTTTAACAGGAGGAGAGCCATTACTACATGCAGATTTTATAAGATCATTTTTAGAAAAATATGATTTTAACTGCCTGCTGGAAACAAATGGTTCATTACCCGACGAAATGGAGAAAATAGCAGAGTTGATCAAATATGCTTCTTTAGACATTAAATTACCGGAGCATCGTTCAACTTCTAATTGGGATAACCTATTTAAAGATGAATTAAAATCACTAAATCTATTAATAGATAATAAAACAAATATATATTGTAAGATAGTTATACTGCCCTCTACAAAAGTTGATGCAATAAAACTGATAGCTTCAAGGATACTTGATGAAATTTCAGATGCTTCCAAGTTATCAATGGTTATTCAACCCGCATATCCCCTCAATCACTGGATAAAGAACAATGAAAAATTATTTGAATTCTCTGAAGCGGTAGGAAACTATTTAGATGTACTCACAATACCTCAAGTTCATAAACTTCTGAAAGTACGTTAAGGTGTTTAAAAATGGAAATGGAAACAAAAGTCACAGTAAATGATGCAATGACATCAAATGTAGTCACCGTAAGTTCTGAAAACAGCGCTGCAGATGCTGCCTATTTAATGAGCCAGAATGAAGTGGGTTGTTTAATAGTAAAAAACAACAACGAACCAGAAGGAATAGTTACAGAAACAGATATCATCAACAAAGTTGTTGCCCATGATATCAAAGCCAGTGAGATATCCATCGATGCAATAATGACTAAAAACCTTATAAAAATCGACCCCGGAAGAGAATTAAATGAAGCTGCTCGATTCATGTCAAAAATGAACATAAGACGGTTAGCTGTGGTAAAAGATGGAGTTCTTAAAGGTATATTAACTGCAAAAGACATAATGGCCGTTTCTCCAGAACTGACTGAAATTCTTGTTGAAAATGCAAGGATGGAAAACCAAAAAAATCAGATGGATCATGAAAATATAAATCCACCAGTACCTGGAGTTTGTGAGGCATGTGGAAACTTTATGGATGATTTAGACGAAATTGATGGAAAATTTGTTTGTGAAGACTGTAAAGAAGATTTAGAAGGTGATTTAATTTGAACAATGTTGGAGATGTTATGACACCTAATCCTGTCACAGTTTCTGTAAATACGAGTGTTACTAAGGTTAGATCTATATTAAGAGATGAAAGCTTTAGATGTGTTCCTGTAGTCTCTGGAAAGCATTTAGAAGGAACAATAACTCGTGGAGACATGATGCGCATCTCTGCAACAAAATCAAATATTGAAGCCCGCGGGATTATGGAACACCCCAAGGTCATTACAACACCGGAAGTAGATATTAACGAAATTGGAAAACAAATAATAAATGCAGATATTATCCAAGCACCTGTTGTTAAATCAGATGATGATATGACTGTTGTGGGAATGATAAGTGTAGCTGATATTCTTGAAAATTTATTAGATAGAGAAGTAAAGCCTAAAAAGCAGAATGTAGGCGAATCAACAACACGAAATGTTGTTACATGCAAATATGATGATCCTTTATCAAAAGTATGGGATAAAATGGACGATACTGGATTTTCTGGGCTCCCAGTAATTAAAAAGAAGAAAATAATAGGCATGATAACCAGAAAAGACATTATAAACTCAGGCCATGTAAGACTTTCTAAAGAAGGGGGAGTTAAAAAGCCCACAAAGGTAGAAAGTATTATGAAAACCCCTCCCGTAGTCATCACCGAAGATAAGGACATTAAAGAGGCTGCAAAATTGATGGTTAAATATAATATTGGAAGATTACCTGTAGTTGATCATCCAGTACACATTAAAAAAGAACCCGAAAGAGTAAGAGAAGCAGAACTTGTTGGAATAATAACAAGGGAAGATGTTTTGGGGTCGTATATAAATTGATTTTAAAATACTATTTACATGATTTAAATAATTCAAATTTATTTTTAGAGATTACTTCAGGTTTAGTTTCATATGAGGTGTACTCATGAGAAGAAAAGAACTAATAAATATAGTAAAATCTAGAGAAAGAGCTCCATTGGAGTTTGAAACCCATATAACAGAACACGAAGGCGATATTATGAGCATCGCCAAAAGAGAAGTAGTAACAGTGCCTCAAAGCGCTACAATCAAAGAATCCGCAGAAATAATGGTAAAAAACAAATTTAGAAGGCTCCCAATTACAGACCCTGGGACCGGAAAAATCCGTGGAATCGTGACAGCCATGGATATACTTGACTTTTTAGGTGGTGGAGACAAGTATCAAATTTTAGAAAAAAAACACGACGGTAATTTTTTATCCGCCATAAATGACCCTGTAAGGGAAATTATGACAACTAAGGTAGAAGTTTTAAGTCATAAAAGCTCCATTGGTAATGCAGTTTCCAAAATGCTGGAAAAAAAAGTCGGTGCATTCCCAATAGTAGATTCAGATGAAAAAATCGTAGGAATAATTTCTGAAAGAGATTTTGTATTTCTCCTCTCAGGAGTCTTAACTGATGAAGTTGTGGAAGATTTCATGACAACATCACTTATAACAACCACTCCTGGAACCCGAATTGAAGGGGCATCTAAAATTATGGTTAGAAATAAACTTAGAAGAATCCCTGTAACTGGAGAAGAACGAAAAACACCTCACCCTGAAAATGATAAGCTTGTTGGAATTGTTACTTCAACAGACATCTTAAAATTCTTAGGTAATAATACTGCATTTGAAAAATTAGTCACAAATGATGCTGAAGAAATCCTGAATACCACACTTTCAGACATCATGATTAACGACGTGGTCACTACCAATTCCCAAACACGATTAGGTGAAATATGTAGTATAATGGAGACTAAAGGTATTGGAGGGCTCCCAGTAGTTAGAAATAGTGATTTAATTGGTATAATAACAGAAAGCGATATTTTAAGGGCGATAAGCGGATGAAATTCTCAGCGCATTATAAATACAGGATTAATAGCTTCATGGTGGTAAAATGTTAGTAAAAGATGTAATGAATGACGAAGTATTTTTAATTCAGGAAACTGAACAGGTAGCCCACGCAAGGAAAATTATGCTAAAACACGGAGTTAGCAGAGTCATAGTTACAGACAGAGATGCTAATCCAATCGGAATTGTTACAGAAAAAGATTTAACACGTAAATTAAGAGGAAATGGCCCTACATGGAAAAGAAGGCCCATAGATACAATATCCATCAGAAGAGTTATGAGCAATGGCCTTATAACAATAGATGCCGACAGCGACCTGAAAGAAGCCGTTGAAACCATGCTGAGGGATAAAATAAGTTCAGTTCCAGTTGTAGATGATGAAGGTTTAGCAGGAATTATTACAAAAACTGACCTCATGAAATTTTATGCATCCAAATTCAATAGCAGGTGGAAAGTTTCAGATCTTATGACTGAAAATGTGGTAACTGTAAATCAAAACCATACTATAACTCACGTCATAAGCGTTATGAATGAAAATAACATAGATGGACTTGTTGTAATGTTTGATAATGAAATTGCAGGCATTATAACTCCAGCTAATATCTCCTTTGCTGAGGTAAATGATCCTGATACCGGTGTGAGTGTTGAAAGGGTCTACTTTGTAAGACAGGGAGTAGAAGGGGAAGAAAAAAGAAAAGCTAGAGACCTATCCATGTTAACTGCAGAAGATATAATGACCGAAGATGTTGTAAAAATCAGCAAAGATATAGATGCAGCAGAAGCTGCCCAATTGATGTGTAACAACTATATAAGTCATCTTCCTGTTGTTGAGGACGATTCTCTTGTTGGAATAATCACAAAAACAGATATAATTAAAGGGATTCAGTAAAGCTTAAGTTTAGTTATATATTTGTAAAGCGGAGTGAATAGTATGCACATAAAAGATATAATGAGTTCTAAAGTTGTTGTAGTAGATAAAGACCAGAACCTTAATGATGCATTAAAACTCATGAAAAAACATAAAATTTCACGGCTGCCTGTCATAAACACCAACAACGACCATAAAAGAGAATTAGTAGGAATTATAACTGAAAAAGATATTGCATTACGGCTTGGTTCATCCAGATATGGCAATATGCCCCCTTCACATTTCCATGTATCCACAGTTATGACTCCAGATCCTATAACTTTAAATGCTGCTGAAAATCTGGGAAAAGCTGCCAAAATAATGATTGAAAACAAAATTGGCGGAATACCCATTATAGACGACGTAGAAATCGTAGGCATCATTACAAAAACTGACTTCATTAAAACATGCCAGGGAATACCTTACAATAAGACTTACATAAAAGACAGGATGCAGACAGACGTGATGACTGTAAATCCTGGAGATAGGCTGGTTCATGCAAGAAGAATACTAATTGATGAAGATATTGGAAGACTGCCCGTAATGAACGGCGATGAAATTGAAGGAATTCTAACTGCTAAAGACATAGCAGATTCAATGATATCCTTTAGAAAAATTGTCCCTGACAGGTATCAAGCTGCAAGGATAAGGAATCTCATCGTAGAAGATATAATGACTCAAAATGTAAGAACCATCAATGAAGAAAAAACAATAGCCGATGCTTCAACCTTTATGATAGATGAAGACTTCAGTGGAGTACCAGTTACAAACGACAACGGGGAAATTACAGGCATGATCACTAAAACAGACATTATGAACTTTATTGCAGAATTAGAGGAGGTTTACTGAATTTTACCTGAAGTCAAATGCCCCAACTGCAATAAAAATATGAACATAGATTGGAGGAGGAATAACTCCCTCACCAACTTTTTTTTTCATTGTTCTACATGTGATCTGGAATCTAAAGTGGTTATAGAAAATTTTTTAGATAAAAAGCTTCAAGAGCTCCTACACGTGAAAGTAGAGAAACTAGATCATGGAATTAAAACGGGCATTATTAAATTTTTTGAATTCCATGGATTTCCCGCCATGCAGTTTAAAAAAGACGTTGGCGTGATGGAGACAGGAACTGTAATTTATTTTAGGAATAAGATCGAAGTAATAAGAGGCTTTCCCAAAATAAGAAGAACATTAATGCTTTCACCGACTATAAAAAATCATTTTAAGGGTAAAATCGCTCTTGAAGAAAAAATGAATGGATATAACGTACGTATAGCATCAATAGGCGACGAAATAATTGCCATAACAAGGCGAGGATATGTATGTCCATATACTACAAAAAAAGCGTTAGAAATTATGAACTTGAAAGATTTCTTTAACGATAACCCAGATCTAGTCATATGTGGAGAAATGTTAGGTACTGAAAATCCATACGTGGCACATTATTATGAAGAAATCGGCGATATAGGGTTTAGGGTATTTGATATACGTAAAAAAGTCTCAAATGAACCAATGCCCATTAAAGAAAAAACAGAATTACTTGAAAAGTATAATTTGCCTGTTGTACGGCTTATTGGAATATATGAAGTTAATGAGGCGTCCCCTATCATTAAAAAAGTAATTAAAGAAATAGGAAGCGTCGGCAGAGAAGGAATTGTAATTAAAGATCCATCTATGGAAGTTCCCCCCTTAAAATATACTTCTTCAGAGGCACATGCCGATGAACTTCGCTATGCATTTACATATCCCTTTGACTTTGGAAGAGATTTTTTCTTCAGTAGAGTAATAAGAGAAGGTTTTCAGGCATTTGAAATGAAAGAGAACAAAGAAGAACTTGAAAAAAGAGCACGTAGGCTTGGAGAAGCAATTTTATACCCCATGGTAGATACAATTAAAAACGTGGCCTCTGGAGATACCGCTGGCGAAGATCTAATAATTGATGTTGATAACGAGGAGGAAGCAGAAGATTTCCTGCATTATCTACATGATCTTGGAGTGTTTGCAGTTATACTTAAATTTGAAGGTAATAAAGCTGTAATAAGGAAAATACATCAATCTACAACAGATAAAATTACCAATTATATAAATGGAGGACTTTACTAAAATTTTTCAGTTTTAAAGCCTAAAAATTTTAAAAAATTAAGTTTAATTCATAAATCCTATTTTAATTTATAAATTAAACATGCAATTAATAATATTGTTTAATTAATAGTACTATTAACTGTTAATTTCAAAATTAATGCACAAGTTACAGTTTTCATCACTGACTAATTAATCTTATTTTTGATAAGTGACGATAAAAATTGGTTTTTAACGACTTATGCGCATAAAAGTTTAATATTTTCATTATATTAATATGAAATTAAAAAAGACAGTATTTTTTACATAATAGCAAAATTAGCTTTAAACTCTATTTTTTTAGTATTTTAACTCCACTCTGCAATTTTGACTTATAAAAAACCCATTATTATTTAAATTAGTAATAATAAAGTTAATTAAAATAATATATCACTGATATTTTCTAGAAACATCTCACTCATTAAGTCCGAATATATCAAATTTTTGGTCAAATTTACTTAATTAGGTCGTATCATATGAAAGGTAAAATTATAAACTTCATTATAGGAATACTATCCTTTTTATTACTATTTTCAATAATAGCATCTGATTTATCAGCCAAAATAGACGAATCTAACTTACAAAATATAGTTGATTTAAATAAAGTTTCTAAATTAAATTCCACAAATGAAGATGCAGAACTTGGTTCAAATGATACCTTCAATGATACTGGATGTTGTTCTGTTTTAGTTCATGCAGGGCCAGGGCATGATGTACTGTCCTACAGAAGAGATTCAGTTAATTTTGCAAATATACTGATTGATAAAATAAATTTCAACGGTCAAACTGCAATTAAAGAGTATAAAACCCAAGGAGGATATTTCACCCATACTATAATTACACAAAATGGATGGATAATTGGCATTGGAGGAAAAGATGACCCTGATACAACTAAACATCTAGAACAACTTGCAAGTGATATAATTTCAAAGGGCCATATTGAAAAGGGAGATATGAACATGGCAAATAGTATCATAGAACGAAATGGATGGGGACATTTCCTAATAAAATCACCTGATGACAAAGTGGGAATAACTGCACGTGATTACAGGGTTCATAAAAGCATAACCAAACTATTTAAAATGAAAAATGGAGATTACATTAAAGTGCCCAATAATCCCAGATATTATGATAAAGGTAAATTCAACCGGTTCAGCAGTGATCCCGATAAGGCAGCAATAAAAATAATAGGTAATGATATCTATGGACAATCTCGTCGAGATGTCATTACTTACGATTACAATTCTGCAAAAGTCAATATTTGGGCTTCTTTCGATGGAGGAGCATTTTTAGGAGGATATAAAGGAAATCCAGATGATATTCAGTACATAAAAACTAAAATAAATGGTAATGACTTACCAGTGATTCCTGGCAAAAGATTCCTCGGAGAAGAGGATTTAAACATTAGCCCCCATGTTAATTCAGTATTCAGTAATCAAAAGATAGCTTCTTCACTTAACAACGTTAATGTAAAGGATTCTTTAGCTCAATTAAACATTTAATTCATTTATTTTATAATTTTTTTAAGTTTTAAGCTTATTAAACCTAATACTCGCCCTATAAGTTTAGAGCATCGTGGATGGACAAATACAAGCTTTTAGTATTTATAATCTGTTTTAGCATTATCAAATAGCCGGAGCCCCATATATATTAACTACTATCAGTAAACTCCAACAGTGCAGTTATTGGTTCCGATAATAGATGTTATGTTACAAAAGAGGTCTATGCCTCAAATAACCCAAAGCAACCCAAAATAGCCGTAATTACGGCATATATCCCCGCGAAAAAATAGCAATATCCCCAATGGAATCTTTAATCAAAAATTATGCATCAACACATGACATCGAAATAACCGACTACAGCATACATGTTTTAGACCAACCGGAAAACTTTACTGCAAGGCAAAATAACGGAGAAGAGCTTGCAGCACAGTATATAGTCCCTAATGTCAAAAAATCAGATTATAAGCTTGTAATTATATTCCATGCCCACCAGCAGGTTATGGAGATGGTTTTTATATTGCAACACATTCTATGGACAATAAATCAGCGGAACTTGCCAAAAATGTTAAAAAAATACTGCCTTCCTTTAAATATTATCAATCTTCCAAAAACAGCATGCATAAAGCCACCTTCCTAACAAGAGTTTCAGATCCTGTTGCAAATGAAGGTTACCCCACATTTGAGATTCAAAACAAAACACCACCGAAAAAACCACTGAAATGACAAGTAAACTACTTGATTAGGTATCAATAATTTAAATGCATGACAAACATTTATTGCCTTGAATATATCAAATAAAAAGTACAAATATATCAAAAATATTCTTTTATATCTTATTCACATAATTTTTGTATCTATTTTTTAACCTGATAAAAAGTAAAAAAAATGGACTATTTTTATTTAAATATAATGACCACACAAATCAAAGTATCACAGGGATACTGTAAATTATAAAAAAAATAATTTCCAATTTTTACTTAAAAAAAGTAAAAATCATGCAAATTAATAAAAAAAAATAATTTCCAATTTTTACTTAAAAAAAGTAAAAATCATGTAAATTAACATACAAACTTTATGTTTAAACAAATTAATTAATCATAGGATTAAAATCATGGGTAAAATCATGTCAAACTCCAAAAAAACATGCAAAATAGGTTTTTTAGGCCCCTCTGGTTCATATGCAGAGGAAGCTGCATCTAAAATTCAGGGAGAGCTTATAACATTCGGCTCCATAATGGAAGTCATAGATGCTGTTAATCAAGATATCATTGATAGTGGAGTTGTTCCAATAGAAAACTCCATAGAGGGCCCTGTAGGCGTGACCCTTGATCTTCTTGCAAATGATTACGATCTAAAAATTAAAAATGAAATTATACTACCAATAAGCCATAATCTCCTTATAAATGAAGGATCATCTGCAGAAGATATAGAAATAGTATATTCCCATATGCAGGCGCTTTCACAATGCCGTAAATTTATTGAAAAAATGGGTGCAAAACCAGTAGCAACTCCAAGCACATCTGGAGCTGCAGAAATGGTAAAAGGCAAGAAAAACGCTGCTGCAATTGGAACACGTAAAGCAGGAGACATATATGGCCTTAAAATAGCTGCAGAAAACATACAGGATTTTGAAAATAATTCAACACGATTCGTTGTTGTAGGTAAAGAAGATCACGCCCTTACTGGCCATGATAAAACATCCCTTGTATTTTCACTGATTGAAGATAAACCTGGAGGATTATATGATGTCCTCGGTGAATTTGCAAAAAGAGATATAAATTTAACCAAAATTGAATCACGGCCTTCCAAGAAGAAACTGGGAACTTACATCTTTTTCATCGATTTAGAGGGACATAGAGAGGATGAAGAAGTAAAGAACATTTTAGATACCATAAAAATAAATACCATAAAAACAAAAATATCATACATAAAGCTATTAGGTTCATACCCAATTGAAGATAATGATTAAAATAATAGTTTGAAAATAAATTATTAGGACATTATAACAATAAAATAAATGATCAAAATAAATCTTAAAAATAATTTTTAAGGGTCATATCCTGAAAGGAGCTGATTGAAATAAGTCTTGAAAAGGAAAGGGTCATAAAAAACCTTAAAGAACTTGAAAAAGAGTATAACAAAGGTAATATACCAAAAAGCCATTATGACTTCCAAAAGAGGAAACTACGAGAACAGCTTGAAGCATTTAACGTCGCAGATAGGGTACGAAAACTCCAGGGTAAAGAAACTACAGATGTAACTAACGAAGAAACAAGCAGCGAGGATGAAAATGGAGAATTATTTAAAAAATTCATTACACCTCCCGGCCTTAAGGAAAAAAACATAAACCCAAAGGGAAGATCAGTAAACACCAAAATTGGAATAGGCGTTTTAGTTGCAGCATTCTTTATAGGTATTGTATTTGGAGTATACGGATTTATACCTCAACAGGTATCCAGTTCCTCATTGTATACAAATGACACTGCATTTCCCCCTTTTGCCAATAATTCAACAAATGTCACCAACATGACAAACAGTACAAACACTACCAAAAACATAACCAAGACCACAAATACTACTAAGACTACTAATAAAACAAAAACTAAGACAAACAGTAACAAAACAAAAACCAATACAAGTACAAAAAACAATGATAACGATGTTGATGAAATTCTAAAAGAGTATGGGTACTATTAATGTATATAAAAGCTTTAATATTACCTTAACTTTCTTATTTTTTATTAAATGCTTGCCAATTACTCATTTTAATTTATTTTTCATAAATTACGGCTAATAACTGCTTTTTAATTCAAGTAAAATAAAATCCTCCGAAATAGTTTACATGTCTCCTCTTTGCACCAGTAAATGAAATAGAAAACTATATATTTAGTTTTCAAAATGATAATAATAGAAGAGGTTGATAAATTGAAAAAATATTTGCTTGCAATAATTCTTTTACTATCTATAGTCTTAATATCTGGATGTACAACTTCTGGAAATCAAACAGCCACCAATACATCTACAGGCATGAAATCATACAATGGAGACCAGTTTAACTTCAATTATCCTTCCAGCTGGCAGATAATAACAAGCCAAGCACAAAACAGTACCATTGCAGTCGGAGACCCGACTTCGGCAGACAACAGCGGAAATGTTCAGGTAAACGTTGAAATCCAAACTGCAGTTAAACCATCAAATGTAACAATACAGGATTATTACAATTCAACATATGCTCAATTTGCTGCTCAAAATTTAGGCTATAAACAGTTATCAGATGGAACCATCACTGTAAACGGAAAAACTGCTCTTGAGAATGTTTATATATTAAGTTCTGTATCTAAAGAGCAAAGAGCAGTATGGCTTCAAAATGGAAATACTATCTATATAATACTCTGCAGCGCCCCTATCTCGCAATATAACGATCAACAAGATACTTTCAATGCCATAATCAGCAGCTTTAAGTTAGTTTAGCAATATAAGAGCAAAATGACTTAATTTTCCTATTTAAACATAACTTATTCTCTTTTTATAAATTAAATTTTAAGCAAAAGTAACTTTAACCAGTCAACACAATTAATGTATATCATAATCATGACAGTAAATTAAAAGTTATAAGGTTTAAGTTTAATCAAGTAGACTCGGTGATAAATTGAAAAAATACACGTTTGCAATAATTCTTATAATTGCAGTGATTTTATCTGTAGTTGTAACATTTGAATATGTAACCAATACAAATCAAACATTAAACCAGACATCCCCCTCTATTCTAACAAAAACATATTCTGCAAATGGAATTTCTTTTAATTACTCTGCAGACTGGGAAGAAGGTAATAAAACAGGACAGTATTTAATTGCCTATGTTAAAGATCCCAAACTGAACAGTTCAGATGGTAAACCCGGAGCTGTAGTAGAAGTTATGAAAAGAACATCCAATGGTGTTCCATTAAAGAGATTTTATGATGATGTTAAAGGAGAAGCATCAAATGTGCCGGGTTATGGAGTGATGTCAGAGACAACAACTACAGTAGATAATGTAACAGCTTACGAATTTACGGCCAGAGCCATGGACAGCAACGTTGAAGAACAGTTTGATATAGTTCTTTTTGAAAAGAAAGGATTTATATACATGATAGCATGTGGAACACGAGCTCCAACATATTTAAGCGATGAAGAGGAAAATTTTGATATAATAATTAATAGTTTTAAAGTACAGTGATTTAATTTGATTTTAAACTATAATTATCTATTTTTTAAGGATTTATCCTTATTTTTAGGCATATTACCTCTTCTTTGAAAAGAAAAACTATATTAGTCTGTTTTTTAGATGATACTACATAGAACAAATGAGGTAGTCGATGAACGGTCCATTGAGAAAGGGTAAAGATAAAAGTAATAATTTACTAAGCGGCTCACAACAAAAGTATAAGAATAAAAGCCGTAACCCATTTAAGGGTCCGTATAAGGAAGAAGCATTTGCAATTAGTCTTGCAATTCTTATAGCGCTTCTGGTACTTTTAGTAACCCATGTATCAACTGGAAGTACTGAACAGATTCAGCAGGTCAACCAATCAGTTAACCAAACAACTGAAATACCCACAAAAATCTACTCAGCTGGAGGAATATCACTTCAATATCCCTCTTCATGGAACATTACAACTGATGAAATCAATGCAACCAATACACAGATTGTAATTCAGGACCCTACTTCAGCAAATAATCCTCAAAGCACAGAAATCGCAGCTTTTACTATATTTAAAGTGCAAAATGATGGATCTGAAACATTAGAACAGAGAAAAGATAGTTTTATCCAAAGTTTTACAAATTCTGGCGCCAATATAGCGCTTACAAATACTTCAAATATTACTGTAAATGGTATAAATGCTACAGAAGCTTTATACACAGGGAATGACCCCAAGTACAATAAAATACAATTAAAAGTAATATATCTTGAGCAAAATGGTATTTTTTATATACTGGGATTCTTTACCAAAGGAATGGATTTACAAAGTCAAGATCCGTACTTCAGCATAATATTAAATAGTTTTAAAATCCAGTAATTATTTTATTTAACTGGATATTCCATCAAATATGCTTTCAAATTTACATTATATTTTTTCTATTTCAGGCCATCCAGTTAAATAAAGCCATCCAATTACTCTTATTTCCAGTATATCCTTTTTGAGTGTATTAAATGAATTATTTAAAATCATATTTAATACAGCGATTATGTACAAAGAGAAAGGGTTTTAAATCAGGTCTTTATATAGATGTATAATATATATTAATGAATAGAATACAATATATTTCTGGTATTATATTTGACAGAGAGAAAAACCTAAGGGCTACCATAAAAACTGCTTTTTATTTTAGTTGCACCCTAAAATGAAAAATATAAATGTTATACCCAAAGAGTGATATAACTATATAACAAATTTTGGGGAATTAAAGGGAGCAATATTAAAAAATACGCTGGTAGTATATGTTATTTGCTAAATAAAAGGTCACTAGATCTATTAAGGTTAAATCTGCAATATATATAATTTTTTAAAGTTATCAATTCCAGTAAAATCAACAAGATTTTACTGCTGCGGATCAGAATTCGCCAACCTCGAAAATAGGTTTTTGAGGCATGAAAATCAAATTGGTTTTCAAAGAAACAGAAGGAGGAATAGAAAATGGTATTGCCAATATGCGATGTCTGCTTAAAAAGTGGAATGTTATGTCAGGGGTGTGAAAACAAGTTAAAAAGTGGTGAAATAACCCAACTGGATTTAGACATTGCAAAATTACTTTACAAACTTGGAGAAGGTACAATAGGCTTTAAAAAGACTATTGAAATAGGGGATGTCGTTATAATAGTAACAGAGAAAGACCAAGTTGGTAAAATCATAGGCAAAAGTGGAAAAATAGTAAGAGCAATATCAAAGAAAATAGGGAAGAAAGTAAGAGTTATAGGAGAAGGCTCTGACTTTAAAGAAGTGGCAAAGGATATTTTAGCCCCTGCAAGGATCTCAGGAATTAACATAGTCTATGGAACTGATGGAGAAGAAAAATACAAAATTAGGGTCATGAGAGAAGATTCAAGAAGACTTCCTGCAAGATTAGATGTACTAAACGATATCATGAAACAGTTAACCCATGAAAAAACTGTTATTGTTATTGATGACCTTTAAAAATTTTACGAATTTTTAAGGTTCGAAAAATGTTGTCAAAATTGAAAATTTTGACACGAGGAAAAACTTTCAAAATTCTACGAATTTTAGAAAATACCTTGTATTTTCTAACCTTTGGAAATCTTCGATTTCCAATGTTTGCAAATTGAAAATTTGCAACCGTAAAAAATCGGAGATTTTTTACATGCTCAAACGCTTCGCGTTTGACAGTCCCAAAAATCGGAGATTTTTGAGGATTTTGAATGCACAAAACCAAATTTAGAAAAATGATTTGCATTTTTTTTACATGCAAAAACAAAGCCTGTGAAAATTGAAAATCTTCATGGCCCTCGAACATAGAATGTTGGGCTGAGGAAATCATAATTTCCTACAGTGTTAAAATCACAGACACATTTTTTCAAACATTTAATTGCTCTTAATCCAAATAATTTTTTTTAGATATTTATTACTAAAAACTGGCTTTAAAGCCATCATATTTATTATACATATAACCAATTCACTATAAACCCAATGTGTAGATGATATATATGGAAATTGTGCTTTGTGTTACAGGAAGTATAGCTGCTATAGAATCCATTAAACTCGCAAGAGAACTTGCAAGACACGGAATTAATGTAAAATGCTTCATGAGCGACGGTGCATGTGAAATAATCCACCCATACGCCATGGAATTTGCAACAGGCCAGGATGCCGTTACCAAAATTACAGGCAAAATAGAGCATGTTAAATATGCAAATGCAGATTTAATTCTGGTTGCTCCTGCTACTGCCAACGTAATAAGTAAATTTGCCTATAAAATTGCAGATAACCCAATTAACACCCTCTTAATCACAGCCTTTGGGTATAATACGCCCATCTTAATGGTTCCATCCATGCATAATTCCATGTATAAAGCTGTAAAAGAAAATATTGAAACTCTTAAAGGCGAAGGAATTACATTTGTAAAACCTAAAGTTGAAGAGAAAAAGGCCAAATTCCCAGATATCAATGACATTGTTCTTCATGTGATGCGAGAGACCTCAAAAATGGAACTAAGAGGTAAAAAAGTGCTTGTAAGCGCTGGATCTACCTATGAAAAGATCGATGAAGTCAGGGGCATTACAAATAGAAGTTCAGGTAAAATGGGAATTGAAATCGCCAAAGAAGCCTTTATCAGGGGTGCCGATGTTACACTCATAAAAGGCCAGATGACTGCAGACGTGCCCCATATATTTGACGTTGTTGAAGTCGAATCATCATCCCAAATGCACTATGCAGTGTCCAAATTAGCATCTAAAAGTGATGTGTTTGTTTCTTCTGCTGCAGTTTCCGACTTCAAAGTTAAAAACGCAGAAGCAGCTAAAATCTCATCAGATACAGACATAACAATAGAACTTGAACGGACCCCTAAAATATTAAATGAAGTTAAGGAAATCAACCCGGACATTTTCCTTGTCGGGTTTAAAGCAGTCCACAACCTGTCTGATGAAGAACTGCTCAATGCTGCAAAGAAAAGGATGTTAGAATCTGATGCAGACCTCATGGTTGCAAACGATGTTGCAGTGGAAGGTGCTGGATTTGGATCTGACGATAATCAGGTCGTTTTGATGGATGATGAGATCATTGAGATATCTTTGAGCCCTAAACGAGAGATTGCAAAGAGAATTGTCGATAGGATCGTAACCAAAAGCTTATAATTCCCTATTTTTTCTTATTTTGGATTTTAGAATACTCATTTTATTATTTTAAATAGTGACTTACAGGAAATAATTAAAATAAATTATTCTTTTTGAAGAATACAATATTTCAACTACTTTTAGCTTTATAATTCCAATTAAATGTTGATTTACTCCTTAGATTTTGAAGAAAATACTATATCTAATCATGGATAATATACAATTAATTTTTATTTATCTGAATTAGTAAAAAACATTATTAATCCATTTAAACTAATTTAAAACTAGAATAATTATTTATTCAGTAAAAATAATTTAAATTTTTCTATTTAATCGTAATAGTAATTACTATATATTAAAATCCATAATTATCTTTATAATAAAGGGAGGTTCAAAGAGATGAGAAAAATAATGCCTATTTTAATTGTTTTAGGACTAATTGCAGGGATAGTAGCAATATCAGGATGTACTGATTCAGGAACTCAAAGTTCAACACCAGCTTATAAAAATGATATAGAAGTAGGTGCAGCAACCTATGATTATTATTCACAAGATGGTAGTGCTTCTGGTGGTTGTGATGTAAAAAATAATGGTAATGTTACATATAAAAAGGTTAAAATCGAACTTGATATCTACGATAAAGATGGTAATTTAGTTGGGAACGAAACAAAAACCATTGGCCAACTAAAACCCGGTGAAGAACTTGGCTATTTTGTTGTAACCGAAAAAGCAATACCAAAAGGTACATCAGCATCCGCTACAGTTATAAATGCAACATCAACATAATTTTGAATCTAAAATGTGAATTGTTTTAAAATTTTTTTATTTTTTTTAGTTTTTCATTTCTTTTATTTGAAATTTTAGATTTGCCCAAAAAAATAAATTAATTAATTCCTCCTTTTCCTACATTCCCCAATTACTAGGCACAGATACTTGCAAAGCACTTCCAATACTATAAAGCAATCTATTCTAGTAAAAAGACACTTTAAATATCTTAAATTAAAAAAACACAATAACCTGATTAGAATCCCTTAAAACCTAGGAAGATTATCTAAATTATCCCGTGTGGTACCGTCTTTGACTGTCTTGATGTAGTCAGTTCCACCAACATCATCGATTACAACTTTAGATCCCATAACCCATTGACCTTGATCATTGTCAATGAGCGTTATAAGCTCAAAATTCATTTTTAATGCTGCAATCACGTCTCTTCGAGGCCATATTTCAGAGTTATCCATTATACCTTTATTATTTTTATGAACCCTCACCTGATCGATGCGGGTTTCTCCATCATATCTGACGGCAGATATACCATAGTCACCCCATTCTGTCATTTAATCATCCTTCTTTTTATGTTTTAGTTAATACTACTCGTATTAGATAAATAATAATATTTATTATTTGCTACTATACTCAAATAGAAAGAATTAAGGTATACTATTATAAATAACTTAATATTGCAATTTATAAATTTATTATTTTAAAAATTATTTAATTGAAAATCTAAAAAGAGAGAATAACTGCTTATTTTGCTTTAAAATTGGTAATACATTATCGATATATCCCATAAAAAAATCTAAACTTAAATTAATTAACCGCAGCTTTTATATGTTGCAATATATAACTAATATTATGCAACATATATATTGCATAATGGATGGTCCGGAGGCAAAAGGTGTGAAAAATAAGAGGATGAAAATTGCAAGAGTCGAAAAAGATCTATCACAAGAGCAGCTTGCGGAACTTGTTGGAGTTGCAAGGCAAACAATAGGACTTATAGAACTAGGAAAGTATAATCCTTCCTTAAATTTATGTGCTGCTATTTGTAAAGCTTTAGGAAAAACATTAAATGATTTATTTTGGGAGGAATAACCATGAAAGCAGTTAAAGATGAAAGAATTGAAAAAATAGAAAATAAATATGGGGCACATGCTTTTATAATAATATCTGCATTATTAATTTCATCTGCACTATTTAAATCACTTATCTTAAATTTACCATTTAAAGAGTATCTCACAGAAACCATTATATTCTTAATAGGGACAGGATATTACGCAATTAGAATTGCAAATGCAGGTTTATTCCATACGGTCAAAGAAAGCAAAATATATATTATTATCTCTTTTGCTGTAACTTCTGTCGTTTTTGGTGTTTTAATAGGACTTATAAATATGTTCAGGTATCAAAACGGACAGTTTAATGGGTTAACCATGGTCAGCATGTCAATTTTAGCAGTAGAAGCATTTATTCTTATATCAGCTGCATGGGCAGTTTTTGAATGGTTATCTAAAAGAGGGGAACAAAAACAGTTTAATGAAAATTAGAGGGGAATTTTAAGAAATAAAATAAAACATTAAATTATTCTTCCTCGTCCTCACATTCCTCAATTACCAGGGCGCCCTGATATCCACAATCATAGCACTCCCACATGGACCACATCTGTGGTAAAACCCATTTTATATTCCTGGAGCCGCATTTAGGGCATTTTTTAATTTTTCTCATATCATTACCCTCATATTTATTTTACATTTTTTACGTACCTATGATTAATAATTTTGGGGCATGATCTAAAAATTAAGTTCACATACAAAAGCCATGTGGTCCTTTTCATAGGGTTCGAGATTAATTTTCTCGATTACTCTAAACCCTGCTGTTTTTAATTTTGATTCCTCTTCTTTAAATATCTTTTTTGGAGATTTAGTTACATCGATACTCCTTGCCTTTATCATTAAAATCCCTATTCCATCGCCTTTTAAAAATAAACGCATGTTATCCATGAAAAGCTCTGATTGTTTAGGCTGGGCCACATCAGAATATACAATATCAACCTTTTGAACAATATTCATGTAATTCTTTGGTTTTGTGGCGTCTTCAAGGATTGGAATCATATTCTGGCGCTGATTGCAGACTTCAGCTAGATCCCTCATCATTCTAGGTGAAAATTCCACACAGTATATCAAGCCGTTCTTTGATATATCTGAAATATGGGAAGGGGTTGTACCTGCCGATGCACCTAAATACAGCACTTTTGAGTCTTCTTTAAATGGAAATGTTTCTAAGCCATTTAAAATTGCAGCTCCAAGCTTTGAACGTCTTGGATCCCATATCCTATATTCCTTATCCTTGATTTCGACCAATCTTTCCCCGTAAACTTTAATTCCACGATTAAGGTTTTCCGTGGCGATATGACCATCTGTTTCATAAATACCATTAAATACTGGAGTCATTTCCATTAGTTTTCCCTCTCAAATTCATAATAATTAATTCAATATCCTGTGTGATAATAGTCATAATTTGAAAAATTAAGGTTTAATAATAATCTTTGACCTTTTTCTTATATTTTTCCCTTTTTTTCTTCTTTTTCTTCCCTTTATCTTTTTTCTTATCTTCTTTTGATTTACTGGGCCTTGGAGGGAATGGATGTTCTTTTTTAATGGATTCAAGTTTCTTCTCGAAATTTTCTTTTAAAACAGGGTCCAATTCACCAGAATAAACATCTTTTCTAACTGCAATGGATATTTTAGCTGCCAGTGCCCTTGCAATTTTCCCTTTGAGCCACCATCTGGCACTTCTAATTTCAGGATGCTGATATATAAGTCCATGTTTAGGAGGTCTCTCCCCAGTTTTTTTATGCCTGAAAAGCGCTTTTTCTGCACCCATAATTTGAATTGTGCTTGATGGGAGTAATGCTAGCTTTTCAATGCCGCCAATATGAGCTATCAATTTTGCACCAAGTGATGAGCCAATTAGATTGCTTAAATTTGGGGCAATTTCACTCATTTTTTGATCCACATAATCCGTGAGGGATTTTTTGGTATCCTGAAGCGATTTTACAGAGCCGGCAAATCCCTGAAGCACTTCAAGATCAGGGCCTTCCATTTCAGTTCCAGTGCTTTGAATTGATATTTTTATCTCATCTAAAAGTTCATTTTCAATTATAGTATTTCTGTCACCGTATTCTGCAATTAATTTGACATATTTTTCATTATTTTTTATTTTATCAAGCTCAGGGAAGTTAAGTACATGCCATTCCCTTATTCTTTCGATTAACTTACCTGTAGCTTCGTCAATTTCATCTATTGCATTTATAGCCTGAATTAAAAACATGTCCCGCGCTTTTGATGCTTCTTTGAGTTTGTAATTTGTAAGTTCTAAAGATACGCTGTGTAAAACCTGATTTAAATCATCTTCAGAATCTATGAATCCAGTTTCCTTTAAAATAAGGCCCATATTCGACCTTAGAAACTTTCCTCCATCACTTGGAGTTTCAAATTTAAATTTAGACGCTCCCTTTAAATTGTTATAATTTGAAATATTTAGGTTTGTTTCTATTATAATTGAATCACAATTTTTAACATTCCTTTTAAGTATAGCTTCCTCTTCACGGGTTAAATTACCACTGCTGACTTCAATCTGTCTTTTTATCAGATCCCTTTTTGGGAAAAGTTCATAATCCATAAGGTTAAAATCTTCATCCAAGATAATAAAACCCACAAAACAACTTGTAAGATAACATTTCATAGAATTAATCTGATCATAAAATGTTTTAAAGTTTCTTTCCACCCGGCAAAATCTGTCAAAATTTGAAGAATTTTGACGCTACTAACATATAGTTTTTGCAAACTATCAAAACTAAAAGTTTTGATGCATTCACAATCTGAGATTGTGATGTCCCAAAATCAAAGATTTTGAGGACATAAAAAATCTACGATTTTCCAATGCTTTGATTTTGCGGCCTTCAAACACGAAGTGTTTGAGGCATCAAAAAAACCAGTGGTTTTTTTTGAAGGCCCGAAAAGTTGAAAATTTTTCGACGGCTTTTAGAAAAAGTCCTCAAACATTTCATGTTTGGGACACCGAAAATTCTATGAATTTTCGAGCGGTGGTCAAAACTTCTTACATAACTATAAAAAACCAAATTTCATACATAATAACTTAAAAATTCATACCAACAGTTATTCTAAAAGTTAATCAAATCATAAATTTTCTCCATTAATCAAAAAAAAAATTTCTTAAGGTAATTAATATGTTAGAAGTTGAACTATGTGACATAAAGATGAAAAATCCAACAATGCTGGCAGCAGGCGTGCTTGGAAGTACCGCAGCCTCACTTAACTGGGCAGCAAGAAGTGGTGCAGGGGCTGTTGTAACAAAATCTTTCGGTTTACATCCAAACAAAGGCTATGTTAACCCCACAACCGTTGAAGTTACAGGAGGCATTATAAATGCCATAGGACTTTCAAATCCAGGCGTAGATACATTTTACGGTGAATTAGAGAAAATTGAAAAAACAACGCCTACAATCGCTTCTATCTATGGTGCATCTGCCGAAGAATTCTCACAAATTGCAGCTAAAGTGGAAAATCTGGTGGACATAATTGAATTAAATGTCTCATGTCCACATGCCCAAAAGGGGTGCGGCGCTTCAATAGGTGCAGACCCCAAATTAACAGGAGAAATAGTAAAAGCTGTTAAAAATGCTGTGGAAATCCCAGTAATTGCAAAATTAACACCTAATGTTACAGATATTGTTGAAATTGCATTAAGTGCTGAAAAAGCAGGTTGTAATGGGCTTACACTCATAAATTCCCTCGGTCCTGGAATAAAAATAGATTTAGATACTGCAAATCCTATTCTCTCAAACAAATTTGGAGGATTATCAGGACCTGCCATAAAACCAGTTGCACTTAGGTGTGTCTTTGATGTGTATGATGCAGTTGAAATTCCAGTAGTTGGCGTAGGCGGTATATCAGATTACAGAGACGCCATAGAATTTATATTTGCCGGTGCAAGGTGCGTTCAAATTGGTACCTCTATTACGTATAAAGGACTGGATATTTTCAAAGAGATCACCGATGGGATGAAAAAATTTATGTATAACAGAGGATATGAATCCATAGATGAAATGGTGGGAATAGCCCACAAATAATTCATAAATAAACTTAACAGATTATTAAATTTAAACACATTTTTAAGGCAGATAACATGCATGCTCCAAAAGTTGTTGAAATCAAAAGGATAATTGAAGAAACTGATACCATTAAAACGTTCATTTTCAATTGGGACGGCGAACCTGCAAAGCCAGGGCAGTTCATGATGTTATGGAATTTTCATGATGAAAAACCAATGTCAATATCATTAATTGACCCAATAAAAGAAGAAATAGGTATATCTATTAAAAATATAGGCCCATTTACAGAAGCTATCCACTCCCTCCAAGTTGGAGATAAACTCGGCCTTAGAGGACCTTATGGACGCGGATTTGAAATAACTGGATCTAAAATCCTTGCAGTGGGAGGAGGAGTTGGAATGGCGCCAATATCAGCTTTCGTGAACGAAGCACGTGATAGAGGCGTAGACGTGGATGTTATAAGTGCAGCCACCACAAAAAATGAACTTTTATTCATGGATGAACTTAGGGCAGCTGATGTCAAGACTTATGCATGTACCGATGACGGGAGTTTTGGATTCTGCGGGTTTGCCACGGAATTTATGGAAGAGATCATTAAAGAAAAGGACTACGATATGGTGGTGACCTGCGGCCCTGAGATAATGATGAAAGGGGTCTTTGAAATAGTAGATAAACTAAAAATCCCGGCTCAGTTTTCAATGGAACGTTATATGAAATGCGGTATCGGAATATGCGGGCAGTGCTGCGTTGATGATACTGGATGGAGGATATGTGCAGAAGGTCCGGTTTTCTGGACAGATGAAGTAAGGTTAATTACCGAATTTGGAAAATACAAAAGAGATGCATCAGGTATCAAACATGATATTTAGACCATCTTAAATTCAAAAAATAATCAATCTGAATATTTAACACAAAGTAGATAACATGAATTACAGAATAAAAGGTACATTGACATCGGCAATATTTGTTGTAGCAGTTTTGCTCCTCATGTCATTTTTCGTGCTAACCCCCGTATTTAGTGCAATTATTCTAGGTGCAGTATTTGCATATGGAATCCGGCCAATATCAAAAAAAATGCTTCCTTATTTAAAATTTGAGACTGTTTCAATTATATTATCCATGATACTGGTGATTCTACCTTTAATTGTTCTTATTATAATCATCATAAATTCATCCATAGAATCCATTCCTTTACTAACAGGAATAGCAAATAACGCTAATTTAGGAAACATAAATGACAGCACAATTCAGCAGTATGTACCTTCAGGGTATCAAACATATGTTGGCTCATTTTTAAACACTGCTCATGCAGCACTGGGAGATATTTTAAAGAGTATTTTAACTTACCTTGTTGAAAAATTAAAATCAGTCCCAGACATTTTATTCGAACTTTTCATATTCTTCGCGTCCACTTTCTATATAGCAAAGGATGGAGACAAGTTATGGGAATACATTACATATGCAATCCCCAGTGAGAGAGAACATTACTTTGATACTCTCTTTAAAGAAGTAGAAAAGGTCCTAAAAAGCATATTTGTGGGCCATTTTCTTACAAGTATTATAATAGGTGTACTTGCAGGTGTTGGATTTGCAATTATAGGATACCCATTTGCTTCACTTTTAGGGATATTAACTGGATTTTTCCAGCTTATACCGTTTATAGGACACTGGCCAATCCCATTAATACTTGCTGCATATGGATTTTTAACTGGAAGCTATATAAAAGCCGTTGCAGTACTAATGCTTGGACTTATCATGAGCATAGTTGCTGATTTCTACTTGAGGCCTAAATTATCAGGTAGATACGCAGATATTCATCCATTGATATTTATACTTGGATTCTTGTGTGGACCTCTTGTATTTGGACTAGTAGGTTTCGTTTTAGGCCCCCTAATTTTAGGAGTTACATATGCTGCGGTTATTTCATTTAAAAAAGAGAATCCAGATACAAGTTCAAAAGAAGATAAAAACAAGTCTGCTGAAGATAGAAAATTAGAAAAATAGAGTATTCTAGACATTATTGTCTTTTTTCGAGCATGAAATAATTATAAATAGAATGCAGGGGTTGTGGCAGTAGTTTTACATCCCCATTTCTTGCATCGTTTACCATGGCAGGCATGTTATAGTCATACTCATTTTCGCACATTTTAACCATATCTTTGGCTTTACGGCTGCTAAAAGCAAAAATTCTCTTTGCAAGGAATGATTTCACATGGTTACCCTTTGCCATTTTGAAATATTCATCAAGTAATATTTCTGCCCAATTTAAGCTGTGGCGCCATGATTCCATTAAAAGTTCACATTCTTTACGCGTCATTTTATCCATTGAAAATGATTCTGATTTTTTCCTCAAGCCCCCTTGAGAAACAAAAAACAAAGGAACAATTATACTTTTGAACTCTTTTAATTCCTGAACCAGATCAATTGTCAACTGTACATCATGCTCGGTTTCACCAGGAATTCCAATAATTAAAGTGGAAACAGGGACCCATGAATTATCGGATAATACCTGAAACGCGTCCACTACAACTTGAGGCCATTCTTCAGGCGTATAAGGTTTACATTTGCCACCCATAATATCATTGATTAATCGAGGGCTGCCAGTTTCTATACCTGTTTGACCACTTAACCATTTACCATTTTCACCAAGATTTAGAATGTTTGATATCTCTTCCACGGCATCTGGAGCACTAGCAACAGATGATAAAGCAAAATGACTAATTTGAACTTGATCAACTTCAGGGTAACTTGAAACTTGTCTGAACAAGTCAGTTACAGCTCCTGTATTAACATGAAAACCTTTAGCCTTGTATCTAAGAATATCCTCTGCATGGAGTAATGGCTGTCTTCCAGACTGTAGATTCAATTCCACTTCTTTAAGAATATGTTCAACAGGTAAACACCGGAATCGCTTAAGAGTTGGGGTGCAAAACTTACATCCGCGTCCGCATCCCCTTGAAATTTCCACAATTCCATCTATAGTTGGGTTTTTAATTAGAGGTATTTCTTCCTCTCCTACTACTTCTCCATGGACAACTCCAGGCAGTTCCTTGTTGTTTACTGCTTTTTCAACAAGTTTACCCACCACTTTTTCGCCATCTCCAATAATGACACTGTCCAATCCAAACCTATTCCTGATCTCAGCATCTTCAAGCTGCCATGCCCCAGGCCCACCTATAATAATTTTAGGTTTGTATTTTTGTACATTAGGGTGATTCAGTAGTTCTTCGAACTTTATTGACATGTAGGCATTTCCCCCAAACATATTTCGAAACATAGATGTTGCAGGGGCTATTCCGAGGGGATCAATTTCTGTTATAGATAAAACTTGAGTATTTGGACCAATTACTTTATCTAAGTGGTCAGGATGGGCAACTATTATATCTTCATCTTTAAAACCATTGTTTAGTAGTGCAGCTTCAATTTTTCTGGTTCCACACGGTGCATTCGTAGTTGAACCATCCCTATTTACTCCAATGGATGGACAAAATGCCGAAAAATATAATTTATCAGGTATTACTCCCTTAGACACACATGCCCCAAATCCCAGAAACACTAATCCATTATAATGACTCATAAGTGTCCTATTAGCCGTTAAAACAATTTTATAGCCTTTATTTTTCGCCATTTTCATCCTGCAATCACTTCCAATTTTTAAAGATAAACAACCTGTCAAATTTCCAAGTACTGACTATTCATTTTATAATTAATCCATTTTAATAATTATATCCATTATAAGTAATACAATAATTGTTGGCAATTAGTTTACAAAAATAGAAATTTGCAAATAGCATATTTAATGAGATCAAGCGCCAAAAAGTCGCATTACAAAATATCCAATAAAGTATACAGCATAACTAACTTTTTAAAATAATTAAAAAAAATAATTAAAAAAATATATCCCTGTATCTACAGGGCTTAACTCAAGTTTATGTTTATGGAATTAGAAAGTACGGAATGTTTAGCACCGCTAGTATCAGTGAAACTTACGCTAAATCCACCAATATAGAATGGGTTTGAAACTGTAGCATTAGCACCGAAATCCTCTTGAACTTCTTTATCAGTAGGTATATTTATCTGATGAGTGAATGTTCTGGTTTCTCCAGGATTTAAAGTTCCAACAGTTTGTTCAAAGTCCTGGCTGCTAATTTTCACATTAGCTACCTGTTCATTTCCATTATTTGTAATCTTATAAGTAATAGTTACATTATCACCTTTTTTAGCTGTTGTAGGTCCTGATTGAGCTGCTACTACATCAACTGCCTTAGCACTTGATGTATTTGATACATTCTGCTGCACAGTAGTGTTATTTTGTTGAGTAGTGTTATTTCCTGGTTGAGTACATCCTGAAACAAAAACTACAGCTGCTAAAACAACAATTATTAATGCTACTCCTATTTTCTTATTCGTTTAAACTCCTCCTATCAAGGTTATACGATATATGAATAATTATTAGTAAACTTATGAGCATATATAATTTACTCATTTAGCACTGTTTTTTAGAGATATAGACAACTCAAATTGGTTTATTTAAAAATAGAAAGAACTATTACAAAAATTAATTCATCAAAATTTGACCTGTTTATCTCTCCTGATTAATTCATCGAATTCCAGGCCCTTACTAAAAGCCAGATCTACATCAACCTTGTAATTTTCCCCACGGGTCTTAATAAGATCATGTAAATGCACAAAACGCCATTTTTTATTCTTAAATTTAGCTCCCAAATAAGGTTCTGCACCAAAAATCTCTGAAAATTCTTTTAAGCCAGTTATTTTTTCAGAGTTAATATAAATATGATCTGCAGAAGTTGATTTAACCTCAATTGCAAGATAAATTTTCCCGTTACCTGCAATAATATCTGGAAGTGGTTTTTTTGTTGCTCCTCCCGATGCTGGAGCCCTCATAGCTGCACAATCTGCATCCCATAGCATTTTAACTAATTCTCTTTCTACACGTGAACCCTTGTTGGCCATTTTCTCACTTCTATGTATCATTTATGCCTTTTTTTGACATAACTCCCAGCTGATTAGTAATAATGTAATTTCTTGATAAAATTATTTTGTTTAAGACTTGCTTAGTTCATTCTTAGAAGTTAAATATATTTAAACTACTCTGTTTTAACCCCATAGAAATCCAATAGTTTTTTTATTGATTTGAGATAATTTTCAGATGATTCTTTTTCCTTTTCATCATTGTAAAATTCTACAAGCGAATCAATGAATTTAGACATGTTTATACCCCTTTCAATTTAAGATTACAGTGTGTTACACATCTTGTTATACAAATTTACTAAATTTTACAAAACGTCATACATTTTGTTAAACATTTTGTTATACACATTTGACTGTTTTTTATTACTAAATTAATTTTCTTTATTTTTGTATTACTTTTTATATATTTATTATATACTATATTATTATAATATAATAAATAAGAGAAGAATAAATGAGAAAAAAAGCATTTTAAGTGTTCTTTATGCAAAAATAAAAGCAAATATGCCTTTTTATTTGATAAAGTTGATTTTAAGCATGATTGATTTTCGATGATTCTTTGGAATTTTGAAATGACTTTTGAATGATTTCCCAAGCACACACACTCATTTTTTACGTTTTTTATGTCATTGCTTTGAGAGAACAATATTCTATGATTGATCATGCAATACTGCTTTTTGTAGGCAATTACTTCTCTATTATTTTGCATTTACACTTTCACCTTTTCCAGATTACTGACTTTTTCAAATAGAACATTTGCTGGAATGTTATATTTATTTCCAATTAGCTCTATTTGTCCTATACTATCTCTTACAAGTTCAATGTCGATTATATTCATTTCTATTTTATTTTTTGACATTTTATCACCTAAGATAAATCATTTTTAATTAATTCGGTTTTATAGTCTCTAGAATGATATAACAAACATTCATATTCATTAAAAAATGTATCCATGAAGTTTATCATTTCTTCTCCTGAATTAAAGTTTTTGACTTGCATTTTTATCCTCTGCGTTCTCCGTTTTCTTTATAGCAGATTTTACATTTACAACATTCCTCATGGTTAAAAACACATTTCACATGATCACTCCCCAAAAATTAAGATTACTGGATTTTCTTCTTTTACTACAGTAGCGTTTTTTAAGTCATTAATATCTATATTAGCTCTTTTTAGTTCTTTTTGTTCACAATCTATACATAATTGGCACTTTTCGTTTATACTCCATTTCTTAACTCCACATTTTGGACATGCGTAATTACATTCTGTGCATATACCTTCTTGTGCTGCTAAACATTTTCTTATCATTCTAATTTCTCCAAAACCTTTTTAAGGTTGTAAAATGGTTCTTCACATGCCATACAGCTTTTACAATTTTCATTTACTTCTTTTACTCCTGCTCCACAGTGACATGGTTCACATTCTTTTATACATGTTGAAGCCCATTTGCAACTTCTAAGCATGTTTTACCTCTTTTTACAATTTTACTTAATTTAGGACTTCCTTTATTCTCTAAAATAGTGTTAGCTATGTTTTTTAGGCTTCCGTGTTCTTTTTCATAGTTTTTAATGTATTCATCGACTGTGTTTCTTACTAGTTCTCCCTGGTATTTTCCTTCTAAAAAACTAATTATAGTTAATTTAGAGTCCTGTACCCTGTCAAATCGTATTTGTTTTTTAAATATCTTGTTTTCTTTTTCTCTTTTGGTTCTATCCAGCTGTTCTACTGCTTTATTCAAATCTTTCAGGTTTGCTAGTCTTTTGAAATTATTCAACCTATCACCAATTTTTCTTTTTAAATACGTAGTGTCTTGAATGTCTTCAACGTACACAAAGTATTTAATGTATCCTATGGTAATAATGTATTAAATGTCTTTATAAAATGATTAAATAGAAAAATTTAAATAGAGGTTTCCTGTCTTCGTTATACCAAAATCTAGCGAAGTTCACCCTAATTTAGTCAAAAAGTTGTATTAAATCGTCTTTATGAAATTGAACAAAATAACAAGATTTTTGCAGGTCCAGACTTAATTTTTGTTACATTGTTTAGAATTTTTAGTGTGTTTTTCATGGGAATTTATGCAGCTGTAAAGGTGGTATTTTGAACATTGTTAATTTAGAAAAAGAAGCAATCGAATTTATTAAAGAAAGCTGTAATTTTGATGAAACAGTTGTTATGTTTTCAGGTGGTAAAGATAGTCTTGTAGCTATGGATTTAGCTAAAAAAGCAGGTTTAAATCATGCAGTATACATAAATTCTGAACTTGAATACACTATTTCCAGGCACTATGTTGAAAAAATGAAAAAATACTATTTTATTGAAGATCTTAAACCTGAAAATGATTTTTTTGAATTTTGTAATTTGCTTTCCCCTCCTTCAAAACGTCTTAAATGGTGCTGTAATGTTTTAAAACTAGTTACTTCCATGAAATACAGTATCAAAAATAAAAAATATTATCATATAACTGGTATAAGAGGTGATGAATCTTTAAGGCGTTCGAAATACGATAAAATTACAAGTGATCCTTTACTTTTTGCAAATCCTCGATATCATTTCTTTGAAGTTAATCCTGTTTTTGATTGGTCTGAAAAGGATATCTGGCGTTATATACGTCACAATAATCTTAAATTCAATCCATTATATCGTTATATTGACAGGGTAGGTTGCTGGTGTTGTCCTTTCTCTACAAAAAATGAATGGGATCTTGCCAGAGAGCTGGAGCCTGAAGGTTTTCAAAAATTTAAAAAAATCCTAAATGTCTATTCTGTCTCCAATGTCACTGCAGAATATAGGCGAAAATATATCAAAAATGGCTGGCGATCTTATGCTTTTAAATATTTGAAATTTCCTGTCATTAAAATGCATAATGTTAGTAATCACTATACTTTAAAAGGAGATAATATTCATTTACATAAACTTGAAAATTTACTGTTTATTTTAGCTTCCAACTATTCCATAAATAATAATGAACTTACTTTTACACTTGAAATGAACCTTCAAAATCAACAGATACGCTTATTACTTGAAAAGTGCCTCAATTGTGTTGGATGTGGTGTTTGTACTGTTTTATGTCCTGTTAATGCTTTATATCTCGATGATTCTAAGACAATTAACGTAAATAAAGATCTTTGTGTTGGCTGCCTTGCCTGTTGTAAACAAATAGATTCTAAATTGAAAATGGGTTGTATTGCTCGTAATTATAAAAAAGAACGTTTATCAATTGTTTTTTAAAAATAATGTATATGATAGACATACTCAATTAAATAAATAAAAAATTAGTTTAGGATATACATTTTAAGATCTTCTTGCATAATTTTCATTTAGACTTTGATTAGATGAACCAATTTCTTCTAAAATATTATCATAATATTTTTCAAATGTATCCTTCTGTTTATGGATATATTCCTCATTTTTCAATTCCATATCAGTAGGATTTAACTCTAAAATAACTAATATATCTTTACTTCCTTCAGTTTTGATATCAATGTAAGCCTTTTCATAATACTCTGATAATTTATCGTTAATTATACCTTTCCATTCTTTAGGGGACTCTTCATCTACAAAACACAGCTTAATAGGCTTTTCTCCCATTCTTCCATTATATTCTAACATTATTATCACATTAAATATTTAATTAATTTATTCTCTATAATGTTCAATATGGTCAAATAAACTGAATATAATTATAATGAACATTCCTATTATGGACCAGTGGTAATCATGAAGCTCTTTAGCCTCAGATTTCTCTAATTCTTTTCCTATATCATTAAGAGCTTGTATATAATAGTCTAATCTCATTTTTGTTTCGCCTTCTTCAGATTCATAAGGCAAAAGTTCCAGGGTCTTAGCTTTGATCATTAAAAAATCAGATACATCCTGCAGCGATTTTCCAATTTCTTTTAAACTTCCTTTTTTGATAACATTAGGATCCACCATGCCTTTTATAAATGAAGTACTTGCAGACGCTTCAAAATGATTTATCATATCTATAAATGATTCTTCAATCTTACTTAGATCTGGTTTATCCGTGGTCATGAATAATATTATTAGAAAAAATACTATTTAATATTTTATTACCATTCTTGGATAAGTTTAACATTGTTTTCCATAAAATGCTCATTTCAATTTTTTTAAGGACATTATTTCATGATCCATAGGTATGCGCAGCAGTTCCAATTCTTTTTAACTAAATTCTAGAAAATCAAAATTTCATTTTTACCAGGATATCTTAAAAATCAAAAACCTTGAATAAATTTAAAGTACTTGTTTTACACCTGCTGATTAATTTCAAAATAAAATTACCCTGGACAAATTAAAAATACTTGTTGCACCTGGAAAAAATAAAAAAATAATAAAATTAATATTGTTCTTTCCATGTCCATGATCTAAATCCTAAACTTTTAAAATCTGTGAAGCCTGAAATATTTGAACCTTTTATTTTGAACCCTATTTCTTGAATACTTCTGATTTTTTGACTTATACCGTACTGTCCATTACTTATTAAAATAGCTGGTTTTTCACTGTTTCCATATAACCCAGTTACATTATTAAATGTACCTTTTGGAGTTATAAACCATCCTGCTGTGTAGTATCCGCCTGTATTTCCTTTTACTATTAGCTCTATTACATTATTATGATGTACTGTGTAAGTTTTTGCGTTTGTTGTTGTATAAGTTTGATTTGATGTTACAACTCCCGAATAATCTTCTTGAATGTTTCTTGTTAAGCCTTCGGCTATGTCTGAATAATCCCAATATCCATAGTCTGGTTCTTCATCTGTATTGATCCAATCCATTTTAAATACTTGAATTGGCTCTTTAAATACGTTTTTACTTTCTAAATTCTGTCCGGTAACTGTTATTTCAATATATTCTAATCTGTTGTAGTATGTGTCTATATTAAAAGTGCATGATGTATCATTCCAGCTTGTTGGATGTCCTGAGTCTTGCTGATATTCTCCAAATGATTTTATTGTTACATTATCACGTAAATTTCCAGGTATTGATGCCGTTATATTCCAGATACTTATATCTCTTGTATTGTCAAAATTAATTTTACAATACATCCTTGTTATTCCTGTTTTTCCTGAAAGTGGAGAAGTATAATTTAATGTTGTTCCTGTCCATGTTGTGGGTGTGCCTGCTGTTTGATAGACTTCAGTTACTGTTTTATTGCTTGCAGATAACATTGCTTCTTTTAATGAAAATTTCCGGGCGTTATTAGTGAATTTTATTTCTTTAAATGCTTTATTTGAATTTACTACTGCGTAACCTTCTTTAAAGCTTCCATCTGTTTGATTTGACATTGAAAACCTTATTCGGGTTCCTTTTCCTGCATTTAAGGCCGGTACTTTTATTGTTTTCTTTAAATACTTGTTATCAAATGTTTTTATGTAAAAATCAAGGGTTGTATTTTTTGAAGCTCCAGAACCATAATTAGCTATTTCAACAGCATAACCCGGAACATATTTTGGATAAGTGCTAAATCCTTCATAATTGTTTGGTGAAACTTTTACAATGCTTAAATCTGGCGTATAAGCTGCGTTAGTTTCTGGAAAATTAAAAAAAGCGGTTATTAATAGAGTTAATACTATTATTCCCGCTATTCCTTGATACCTATTCATAATACCACCTTAATTAATGGTGCTATTGTGAAGAAAAAGAATCCTCCATCATCTTCACTGTCTGAATAATCTCCTGAATCATCCCAATAATCAGCGTCCGGGTTATATCCTGGGTCGTAACTATCTGGTATGTAATCTTGACTGTCGTCTTCCATTGTTATATTCTGTTCTATGTCATCTCCGCCTGCTGCACCTGTTAAATCATCGAATAAAGGGTCTAACATATCTAGTAAATCTTGATTATTGTCTGTTTCATTGTTAGTCTGATTAGTTTGATTTGTTGTATTCTGGTTGTTATTTGTGTTATTGTCTTGATTATCTGTTAACCAATCTATTAAACTGTATGTATCGTCGTTATTATCATTATTGTTTGTATTATCGGTTACTTTGTCTGTTGTTTTATCTACTGCGTTTGTTTTTGTATAAGGTGTATAATTTGAGCTTCCTGTTTTATAATTAGATGATTTAGTACCATTATTTTTTAAATTCCCTGTAATTTTATCTATGAAATCACTTAAAGCATTACTACTGTTTGTTTTTTTAAGAGTTGAATTATTTCCATCTGCTAAAATACCATATTCAGGCATTCCATAAACTACACCATATGCCAAGGGTACTAATAATAATAAAAGTACTAAACATAAGGCTTTTTCTTGTTTTCCACCTGTTTGAATTCTAGATTTTTCTTTTTTAGGCATTACCATTCTTGTTTTTTTGAAAGGGTATAGAAAAGCTACTCCTTTTTTTGTAATTGTATCTAACAGTATATGCCCTAGAAATCCACTTGCAAATGCTATTCCCATTTGTATATTAAATAAAAAACTCGCTATAACTGGAATTAACCAAATTATAGAATGTCCCCAGCTTCGATGTTCTCCTATTGCTCTTTCAATCAAATCAGGCATTATAGAGATCCATGCTGTGAACAATATCCCTGCTATTGTAAAAGGTTGATCTAATAACCAAACTAACAGGGCGTATAATAAAATTCCTAAAGTTATATGAGTATAATACCTCATGATAACCACCTGTTTTATTTTACAAAATATAAAATTGTTCTCGTGACCAAAATAGACATTATAACTGCTGTCATTACTTTATCACTTGAAATTAAGCTTAGTTTATATAAACAAAGAAAAATTAAAACTCCTATTATTAAAATGAATGGTATTGAAATGTTTATTTCTGCTCTGCTTTCTTCCTGTTCTTCTTTATTTATGAGTTTAAAAGTTTTATAAAATCCATAAGCTTCTTTTTTATGAGTTCCAAATGTAGAACCCACCATTATTATATATGGGTTTCCTGTTAAACTCATCCAATACTGAGCTGATGTTCTTGTTAACCTTTCGAAATGATTAAAAATAATAATTAACTTGTATTTACGGTTTCTTTTGTGTAAAAGTGCTTTTAGTTGGTCTTTTGTTTTTTTTGATAATTGTTCTTCTGATTCAATTTTTTTAATTTTTTCTATTTTTGAAACTTCTCTGATTATTTTAATCATTTTAGACTTAATAGGGTCTGTTTCGTTTATATAAACTGCTCTATATTTTTCTTTTATTAAATCTGCATACTCATACGTGTTTTTTTTCCAAATTAAGCTATTTTTTCCATTTTTAATATTTTCAAAAATCCTTTCTAAAATCTCTTCTTTTTCCATTTTAGATCAATTTTGTTTGTGATTCATTACTTATTAGCTCGTTAAAAGTTATTCCTTTTAATTCTGCAGTGTTATAATCTAAAGAAAACCCTTTAATCCCCACATTTAGATATTGAAGTTCTACAAATCGCCAATTTGACCTATTTAAAAATTTAGCTGCTATGTATGCTTTTGCCTTAAATCTCTGTGCAAATGTCCTTAATGTATAAACCTGCTTACTTCTAACTCTTATTAAACTTGTATGGCTTGTTTTCACTTCTAAAATTAATGTTTGTTCTCCGTCTGCTGCAAATATATCGGGGTTTGAAATTCCAGAGGCTACAAGCCTGCAAGCTGAGAAATCATTATCTTTAAACAATTTCACTAAATCTTGCTCATGCTTTATTCCCATTCTTTTTATTTGTTTGGGCGTCATAAGCTCTGATTTCATTGATAAACCTCTAATATTCCTGTTTTAATTCCTACTTTGTGATAAAAGGGTTTACATCCATAATGTTTTGTTATTAATGAAGGGTCAAATCTTATCCAATGTTCTGAATCAATTTTTACTTCTAAAGCTCTGTGGTTACTTGCTTCGCTTGTATGTAATTGTATAACTTTTAAATTGTATCCTTCATTGAGTAAAATCAATTTTGATAAATCTGTTAAACCCCAACAATCGCCTTTACCTGTACTAATTACGCCTTGGGCTGTTGTTGCAGAGCCTCTTTGATAATCAAAATTTTTTCTAATCCAGTTGGCTAATCTACATAAACCTTTAAATCCTTCTAAATTCTCTATTTCAGGGTCTATTGTGCTTATTTCTTCATTATTACAATATACTTTACAATTATTGATTTCTGCTTCTGTGTATCCTTCTATAACTGGGTGGTCTTGGTGCCATTGCCAATTATAATAGTCTATATTATCCTTTACTTCCTGAATTGATACATTATACTCGCTTGCCATTGCTTCGATTTCTTCATCTGGTAAAAGTAGTTCATCTCCGTATGGTGTATTATAGATGTCTATTTCTGTTTTTGCGTAAGCTCTGACATCTTTTAATTCATCGAAACTGTTTTGTTTATCTGCTTCATTCATTACTTTTTGTTCTTTTATGCCAGCGTGGCTGCTATTTCCTAAAAAATAGCCTCCAGTTATACTACATAAAAATACTACAAAAAGAAGAATAGTGATTTTTTTCATTGTATCACCTTAAAAAAGAAAAAAAAGATTTTTTAAAGTCCGCCAGTTGTGTCTTGGTCTTCTCCGCTGTCGCTTCCGTCATCGTCGTAATCATCAGCGTCTGGGTTATCTCCTGGGTCTTCAAGGGGATCCCAAGGTTCTTCTATTTGTTCATCTCCAGGGTCTACGGTTTCATCATCGTCATCGCTTTGATCATCATTCTGGTTGTTATCGTTCCCGTTATCATCGTCATCGTTTACATTATTGTTATTATTATTGTTTGCTGGTGGTTTGTGTGGTTTTACGGTTGGTTTAGTTGGGTGTGCTGGATGCTTTTTAATTACATTTAATGCCTGTGTTAATTCAGGTCCTTGATATTCACTACTAATGTCTTCAGTTCCTTGGTATCCTTTTTGGTCTTCTGTTAGCTCATCGGAACTTTTATTTAAATTATCCATCATTTCACTATCATTTAACTGATCTTGTGTTTGACTGGGTACAGATTGGGCTATTTGTGGGCCTTGAGGGGCTTGATTAGTACTTAACATTACTCCTGCACCAACCCCTATTACTGCAATGATAGCGACCATTGCTATTAATAAAGGTTTAGCTATTGGTAATTTCATTTATATCACCTTAATGTTTATTTAAATTCCCAAAAAAATAAAAAAAGGGGAGAATTTAAAATTTTTATTTAACTAAAGTATCTCTGGTTGTTTCCTTCGTTCAGTTCTGGCATTTTGTAGTAAGGGTCTACTATGACGTATCCTTTACTGAAAGCTCCGTTAATTACCACGTCTTTAGTTGATCCAGCGTTTACAGTTCCTCCGTTTAGGTGTATTGTTCTGTATGTACCGTCAGTTTTTCTTACAACAAATTTGACTAATAAGCTGTTTGCATTGGTTAAACCGATGTTTTCAATGGTTGCAGTGGTTTTGTCAGCCTGTTTGTTGATTGCTTTAACTCTGACATCTGGTAACATAATAGCGTTATAAGCTTGTACACCTGAAGCAGTTCCACCTATGTATAATCCACCAAATAACATTGGTTTTGCAGTTGTAGCTGCGTCTGTTATTGGTGTTGCGTTAGTTCCGTCTTCTCTGTTGAGTATAACGACTTTGTTATCATTTGAAACAATTACGTAAGCTCCTTTTACTAATATGTACTTAGGTGCCTGACCACTTCCTAAAGGATCAGTTGCTGTCCATTTAGTTGAGCCGTCAGCTTTGTTTAAAGCTAATACGTTGTTTCCTTCACCTAAAAAGACGTATTTACCAACTTTTAAACATGAACCATTGTCTGCTACTGCATGAGCTACAGTCCATATGCTTGAACCTGTTGGAGAGACACAATCTAAATTATTTCCTTCTGCGGCGTACATGTTGACACCGTCTGAGGTTATGTATTTAGGCTGTCCAGTTCCGCTGTTCCAAGCTTGTGTAAAAGCTGCAGCACTACCCATTGATGCTATTAAACAGATAACTAGGGCTATAAACAAACCTTGTCTTTTAATTTGCACACTTATCACCTCCAACTGTTTTTTTAAAAGACGTTTTATTCTGTACTAAGATGATAGGGTGTTACTTTGTCCTAACAAAACTCAAATTCCAAGATTCGCAGGTCATACGGAGTAAAATAAATCTAAAATCAATTACCTTAAATCAATTAAAAATACTTGTTTTGTACCTGTTGATTAGTTTTAAAGTAAAAATACCTGAATAAACTAAAAATACTTGTTAGCACCTGTTAAAAATTAAAAATTTTAAAAAAAAAGAGTTTTAAGTTTTTGAAATCCAGGATCCCCAGTTTCCCAAAGTTGGCTCAGGGTATATGTAATTTCTTGCAAGGATGTAATCTACGTATTGAGTTGCATAAGTTCCAGTTATTTCTATGTAATAAGGTCCGTTTGGGTCAAATCCTTCTATCTGTCCATTTATTAGTTCTCCGTTCTCATAACCTTTTACTATATGATTATAATATCCTATTCCCCGTATGCTTTCTGTTCCACCTAAGGAATTATAACCTATCATGTTGTAACCTGAACCATTAGCAACGTATAATACTGCGCTTGAGCTTGGAACTGTTCCATAGATAGCTATTAATTTACTGCTTAAATCTTTATCTGGTCCTATTCCTATCTGTGAATAGATTCCTGACATGTGACTTTTTGCTTCAAGGTATATTGGTGCGTTAAATGTGTTTTTAGAACATATTCCTTTTGAACTTGTACCTGATAATGTTAGAATACTATCGCTTATTGTTGGTGTTCCTGCTGTTATTTCCCATTTTGATGAGTTTAATTCTGTTCCTTCAAAGTGATCATATAATAAGTATGTGTTATCTGGATTTGACAAGCTTACTGCGTTTGCATTTCCTGAAAACATTGTTATATTTGTTCCTGAATTTCCTTTAATTACTGGTACTTTTACGTCAAAATATGCTTTATCACTGTCTATTTTAGATTTTAAAGTATAATTTAATACTTGATTTCCTGATACAAACCTTACATCATCAAAATTAGTTTTCATTTTCCCTGCTTCAAAATTGACTAATATCTTTGTTATTGTATAATCAATTAAATCGGTTGTTCCTGAATACTGTATATTTGCATTTGATTTATAATTAAATCCTTCAAGCCAAAATTCTTCCTCTGGTGTTGTTGTATTCTCTGACTGGTTATCTCCAGGGTTTGTATTATTTTGTTGATTGTATGTAAAATATTTCTGGTTATTATCTTCGTTTAGTTCTTTAATTGTATAATAAGGGTCTACATTCACATAACCAGCAGTTATATTTCCATAAAGTGGTGTGTCTCTTGATTGTCCTTCTTGAATATCTCCTAAATTCCTATGAAGTGTTTTTAAAGATCCATCAGATTTTCTATAAAAGAATTTTACTACTACGTTTTTTGCTGTGCTTAATCCTTTGTTCTCTATTGTTGCTGTAACCTTTCCAGATTCTAATTTAGTATTTTTAATGTATAAATCAGGTAATAAAATACTTTTATATGCTTGTATTCCTTCGCTTGTGCCTGTTAAATAAAGTCCTTGTGTTGAATAAGGTTTACATAATGTATTAGCTTCTATTACTTGTGTTTTGTTTTCTCCTGTTTCTCTATCAATAACTATTGCTTTATTATCATTTGAAGCTATTACATACCCTTGTTTTGCGAAAACATATTTAATTACTTGGTTTACTCCCAATGTTTCATAGTTTATCCATCTTTGAGAACCATCACTTAAATTTAAAGCTCTTAAATCGTTATCTGTTCCTATTAATGCGTATTTACTTAGTTTTATGGCTTGTCCATTATCATTAATTGTATAAGTTTTTGACCATTTTTGAGATCCGTCAGGATTTAAACATTTTAAGTTATCAGGTGTTGCAGCGTATATGTTAATTCCATCACTGCTTAATGATTTTATTTCACTGTTTCCAGAGTGCCAAACTTCTTGTATTGCCCCAACTGTAATTATAGAACTTGCTATTATACATAAAAGTAGAATTATTTTAATCTTCACCGTTTCACCTCCTGTTTATTTTTGATTAAATATTCAGGGGGATCATGGGTGTTGATTTGTCCTTACAAAAAATTTAAATAAAAATAGAATTCATAATAAATGATGGTGCAATGTTCATGTTGCACCAATTATACCCTAAAAAATTATCCTATTATTACAGTTCTGGGTGCTGGACTCATTTTTTTAAGCTCTTTTTCGACTTCTGATAACGTATTGTTTAGTCTGTGGTGTTTTTGCCTTAGTTCCTCATCCTTGAACCCGTTTACTTTCATATAGACCTTATTCTGATTTATTATTTTGTTTATTTGTTCTTCTATGGCTCTTTTTTTTAGTTTTAGTGTGTTATATTTGTTATTAAAGAAATTTCCGTGACTGGTTCGGCGTTTTTCTTCTATTTCGTAAAGTATGCAGGCTCTGATGTGATAACATTTTTCAAATCTAAACTGATGGTCTTCGCAAGGACAGATCCAATAACCCGCTATTTTTTTAACTGTGTGTACTCTTCTGCTTCCCTGTACTTCGTACTTGTCTTTACCTATTTTTTTCACTCCACCATTTTTAAAAAGTCTTTCGGCTTTTATATCTCTTTTGTTCATGTTTTCACCAATTATACCTTTTTAGAGTATTCCTACTCTGTTTAATATTATGTAAGTTCTTACTTATATATTTAACTCTTTTTATGTCCTCCGTTACGCTTATATACTTGTTTGATCCTTTCTTTGTTCTCATTGGGTAAGTTTATGCCCCATTACGTAGAATGAACCCTTTTTGTTTAGAATTCGTTTATGGCTTCATTAATGAAATCGTTAATTATCCGATATTTACAAAAAAAAATTTAAGTTCTCATCGGTATAAGCCTACGCCCCATCTTATAATTTTTCTAAAGGTCATTTGCAATATTATTAACCCCGTAAGGGGTTAATATTATGCTTAATGAGCTTTTTTTATAAAGATGGGGTGTGTGTTCCGATGGAACTTTTTTAAAAGGTAAATATCATTTATTTACTCTATTAATTGGTTCATTTGGATTTCATAAAAAAATATTCCTGTTTAACTGCTAACGGAGATAAAAAATAGCTCTTAGGGGATATATTAACATTTATATTTATTAAACAGATTGCAATTTTTAAAAAAGACTTTCTTACCTTTTTATTAAAGAATAAGTTATCTATCAAACACCTTGAATTTATTTTTTTTATCAACTTACTTGAATTGGTCTTAAATACTTGTGTACCTGCTATTTAACCCTTTTTTAAAGATAAAACGTTATTACAATAAAACTACCTTAATTATATGTCAGGTCCCGTGGTAAAATTAATAAATTCTTATCCTCCTACATCTTTTATTATGGTTTTTTTAAAGAATCAACTCTATTTTTTTCTTATAGAATAGGCTCTTTTTTCTCATTAAACCATTAATTATCTTTCTCATACGTCTTTATTACTGTTTAACTGCTAACGAAGATAAAAAGAGACTTCTCAGAGAATATTTAAAATTTTTTATAAACAATAAATTTGAAATTATTAGAAAAACACACTTTTTTTATTTTTATAGATGAGCTTATTTTTTTATTTAAACCTTAAAGTACTTTTCTTATACTTTTATATTACTGTTTAACTGCTAACGGAGATAAAAAAGAGATTTTAGAGATTTTATTATTTTCATTATTACTACATCTGAAAATCATAATTTCAAAAAATAGACCTTTCATCAAATTTTAAAAAACTTCGCTCTGTTCTTCTTTTTTAATTTAAAGAAAATTCTCACGTTCTTTAAAAATATTTTATTTTATATCTATTTAAATCTAAAAATAACTTCCATAATACTTTACTTTTATCAGCACATAAATTTTATTTTTCTTTTAACTTAGACACTTATAGATTATTCTTTAATAGCTTAATCAAGTATTCCCCATACGTTCACAAATTTTTAAATTTTTATTGATATTTTCCTTTATTTTCTAAATTAAATTTTTATTTTTCCTTAAAAAATTTCTTACTATCAGGACACTCTACTAAATTAAACATAACTTTCATTTAAATGGGTTCTTCTCTATTTAACTGTTTCTGATGCTTCACATAAGCAATTTAATGAATGAATTATTATTTTTACAAAAGAAGGATTCTCAGGGCTTCTTTTAAACTTGATTATTCAAAAGTTTATCATATACTATAAAACCCCCACCCGATATGGCGGAACCCATGAGTGGATATGTGTAATTGACTAACTTTATTCAACCCTTCAATTTCACAACTGATCCATTCCAAAATTCATACTCCTAACTATTAGGAACCAATTCAATAATTTTTTTAAACAATCCCAATTTAAAATTAAATACACTGAACTTTTTCACAGTACTTGTTCGGCACCTGCTGTTTAATTTCAAAATAATTTTACTTGAACCCATTCCAAGTACTTGTTTGCACCTGAAATTAATTCCAAAATTCTGCAAGGGGCTATAGTACTACCATTTTTCATACAATCAATTCAAATTACTGTACTGGAACAAACTTAAATTTTTAAAATGAGAATTTAAATTTTAAACATTGGCTTAGGGACACTTTTTATAAGGTATCGTGAGTTTAAAGTGTCCCTAAACAGTAGGTGCTTTATTTTTGAGTGGTCTAACACCTGAGGCATATCCTATGATCTATAAAATACGCTATACTGTTCTATTAAGTTCTAATTATTTAAATTAAACGGTTTATTATGTGATTATAGTCACATTAACCCTTATTTAGGTAACTTTGCGCTGTTAAACCAGAAATCCTTAAAAATGAGTATATATTTTTCAAACATGTCAAAATCAGGGGGTTTTATTATATATGCATTTGCATGGTGCCCATATGATTCAATTATATCATTATCATCATCAGAACTAGTTAAAACGATTACCGGAATACATTTTAATATATCATCCGTTTTAATCTCTTTAAGCACTTCACTACCATTTTTCTTAGGTAAATTCAAGTCTAATAAAATTAAAGACGGTTTTACACAATCATAATACTTACCTTTTTTATGTAGATAGTTCATAGCTTCAATACCATCATTAACTATGTTAAAATTAACATTCCATTCTTTAACATCGATTATTTTTGATATCAAACCTACTTCATCAGAATTATCTTCTATTAACAATATATCAATGATATCGGGTTGATCCATATAATCACTTATTTATTAATATTATTAATCATAGTATTTAAACTACATAAAACTATTTCTATTTAAATCAAGGTATTTGGTTCTGCTAGGGGCTACAGCTACAGAAGCAATTTGATTTCTATCTTCTTCCTTAAACTTGGGGCATTCTGGGGCGAAGCCCCTTATCGGAGGTGGGTGGGGGTGTGAGGGATGGTTTTAGATATGCGAACTTCGTCATATGCCTGTATATTACGATAATCAGGCTCCTCGAAGGGAAGTTGTCTTCGTAATATACGCGTATGACGCCAGTTTACTGGTTTAAAGTTCGCAGCTTACTAAAAAGAATAAGTAATGCCTGTTTTTCACAAAATTTTTTATTTTGTGGTATTTTTATAATTCCATACACGCGCCCCTAGCCCTTTAAAGAGCCCATTTGGTTTGATTTCGTAAAAAAGAAGCCATTAATAGAATTCATTTGTGGTCTCTTTAAGGTATATATTGCATGTCGTATAAATTCAGAAAAGTAAATTAATTTTTTCTATAGGTTATGAAAATGAAAGATAAAAAAACGTCTCTTTTAGCATTTGCTATAGGTGGACCTATCGGCTGTTTAGGTGGATTAATAGGTTTAGGTGGAGCTGAATTTAGGCTTCCTTTCCTGTTAAAAACATTTAGTAAACCTGCTAAAAAAGCAGTGGCACTAAATATGCTAATAAGTTTAATCACAGTTGTATCGGCAATATATTTTAGAATGAATAATTTCGATATCTCTATTATCGTACCTCAAGTACTGTTAATGATTGCAATCATTGTAGGCTCTACTACAGGTGCTTACTTTGGAATAGGAATGTTAACTAAAATATCCGATACTTTGTTTAAAAAAGTACTGTTAGTATTGCTTTTAATCATGGGATTACTCCTTATTAGTGAAAGCTTTATCACCTTCGGCTCAATGGGAATAATGTTCGGCAGCTTATATATAGAGCTAATTGTAGCTGTATTCTGTGGAGTACTTATCGGAATCATCAGTAGTCTCTTAGGGGTTGCTGGTGGAGAAATTATAATTCCAATATTAATTCTACTCTTCGGAATAGATGTTAAATTAGCTGGAACAATGAGTCTAATCATCAGTTTACCTACAATGCTTGTTGGAATTACAAGACATACCAAAAATAAAATGTATACTAACAGGTCCGAACTCAGCTCTTTAGTCCTGCCAATGGGTATAGCTTCTATAATCGGTGCTTCAATAGGTGCATTCTTAGTCATATACGCCCCATCACAACTATTAAAAATCATATTAGGCGCGTTACTAATATTCACATCTATTAAAATACTCACCGAAAAAGACTAATATCCAATCAAAACTACTATTTTTTTTCTTTTTTATTTTAAACCTGCAAAATTTCCTAAAATATTTCCAGATCCCTGGAATCGTTAAAGAACTCATTTGATTTGATTTCATAAAAAAGAAGCCAACAATAGAATTCATTAATGATCTCTTTTATTGAATTCGTTTAATTTTTGTGGTATTTTTACAATCAAATTCATGAAATTTTTCTGAATGATTAAGACGTTTAAGCTATTGACTACTAGCTTATTTATAAATATTAACGCATATCTTAAATATGGTAAATGAAGGGGAGAATAATGAAGAAAAAAAGTATATAAAAACTCTGGAGAGCATTATCACTAATCTTTATACCCTAAAAGAAACAGAAAAACAATATTTAAATATATTAAATAATTTATTAAATTATTGGACAAATGAATCAAAAAAAGCAGGTCTTAAAGATGAGAAAAGACAAGATAAAATCTTAGAATTCATTAAACGGGAAAAAGATACAATTAAAAAAATTAATGAAGATATTGATAAAATCAATACACTAATTGATGAAACTGAAAAAAGATTTGAAAAAATCCGCAAAATGGCCACTCCCCCTTAAAAAGAACATTAACAGTAACTCTCATGCCCCTATTGTGATTTCATAAAGAAGAAGCTATCAATAGAATTCATTAACGGTCTCTTTTAATGAAATCATTTGATTGGTGCCTTTAATTGGATTCTCTTATGGCACATTCATTAGAACTACCGTCTTTTTTATCAGGGTTGAAATACTGCAAAGCTCTCCCAAGGAACTAATCACTTCTATTTCTCTAAAGGTCTAATCTCCCGCTAGGGCCTATTCTTTAAGACCAAATTCTAGATCCAGCTAAGGGATTCTATAAAAGGTCACTCATCTTTGCTACTCAAGATTTAATTTTACTTCTTTTATTTGTAAAATAAATGCTTTATAATGCTTCAATAGATCTTAATTAAATATTTTTTTAGTCAAAATATAGTTTAAGTTATTTTTATTTTCTTCTTGTTAATATTATGCAAATTCACCAGTTATATTAATAATGCAATATTTCATTTAAGCCATATATCTAAAGGACCATTGTTAGTATCAATACGAGGAATTCTTGCTAATTTTTGAACTCTATAAAAATTATCTTCTCCTTTTTCATTGTCTAAATATTCAAAAAGAGGTTGTATTTCAAGCTTATTCTTGGGATAGAAACTTATATCCTGCTTTCTATAGTAATTATACCTGCTGTTACGATTCTTAGGACTAATTAACAAGCGTTGGGTTAAATCCCTTACTTTTTCAGCAAGAATAATTTTAGTAGGATCATTACTTAAACCATCAAAAATATTTCTAGACATAACTCCAATTATCAAATCTACAAACTGTATAATGTTCGATTCATCACTTAAATCGTCATCAGATCCAAAATAAATCTTATGATCAGATTCAATAAATTTAATTTCTTCGTCAACAACAAAAAAGTCATCTTCATCTATATTAAGCCTAGTACCAACATGCCATGGAAAATAAGAATGAATTTCATGATTTTCACCTTTATGATGGTATATTTTAACAATTTCTTTAAGTTCAGGACCAAAGAAAAACCTAGAGCCTTTTATAATAGTCCTAAAAAAGCGATTATACATATTTTCTCTAGCATTTTCATCTCCAAAGCAATTTTCATCTAAATTAGAAAGGTTTATGTAAAGAATTTTAAAATAAACAAGCCCTAAATTTTCCAAATTATTTTTTATAAGAAAATCAACCCATCTTCCAGAAATCTCTTTTTTAGGATGACTAGAACTACTATCTAAAGTTCGATAATGGATTTCACAATTATTTAAATCGTGCCATTGCTTCTTACACATACCATTAAAAGAACAGTCCCCATAATTCCATTTATAATTGCCACTTTTACCCAAACATCGTTTGTTAATAAGAGAATTGACAAGTTCAACTTTTTTATCTACTGGGACAAAAAGACACCCTATGCCTAAAAATTCATTTCTTAAATAGAAATCATCTGCATACACTTCGAATTTCATAGAAATCACTATAACCTCATTTTTTTTGGTTATTCTAACTATGAAATTGTATCAGTTATTAGTTTATTTTATTATTTTCTATTAAAGAATAATAAAAACATTTATTTGACTAAATCAACTAGATTTAATCTTAAATAATTAATTTTAATTTTAAGTTAAATGAATCAGTTATACTGTGTTGTAAAAATTTAATTTAAGATATTTTATTCGCTTTCTAAAAATAGTTAATGAAAATAATCATTTAACCCTATTTTCGATATAATTTAAATACTTACTAATTTTTTCGTATTCTAACTTTTTCATATAAGATTCAATAAACTCCCAATCCGGATTATTATTATCATCGATAGGAAGCATGATTTTTTGCCTTTTTAATCTTCCAGTTCCCATCTTATAACCATAACCATATTTACCTCTTTGAGAGGTTATTTGATTAGCTATGAAAAGTGAAATATGTTTATTTCTGTTTAATCGTATTTTTCTACAGTCATTAGAATATAATGCTTTATAAGGATGATAAAAAGCATAACCTACTGATCCATTTCGATTAACTGATATGCAATTTGATTCTAAAGTGTTATTTTCATTTCTTATAAAATGACCAACACCATTATCTTTAGATTTTGCTGTTATATAAGGAATATCGCCTTTAAGTCTTTCAGTTGCATAAATATCTTTTCCAGAATCGATTTCTCCAATATCAGAAATAAAAAATTCACTCCATTTTTTGGAAGAAATATCAATTCCATCCCATTCGCCTTTATTTATATTAATTTGATTAAGTTTCTCCTCTAAATAAGATTTATATTTCCTGAGTAGAAATTTTTCTTTTTCTTTCATATATGATTCCATAAAAATCCAATCTGGAATACCTTCATCCGTTACAGGTATGAGAATTTTAGATTTCTTCATTCGTTCAGGTCGCCACTTTCTACTATACTCAAAACGAATTTTCTGTTTTTCAATGAGTACAATTAAAAACGATGCTATATATCTATTAAGTTCATGATCTTTTAAATAAAGTGGATTGATATCATGACTACATGTAAATTCATTTTTTTGATAATATGCATACCCCATTGATGTTCCATTATTTGTCACAGTTATACAATTACCTTCAAAAATCTTTTCTTCCAATGAATGATTTTTGCCATGCCCATTTTTTGAGGCTTTTTCTATTATTTCTAAAGAAGAAAAACCTGTTATTCCATTATCACTTGATGTTGCACCTAAAAAAGGGATTCTTCCTGAATTAGAACATTCTGGTTTTTTATTATAAAAACCATTTTCAACTTCAAAAATTTGATCAAAATAAAATTCTTTCCAAATTAAATCCAGAAAATCTTTATTAATCATTTTCATCCTCTTCTAAAAACAAATGGTCTTTATCTTGTAATATCATATTAAATTCAAATGTCAGATAATCTGTCATTGAATTATCAAAATCTTCAGGAGTTGGTATTTCATCATTAAAATAATAAAAAGAATGTAACCATTCATCGTCGTGTTTTATTTGTGTTTTAACCATAAAATTAGTTTCAGCAGGTGCATCATGTAACCAACAATCTAATAAATGTTTTTTCTTTTCTTTTGCACGTTCTGTTTCTATAAGGCCTACATGCTTGCTTACAGTAAAACCATCATCTTTAAAGTTAATAAACTTGCAATATTTCTCTATAGGATGAGGAATATGGGCTGTGAATAATGCAATACATGGATGCACGCCTATTCCATAAAATGTATCAGTATTTAAAGTTATTACGCCTTCCAATGTATGGTTTTTAAGAATATTTTCTTTAACTTGTTTATCTTCTATATTTTTACCAATCATCGCTGATTGAGGGACAATAACTGCGCATCTTGCATTTTCTGATAATGAATCAAGTAAATGATCTACAAAATGTATTTCTGACAAATGGGCAGTATCTTTATTTTTCCTTTGAGAATAAGGAGGATTTAATAAACCAACAGTGAATCTTTTTTCACGTAAATCATCAGGATCTGTTTTTAAAAAATCATCAAGTATGAGGTTACTTTTACCATCGCCACGTAAAATCATGTTTGTTGTTGCAATGGAAAACATATCTTCTCTTTCTTCAATACCATGTATCTGCTTCTTCTTAATCTGTTTTCTATCGTCCTTTGTTTCTGCATTCTGTAGCATTTTATGCATTCCAGCTAATAAAAAAGATCCTGTCCCACAACATGGATCAAAAATAACATCTGATGGTTTAATTTCCAATAAATCGCAAAATAGCTCAGTAATGTGGGGAGGTGTTAGAACAACTCCTAATGATTGACCATCCCCTCCACTATATCGAATAAATTCTCCATAAAATTGTCCTAAAATATCTTCAGATGAATGATCTTTAGCTGCATCGAATATATTTTCTTTTATATATTCTGTGAAATATTTTAAGGGAGTTTTACCTAAGTCCCGATGTTCTTGATTTAATTTGTTTCTATCTTTTATTATGTTAAATTGGTTTAGAATAACCTCTGTCTTAGTTCCAGGTTCTACTTCTGCATTTTTCAAATGAACTTCAAGAGCATCAAATATTTTTTCCCCATCAGTTTTAGTTGTACTCCCTGTTAGAGTAATTAATAAATTTTCATTATCTTTATCATCTAATGCTAATAAAATAGCTGATACAACTAAAGCTTTCTCGGTTTCTCCTAAAGCCCCATAGTTTCTTAAGTGTTCATGCAAGTCTTTTGCGTTGCTAATAATGTCTTCTTTTTCTTGTATTTCTTTTGGAGTTTCGCCTAAAACTTGTTCCTTATAGTATCCATTTATATTTTCTTTAGTGAAGTTTTCAAAGTTCTCTACTTCTGGTAAAATTTTATACCCATTTTCATCAACATATATTGGTCTTATTTTATGGTGCTTTTCATCACCACTACAACCAAAGGCAAATACTTTTTTAAAATTGGTTTGAGCTACAATTTGTTGAGCATAATGTAATGCGCCATTTTCAGCATAATTTTTCACAGCATTTAGATCCTTAGATAAAATATTTTCTTCTTCATCTTCGTATATTGCTTGTTTTTCAAGATCTCCTTTATCTTCAATAACAAGTATAAATTCTTCAGATTTAGCAGTGAATTCTGGAAAACCATGATTCCCTAATTTATTTTTTGACGCGGTTTTTAGAGCATTTTTAACTTCTTTAACGATTCCATCATTAGGAATATATTCAATTTCCGATTTATCTAAGAGTTTAGCTATAAAAAGATCAGTAATCTTTTCGTTTGTCATTTATGAGTCTCCGTTCTCTCTTTTTTAAATTGCGTTATAAATAATAGACATCATTTTCGGTTGTTTTTCGTGGATGCTTATTTTATTCCTTATTCTCTTGGTTTTTGATTATTAAACTAGATATATAAAGATATGGTAAAAAATCAAATAGAAAAATGTTAAATAATTAATTATTATTAAATTTTGAAAAAAATAGAAAACAGTTACTTATCTTTCCACCTTTTACTTGAAATCTTAGATTGACCTTTTCCAGAAACATGAAAAGTTTCACCTTTCAAACTTGCAAGTAAAAATCTAAGTTCTGCTTCTTGAACTGCTTCGATGAGGTGCATATATTTGGTTTCTGGCGATATTACTCTATTGAGTCTAAAACCACTCTTATCAATCATTACTCAAATTATTAAAATTATTTTATAAGCTTCTTGAGCTAGAGCTTTTGAAAAGTAAAGCTAAAACATATATACATTTTGATGTTTATGTGTAAAAATGAGTTTATAAATAGTCCAAAATTAATAATAATATTGCCTGAAATACCACTGCATCCTGGATAGTTATTTTTTTATAAGCATTCAGGATAACTTATTTTTTTATAAATAAATTAAATAATCTACATATCTTTTAAAAATAGTTGGGGGTGACCGGGATCTTAAATGATCCCAATCATTAGTGCCTTTTACGTTTTAAAATAGAATATAGTTGAAAAAGGAGGTGAAATTCCTTTTCGTTTTTATCGTTATGGTTCATTTATAATATCATTTGTATTGACAAAATTTAACGTTTATTCCGACTCTTTTAATGCTTTATAATTTCTAAAAATAGTTAATTTTAAATAATCTCTTTAAATTTAGTTTGGATTATATAAAAAAATAATAAAAAATAATCAATTTAAAGGGCTAAATCGCCGATGATATTGCCTAAACCTAAAATAAAAGCTAATGATACCATAAATTTGGTTTTAAAAGATGTAACAGTATTCGACATTTCCCCCAATAGATAAATTACGACAAATATTATTACTATACCAATTACAGTACTTATCATCTTTATTCTTCCGAATCTTCATGCTTAAGAACTACTTCAAAAGTGTACTTTATGGTATCGTACTTTTTTACTCCTTCCTGCTCAATCCATGCTTCTGGAGGTTGTACTCTTGGGGGCTTATCCCCTGTCCATTGAATAACAACGTAGTTCGGCACTTTTTTCTCTTTTTCGTCTGTCATTAAATAGGTTATTTTGTATTAATAGCCTAAAGTAGTTTACTAATTTATTAGGTGTATTAAATTAGGATTATTTAATATTTTGTTATATACAGAATTTGTAATGTCTAAAAATTTAAATATAAAAAAATTAAAAAATAATATTGGATTTCATGGTTTAAGCGCTTCCAGAAAATCCATATTAACCCTTTCTTTTAATATTTCCTCTAAATAACTGTTTTCAGTTATGTATTGTTGCATTCCGCTAGGAAGAGTCTTATAATTGTTTTTATTTGTTTTAATTATGCATTGATTTCCAATTAAGATATTGGGCTTATTTTTAACTGCTCTATTATCCTTAGACTTAAAGAAAGGAATTGATAGTTGTTCTATTTGTTCATAATGTACTTCAGACATGTTTTTAAACACTTTACAAAATGCATAAGTGTATAATTGCTCATTAGATGGGCCTTTAACTTTTAAAAACATTGTTTGTTCCGTATTTACGTTTAATGCACTTATAGCTTCTTCTTCAACATTTTCTATATTTACAGGTTCTTCTCCAGTTTCTTGAATTTTGGATTTTCTTTTTTCTGCAATATCGATATGTTTAACATGTTTGGGATCGATGTGTGTGTGCTTGGGATTATACATTAATTCTTCTTCCTCATCATCATCAAAATCTATAAATTTTCCAGTTTCAAGGTCAAACCCTTCCTTTGCCATATACTCATATATTGCATTTTCTAGCTCTTTTCCACCAGTAGTGTAATCTACTTCCTTTTTTGCCTGAACAAATTTACTAAAGTCTCTTTTTACTTTATCTGACTTTATTCTTACTGCAAAGATTTGCTGTTTTTTAGCTATTTCTATTCCCCCTGCTAAATGCTTGTTTAACAGGATGTTACACACTGCGATATACATGGGATACAACATTTATTCTCTCATTTTCATAGTCTCAATCAAATCTTTAACTATTTTTTGAGTCATTGCGTTTTCTTCTCTAAGCATTTTTATTTCTTTATCTTTTTTATCAAGGTCTCTTACAATGTCTTTGACTTCTTCAGATTTTATTCGCTGAACTTTAATTTTTTCTAGCGTTAAATGATGTAATACTTTGATGTAATTATTTTTCAAATCTTTTTCATTGGTTTTAAAGTAAGCTTCAGTAACTGGGTTTATCTTATGCCCTAACATCCAGTCTATAGCTAGTTTATCTACTCCTGCTTTGTAAAGAGAAGTAGTGAATATTTTACGGAGCATATGAGAAGTGAAGAATCTTCTTTTTTCTGCTCGACGTCCAAAGCCAACTCTATCATTTAATCGCATGAATATCTTTTGATGGTTTCCTTTAGTGATATGAGCGTTGTCTTTAGTTGTAAAAAGATAATCATTAATGTTTTTTACAGGTTTATTCATTTTATATCTATAAAAAATATAATCAATGATTGCATGTGTGCTTTCAGGAGAATTAAATGTTATATAAGGCATGTTGGTTTTATATCTGCGAATTTTCCATGTCCCGATTAAGTCATTTTTATCTTTGAGGTTAACTGCAACTTTAAACATGTTTTCTTTGTCTAGGCTATCCAAATCAAGATATTCGTCTATTGCTTTGACAAAATCTTTACATGTGAGATGTCTTACTTCAGAGGCCCCCATTCCACTGCTGAAATGGAGTAAAATAATGGCACGGTCTCTAATGTTGCATGCTTTGATTGCTTGTTTAATGTGTTTTAATTCGGGCAATTCTTCAAAAGTAGCATTAGTCTGATTATTAGAGAATAAATTCCTTAAACTAGGGGTATCTATATCATAAGCCTTGTAAAATCCAAAAATAGTTTCGATATGAGTTTTTGTGGTGGTATCTGCTTTATTGTTGTTTTTAAAGTCATCTATATAATCAAGGATGTAGCCTTTTATTTTCCTTTTTCGGCTTTTAATTCCTTGGTCCTGTTCCATTTCTGCTTCATCGATTAATTCTGTGGGGGTTTTCCCTGTAAATAAGCAGTATTGTTTAAGTCTTCCTAAGTATTCCTTTTTAGTGCTTTCCCTTAGCCTTCTACTTCTTAGGAAGTCTTTTACACATGGATCATTTTCAATATCCCTGTAAGTCATAATATTCTATTGTGAGAAATCCTATAAAATAGCCCATTTTTGTGATAAAACGTTGGCCATTTTATCCCGCTTGTAATCCCTTTTAAAACTTGAAAATTTTAATCTAATATACATTAATTCTAAGGATATATAATTCTATCATGCGGTTTAGATCAAGACTAGGTAAAAAATAATTTAATCCAGAATAACTCCCAAAATAACATTTAATGTTAAATTTCGTAATATTCCATATTTGAAGCCTTGAAAGTTCCGTTCTTGCCAGGCGCTCTTATCCACTCTATTCGCGCATTTTTAGCAATTAAATTTTTATCCGTGAAAACAATATCCACTATCATACCCGAATAATCATCAACAGGATTAAAAGTAATGAATTTTGAAAAAGATCCTTTATAACTGTATTTATTCTTTAAAAACCATTGTATAAGATTCACTCCTTCCATATATCCTATTAATTCTCCGTTGCACATGACATCGCATTTAAGTGAATTACAGGTTCTTTCCATTTTCAGCATGATATTCATCTACACACTTATGTCATTATCATATTAGTTAACCTAGTTCTTAAAATAAAAATGTTACTTATATCACACAGTATTACTTATCAATACAGAAATTAATAGATAAAAAAGATTAAAGTAAGGCCAGGGCCGAGATTCGAACCCGAGTCGTGGGATCCACAGTCCCAAAGGATAACCACCTACCCCACCCCGGCATGGTTACTTGGTTTGGATGACAGTGCATAAATAATTTTCTAAATGTTATTTAAAAACTATGAAATTAAATTAAACTGAATAAAATATAGAATGTAAGATTTGGTAAATTAATTGAATTTAACAAATTTAAAAGTAGATTAAAGTTCATATTATCCCCAAATCAAAATTAAATAATAATTTTCTATTTATCAATAAAGTAGTATTTTAAATGCTTAAAAAATAGTATTACAGCTTTATTAGAAATAGAATAAAAATTCTCAAAATTTAACTAAATAAAATATTAGAGTAAGGCCAGGGCCGAGATTCGAACCCGAGTCGTGGGATCCACAGTCCCAAAGGATAACCACCTACCCCACCCCGGCACTTGAATGAAAGTTATTGGGGAATATTTCAATGCGGGAGCAGGGATTCGAACCCTGGTAGGCCTGCGCCAACAGGTCCTAAGCCTGTCCCCTTTGGCCAGCTCGGGCACCCCCGCCAGCACAAGTTGATTTGATTATAAGAAATGCTCCGGCCGGGATTCGAACCCGAGTCTTCGGCTCGAAAGGCCGAAATGATTGGCCGGACTACACTACCGGAGCTTATGATCGAATGAAATTTATTTAAAATTTATTTTTACCTATGAAAAGTGGGCCCAATGGGGTTCGAACCCATGGCCGCCCGGTTATGAGCCGGGCGCTCTACCTGGCTAAGCTATGGGCCCAGAGCGCCGCCGGCAGGACTCGAACCTGCGACCAATCGGTTAACAGCCGAACGCTCTACCTACTGAGCTACGGCGGCAATGCCGTACGATTTTTGCAAACATAAAGATAGCGTTTGCAAGAGTTACAAATTTTTGGATATTTAAACTTGAAACTGAAAGTTTCAAGAGATTAGAATTTAGCACTATTTGTGACGTATTTTCTAAGTTAGTCATCATAGTATATAAACGTTTTGGCTATGCCAATTCACAGTATAACTTCATCTTCGGCTCTTATAACATATATACTTTGTTGTTACTGGGTTATATATATTTTATTTATTTCATAACAAATAAAAGAAACACAAAAACTAATAAAAGAATTCAAATTGATCTAATAAAAAGACTTTAAATGTTTTATTTTCTAAATTCATTATAAAACTATTATATAGAAACTCATTCTAACACATCTCAAGGTGAATTATGAATCTCATTAACAAAATTAAAAACTTCGAAACCCTCGATCTCATGCAGGAAGCTAATAAAATTACCCTTGCTGAGCACGGGAACAAAATAACACTTGAACGGGCTATTTTCCTTTCATGGTGGTGTGATAAAGGGGACTGCCTTTTCTGTTACATGTCATCACAGAAACCTAAAATTAAAGAACCTCAAAAAGCCAGGCGAAATGTAAACTCGATTTTAGCAGAAGCTGAGCTCTGCAGAAGGACGGGCATGAAAATTGAATTTTTATCAGGAGGATATGGTTCTTATTCAACTGAAGAAATAAGGAATATTTCACGGGAAATCTACAGAATAACTGGAGAACCTGTCTGGCTAAATATTGGAATTACAAAAGACCTTGAAGAGTATGGAGAAGAAATTGCAGGGATCACAGGGGCTGTAGAAGTTGCAAATCCAGAACTGCATGATAAAATCTGCCCCAGCAAGTCACTTGAAGACATAACTGAAATGCTTGAATTTGCAGGAGACTTAGGGTTTCAAAAGGCCATAACTGTTATTTTAGGCCTTGGAGAAACTCCTGATGATTTAAAATATTTATTTGACATGATAGAAAATGTTGGGATTGATAGGGTTACATTTTACTCATTAAATCCACATAAAGAGACTGTTTATGAAAATGAACCTCAACCGGCTTCCCTTTATTATGCAGGAGTAGTGGCTGCAACCAGAATAAAATTCCCAAAGCTCAAGATAATTACAGGGACATGGATAGATAACCTTGCAAACATGGGCCCTCTGCTTTTAAGCGGGGCAAACGGACTTACTAAATTCCCATTATTTAAAATGTTCGGGACTCGTTATGGAAAAAGGGTTGAAAAAGAAGTTTACTGGGCTGGAAGAGAACTAATTGGTACTTTTACAGATATTGATGCACTTACAAAAAGCAAATCAAAAAATCCTGAGCTTGAGCCTTTTATCCAGCGTTATGTCAATAAATGCATTAAATAATCATATATAATATTAACCAGACATCTGATATCACCGTGCTTGGGCAAGTTTTATCTTAGCTAAACACTTTTAAAATATCCATCAATACAGATTAAATTGAACTGTATATATCCATATCTAATATTTTTCAACAGAGATATCTATAACGATATATTCATAAGTGTCCTAATAATAAAACAAATAATGAATAAAATTTTTGTTAATTTTTAAAAAAATAACACTAATCTAATCATCGATTGAATTTGAGGAGGAATTACCATTAAGATGAAATGCGGACTTGAAATTCACGTTCAGCTTGAAACTGATTCTAAACTTTTCTGTGATTGCCGTACAAATTATCAGGATGCTCCGGCAAACACAAATATTTGTTTTGTCTGTCTTAACCAGCCTGGTGCAAAGCCATATCCACCAAATGAAGACGCAGTTAACGGTGCAATTAAGATAGCTTTAATGCTGGGATGTAAGATAGCGGAAAATGAAACTTACTTCATGAGAAAGCATTATGATTACCCAGATCTTTCATCTGGTTACCAGAGAACATCAATCCCCATAGGGTATGAAGGTAACCTGAACGGTATACGAATTCGTGAAGTTCACCTGGAAGAAGATCCAGGTCAATACAAACCAGATTTAGGAGTGGTAGATTTTAACAGATCTGGAATTTCATTAATAGAAATTGTAACAGAACCAGATATGACCTCTCCTGAAGAAGCAAGGACTTTCCTTCGTGAACTAATAAGGGTATTAGAATACAGCGGCAGCGCCCGTGGAGAAGGAACAATGAGGGCTGATGTTAACATATCCCTCGAAGGCGGGAAGAGAGCTGAAATAAAGAACATAAACTCCATAAAGGGAGCATACAAAGCCCTTAAATATGAAATAATAAGGCAGAAAAATCTCCTTAGAAGAGGAGTGGAAATAAAACAGGAAACAAGAGCATTCCTTGAATCGCAAATGATCACAGTTCCAATGCGTCTTAAAGAAGAGGCTGACGATTACAGGTACATACCCGATCCAGATCTCCCCCCAATGGTAGCGGAAGATGAACAGGTAGAATGTATAAAAGAGAACATGCCAGAGCCTCCTCACATAAAATCAGAACGATTTATTGAGGAATATGGAATAGCAGAAGAATATTCAAAGGTCATTACATCAGAACTCGCACTTGCAGATGCATATGAAGAAGTTGCAAAGAAAATAGATCCTTTATTTGCAGCATTATGGATGAGGGATGAGCTTAAAAGGGTTCTTAACTACAATAAAATGGGATTTGCTGACAGCGGAATAACAACGGATAATATCGTTGAACTCCTGAAGCTTATACATGATAAAAAAGTAACTCCAAAAGCTGCAAAGAAAATAATTGAAAAAATGCCTAAAAACAAGGATTCACCAGCTAAAATTGCGGAAGGGCTTGGTTTAATTGGTGTAAGTGATGAGGAAAGCGTTTTAAAAGCTGTAAAGCAAGCTATAGATGAAAACCCTCAAGCAGTATCTGATTATCATGAAGGCAAAAAAGGGGCAATGAATTTCTTAATAGGGCAAGTCATGAGACTTACTCGTGGAAAAGCAGACCCTGGAGAAACAGCTAAGTTTTTAAGCGAAGCTTTAAGATGAAAAACCATCTTATATTAAAAATTAACTATTTTTTAATTTTTTTATTATCCCCATATTGCAAGTCCTTTAATCTATTTAAGTGATAAAAACGACTATATTTATTGGCTCCTCAATATACATAGATTATTTTAGTCACTTCAAACAGATTATTATCAAGATACTTTCAGGAATTTTAATCTGAATCAGGTCTTTAAATGGTAAAGAATGTTTTAGATATGATTCTATGGCATCCAGAAATGGAAATTGAGAAATGTAAAATAACTTATGTGCATAGGGGCGCTCCAGGAAACCTTAAGACCATTGAAGGGAGCTGTATAAATAAAGTAGAACGTGGATTTTTAATATTAAAGGAAGGTACACAGATTCCATGCCATAGAATTGTTAAGATTAAATGCAATAATAAAGTAATATGGAATAAATAATTTAAAGTAATAGTATAAAACTTTATTATATTCTCATAATTTTAGATTAAAGGAGTGTTTAAATGAGTGAATCATCCCTTGTAAAGCATTATATGACAAAAGAGGTCATAACAGTAACTCCAGATACCCCAAATGAAGAAGTCATCAAATTAATGAAAACCACAGGACACGACGGATTTCCAGTTAAAACAAATGGTGAAGTATTAGGCATGGTAACTGCCTTCGATTTACTCCTGAAACCATGGGACAATTTAGTTAAAGACATTATGTCAACAGACATAGTGGTTGCAGACCAAGACATGTCCATAAATGATGCTGCCAGAGTAATGTTTAGAATGGGAATATCAAGACTTCCAGTTATAAATAAAGAAGAGAAATTAGTAGGTATAATCACAAATACAGATATTGTGAGATCCCATATTGAAAGATCAACTCCAATGAAAGTGAATTACTTCAAAAAGACATTGGAACAGCTTTACGGGGTTAAAACAAAATTATCAAGGAGAAAAGTACCTACAGCCAGGCTCAGACCAACCCAAAATAAAATATATGCAGATGAACTCCAGGGAAGGACATATGAACTTAAAAGAGGCCTTGCAGAGCCAACCATCACCGTTAAAAGCGGAGATAGATATATTTTAGTAGATGGCCATCACAGAACAGTTGCAGCTTCCCATCTGGGTTATAAGAAAATTGATTCTTATGTAATTGAACTGGAAAAAGATATCAAACTGGGATTAGAAAAAACCGCAGACAAAGAAGGCATATATTCCCTTGATGATATAGAGATAATAGACGATGCACAGCACCCATTGATAGCTATAACCGGCAGCATCAGGAAAAGCATAAAATAATTTAACCATTGATTTTTCAGGAGATATAAAATGAAAGATACAATTATAAGAGAGGTCTATCGTGTTTTAGAGGATAGACGTGACAATCCAATTGATTCTTACACTTCAAATATAATGAAAGACGATAAAAAACGGGGTGAAGATAAAATACTTGAGAAAGTGGGCGAAGAAGCTGCAGAAGTTATAATTGCATCTAAAAATGATGAAAATTTAGTTTACGAATCAGTTGATCTTATTTTTCACACTTTACTTCTTCTTGTATACAAAGGCATTGATATTGACGATATTTTTGACGAATTCGCAAGAAGACAGAAATAAAAAAATTAAAGATTAAAAAGTGGATTACATTTTATTATATAAATCAATAGAATGATTTATAGCTTTTAATGCATTTTCAGCGTTTTCCCATCCCAACACTTTTGTTGTTTTTCCTTCTAACCGTTTATATTCTGTGAAAAAGTGGGCAACTTCATCTAAAAAGGCTTTGGGTACATCAGAAATATCCATAACATCTTTAAACCTTGGATCATTTACAGGCACACCCAGTATTTTATCATCGCTGTCATCTCCATCTATCATTCTCATTACTCCCACTGGACGAGTTTCGATTACACATCCCGGAAAAGTGGGCTGATCCATAATAACCAGAATATCCATTGGGTCTCCGTCATCCCAAAGGGTTTTTGGTATTATACCATATTCAGCAGGGTAATGAAATGGGGAATATAATACTCTATCAAGTGCAAAAGCTTCTATATCCTTATTATATTCATATTTATTCCTGGATCCTTTTGGTATTTCAATTACTGCATATACAACTTCAGGGGCCGCTGGTCCGGTTGGTAGTTCCTTCCATAAATTCATACAATTTCCTCCTTGATTAAATATTTTTAAAGATTTGAAATGGTGTTAAATTTTTGCCATTGTGACATTTATCATCTGTTTTTCGATCCTAATGAGTTCATTAAGCTTTGCTATTCTTTCTCCACCTATTGCTCCTGTTTTAATAAGAGGGCATGAAAATGCCACAGCTAAATGGGCTATAGTTTCATCTGTTGTTTCACCAGATCTATGTGAGACAACTGGCACGTAACCATTATCTTTTGCAAGTTTTATGGTTTTATATGTGTCACTTAATGTCCCTATCTGGTTTGGTTTTATGATAATTGCATTTGCAGCACCTACGTCTATCCCTTTCTGAAGGAGTTCTGCATTTGTTACAAATATATCATCACCACAAATAAGACATTTATTTCCAGATCTTCGTGTTAATTCTGTAAATCCATTAAAATCGTTTTCATGGAAAGGATCTTCCATAAAAAACATGTTGTATGTATTGATAATATCTTCAACAAAATCTACTTGTTCACCGCTATTTCTCAGCATACCCTCTCGTTCATATACATATTTCTCCTGTTTATCATCCCACAGACTGCTTGCTGCAACATCCATAGATGGCCTTATTTCAATTCCCAGTTCATCGCCTACTTCTTCACAGGCTTTTGCCTGAATATAAAGGGCATCTTCATTGGTCAAATTAGGAGCCCAGCCACCTTCATCGCCTTTTCCACCTGTGAAAGATTTATCTTTGGCTTTTATTAATTCCCCAATTCTTTTATGCACCCTTGAGTTTGCAAAAACTGCTTCTGTAATATTTTTAGCACCTACAGGAACAACAAGAAATTCCTGTATATCTGGCGCATTTTTACCAGCATGTGCTCCCCCATTTATCATATTTCCAAGGGGATAAGGAATTTCATTTTTCATATTTCCCCCTAGGAAACTATACAAAGGCATATTATAAGAGGAAGATGCTGCTTTTGCAGTTGCAAGAGAAATTGCAACTATTATATTGCCCCCCAAAGAAGATAGATTATCAGTGCCGTCTATTTCTTTTAATATAGTATCAATGAGATTTGTATCTTGTGAATCTATCCCAATAAGTTCTAGGGCAACTCTACTACCAAAATCATTCATTATATTGTCAATTCCATCTTCTGGAAATGCTGTAACCTCACGTATACCTGTACTTGCCCCGCTTGGTGCCGCTGCTCTTCCAAAGCCATTTTCAGTTAACACATCTACTTCTACAGTCGGGTTTCCCCTGCTGTCCAAAATTTTTCTTATTTCGACATCTTCAATAATACTGCTCATGTAATACCTCCTTCTATTACGCATTTTTTATAATTAAAAAATAAGATTTAATTATAAATATGGCAAATTTTTAAGCATATACACAACTTTGAATATATATTCAAGCTCAATATATTCATATATTCTAAATATAACATCTTTGAAAGAAAATATTCAACTATTAGGGAATTATTCTATTTAAAAGTTCAAGTAGCATATCTACACTGTAGGGCACGATAAGAACCATTTCTGTGCCATAAATACTGAGATCACAGCATTGAAAATTACTATCCATATAACCTGTTTTAATTATTGCTACAGTTAATTCATCTCTTAAAAAGATTAAATTTACCATAAAGACAGCGGTAACCAGTACTAACAGGTCAGTTTGAGTTAATATATCTACTGCCAATGACATTCCCTTCCAAATCTTGGTAGGAGTCATCAGCTTAAAAATAAGCGGTTTATATTTTGATCAATTTATTGATCCAGCTTAAATAAGCAGTTAAAGGTGAACTCCATCACCTATTATTATATTCTGTACATTTAGTATAAATATTTTAACAGTTTAATGGAAATAAAAAAATTACTTCAAAAATATATCATTAAATCATGATATTACTATTCTTCTTTACTTTTATAAAAAATTACATTTACTTTTTCTTCTGTTATAAGCCCTCCTTCTATTTTTCCTTTTAATTTGTTTTTAATCATTTCAATTTTTTCCTTTCTGTCAACAACTTCAATTACTATTGGTAAATCTGTTGAAAGCTGCAGTATTGCCATAGAATGGATATAACTTGATTTTCCAAATCCACTGATCCCCCTAAGTACTGTTGCGCCAGCCAACCCTTCATTTTTAAACATTTCAAGGAGATATCTATACAGTGGCTTTCCTCCATATCTATCAGATTCCCCTATAAATATCCTAAGCAAGATAAATTCTGGTTTTTTTTCCATTTTAGACCTTCCATAAGCTTACTGCAGCAATTTTACCTAGATAAATTGAGAATATTGTAAGTAAAACTGTTCCTATAACATTTATACTTACCAGTAATAATTCATTCTGCTCCAACAACTTAAATGTTTCATAGCTGAATGCAGACATCGTTGTAAATGATCCAAGTAATCCCATGGTTAAGAAAACTCTTGCTTCTTCACTGAAAAGTCCTCCAAATTCCGAAGAATACATTATAAAACCCATGAAAAAACTTCCAATGAAGTTAACACCAAGTGTACCTAATGGAAAAACATTTGCTTTAGACTGCATTATACCACTGAGTAAAAACCTTAAAAGAGCCCCGATAAATCCTCCAAGCCCTATCCAGAGCCAAAGGTTCATAAATTCTGTTTTTAACATTGCATCATTCCCAATTTAATAAAATTAAAAATTATATATTTTTTGAAACGTTAATTTAATTTTTACTTTATAAATCTTATTTTAATCTCTTATTAACTTAAAAGCATTAATTTCCTTTCTTTACTTCTTCCATAAATCTTTCTTTTATCTCTTCAGGTTCCATATCAATTACAGGAACATTTGCATTTCCAGGTTTAACTTTTATATGCACAAAAACGGGTCCTTCTGCATCCAAAGCTTCTTTAAAGTTAATTTCTTCTTCAAAGACAAATGTATTTTTAAATCCAATGGATTTTGCAACTTTTAAAAGATCGATCTTCGTTGTGTATGTGCACTGCGACCCTGTAGAGCCGTAGCACTGGTTATCAAAGACAACTAATATAAAATTTTCAGGATTTTGGCTGAAAATAGTTACAAGAGTTCCCATATTCATTAAAACTGATCCATCCCCATCAAAAGATACCACTTTTCTTTTTCCTGACATCGCAAGTCCAAGACCAATGGATGATGACATTCCCATAGATCCTAACATATAAAAATGAGTGGGAGAATCTTTAACTGCGTATAATTCTCTGGATGGAAATCCAATGTTACAGATTACAAGTTCATCGTTAAGACTTTCTGCTACTTTTTTTATGGCTTCAATACGTTCCATAGTATCATCTCAATTAATTTTTCCAGAATGTAATTTCTAAAAGTATTCCAATTGGCGCTTCACCCATTTCTGACAATTTCCATGCTTGAGGAATAAGTTCTAAAGCTTCTTCAGGAGTTTTAGGGTTAAAGTAAGCAATATTCAATACATCTAAAACACCAGGGGTTGCTTTCCCCATAGGGATCTGGGCACTCATAAATTCCCCTTCAGTGCCCCTATGGCTCATAATTATAAGTATAGGAATTTTATATAGTTCATATAGCGATGCAAGTACATTCACTGAATTTCCAAGCCCCGAATTTTGCATCAATATAGCGGGCTTCTTACCGCCAAAAAATGCCCCTGCACATATTCCAAATCCTTCTTCTTCCCTTGTTACAGGGACATGAATGATATCTTCGTCACAATCTACAAGTTCCATAACTTTCCCAAGATTTACGCAGGGTACACTAACTATAAAGTCTATTCCTGCTTCTTTTATTGCTTTATAAACCGCTTCACTGCTTTCCACGTAATACACCTTACTGTAAATATTTATAAAATTAAATTATTTTTGTATCTATCTCGTTTATATTTGTGTATTCGACTATAACTTTTTTTGTTAGAAAAATTCCATTTACTAAAAAAGTTCAAATGCTTTTTTAGCAATCCAACATTTTTATAATATAATTAAACTGCTATAAATTAATAATAAGCTTGCAAGACCAATTCCAACCAGAACAAACTTTTTAAAGATACTTTGCGGAATTTTCTGGACAATTCGTTTACCAGTATATGACCCCGCAATTCCAATCACTGCAAGAACTGGTATAAAATAATAAAATGGGGGTTCAATGAGATTGTTTAAAAAATAAATTGGAATCCTGGTTGCATCAATAATCACGGCTATCGCTGCTAACGTAGCTATGTATTTGAATTTATCCAGATTATATGAAATAAGAAAAGCCCCCCTTAGAGGACCTCCAATTCCTAAAAGTCCCTGTAAAAATCCAGATAGACTTCCACCAAATATTGTATTCTTCTTTGACGGCGAAACTTTAAAATCCGGTTTTAACAGGAAATAAATTGAAAATATTAAAAGAGATAAACCTAAAATAAGCTGCAGGATATTTTGAGGGACATATGTTACAAGATATGCCCCTAAAATTGTTAAAATTATACTTGGCAGGCCGAAAAGTAAAATCAATCTTTTATCCAGCCCATGACGGAAAAATGCAGTTGCGCCCAAACTAGCTGAAATATGAGAAATTGCAACCAGCACCAGCGCAGTTTTAAAATCTACAAAAAGTAATGTAATAGGCAGTAAAATAGTTGATGTTCCAAATCCTGCCACTGTACCTATGACTACCGATAAAAAAGCAGCGGTGAAAAACAGGAGCATCATCAGTTCAGTCATGTTAATTATTATATGAATTTAGTTCTAATTACATTTTATTCAATTTTTCAAAATTACACTTAAGTCAATTCTAAAAAAGCAGGTGAATCAAAGATTAATCCTCCAGAAAATTTAAAGTATAGAAAATGTTTGCAAAATCTGCAAAAATCTATGATTTTTGAGATATTTTGCTGATTGAGTGCATTATAGCTCCCTATATTTTAAAATAGACAACACAAGGGCTAAGCCCAGCACCATACTAACTATAAACCCAATAATGCCCAAAAATGGGAATCCCAGTATCAGTATGCCCTTATCAGTCTGCATAATCAATGAAGAACCTACCAAAAGTGCCGCCAGTATTAAAGACGCTGAAATCTTGTTACTTATTCTTTCCATGTCCTTATGCTCTACTTCAAGGGTTATTTTCCCTTCTTCTATCTTATATAGGGTCCTGCTAAGATTACGGGGCAGAGTTTTCATAAGGTGTTCCACTTCAAATAGATTGTCCTTCACAAAGTCCACAACCTTCAAAGGGCTTACTTTTTTACGGATAACCGTTCTAGCCATAGGTTTGAATGCATCTACCGGATTGAAGTTTGGATCCAGTTTTTCGCCAACGTCTTCAAGCATTCCAATTCCCCGGGCTAGAAGCACAAACTCACTTGGCAGCTGGATATGGTACTTTCTCATGAGTGAAATTAAATCATCCATTCCACCGTGCATCTCATTGAGGCCTATTCCATAATACTTGTACATTAAATCCGTGAGTTCGTATTTAAAGGATTTAATATCGATATTTTCACTGATTATACCCATGTAAATCAGCTGGTTTATCATACCCTTAACGCTGTCTTCTACGAAATATATGATAAGTTCAGCTAAATTTTCTCTAAATTCCTGATCCAGAATTCCCATCATCCCATAATCTAAAAAACAGATAATATTATTCTCTAAAACATATATGTTAGCAGGATGGGGATCTGCATGGAAAAACCCATGGATCAGTACCTGTTTAAAATAGGACTCTACCCCTCTTTTTGCTATTAATTCCTTATCAAAGCCTTCATCGGAATTTATAACATCTGAAACCTTTTTCCCTCCAATAAGTTCCATAGTAATGACTTTAGAAGTTGAATATTCCCTATAAACCTTGGGGACATAAACGGTTTCATCATCTTTAAAATTATAATCAAACCTTTTTATGTTCATTGCTTCCTGCCCGTAGTCCACTTCCTTTAAAATAGAACGCTCAAATTCATTTACAATACCCGGAAGGTTGTAATTTCGGGATGGAAAAATATAATCATTGATTCTTGCAGCCAGAAAGCGCATGATATTAATATCATTCTTAATAAGATCTTTTACGCCAGGTTTCTGTATCTTAACTGCTACTTCTTCTCCTGTTTTAAGCACTGCTTTGTGTACCTGCCCTATAGATGCAGATCCCAGGGGCTCTTTTTCAAAGGAAGAAAACAACTCATCTATTGAACTTCCTAACTCTTCTTCGACAATGGATTGCATGATCTCATAGTCTACAGGAGGGTTATCATCCTGCAATTTTGAAAATTCATCTGCAATATCGTCACCAACTAAATCTGGCCTTGTACTTAGAGTTTGACCGAGTTTTATATATGTTGTTCCCAATTCCTGCAAAACATGCCTTAATCGTAAGGGCAAAGTTGCATCTAACTCTTCTATAGATTCATATTCATAGGAATGGTGCTTAAATGGGATTTTATCTTTAAGCTTTATTTTTTCAATTATGTAACCAAATTCGTACTTGGTTAAAACTCTAATTATTTCATTCAGCCGTTTAAGGTTCGAATTACCTTTGAATTCCCCAAGTGTCATAATATATTGTTTAATTCTTTCATTATATTAAATTATGGTTTACTGGTTAATTCAAATAATCAAGAAACTTTCTTGTAGCTATATAAAAGCTATTATTTTAAATATTATCAATTCAATCTATAGGGATATTATACAAATAAATTAAAGAATAAAATTAACTTAAAATTAAAAGAGATGATGTTACCCTGTGATAACATCGATTAACGGATTATATTAAAATAAGAAATTATTATGTTATAATTTCCTCTAATCTATCTTCTTTTATACCATTTTTAATTTCTCTAGCCATTCTACGGCCCATACTTAAAGGTTCTCCATGATAGAGGTAGCTGTAGGATGATCCGTTCATGAATGTGTTTGTTCCACCATCTGACCTGGCGCTCATCTCGAACACTACTACTTCAAGGTCATCGTTAACCAGGGTTTGCATACAGAAAGGACCGTTAAATCCCGGTTTTACTAATTCTTTGGCCTTTTCAGTAATTTTGTCACCTATTTCAAATACTTGTGGTAGCAGTGATTCCCTCATAACTACAGGGTGATTACCTGTTATAACATAGGATGGATCTGCACCTATATCAAGCTGGTCTTTAGCAGGGACTCGGACTAAACCATCTATAGTTGATTCATATCTACTGTCAATTCCCATGAGTTCTACTTCCTCTTTTAATCCAGAGTAGAAATAGTGAATACAGTAATTACATCCAAGTACGTATTCTTCAATATGCGCTTCTTTTATATCCTCTTCTTCAATCCAATTTCGTTTTAGCATTGCATCAATTTTCTGGTCAAACTCTTCAGTGGAGTTAGCAACGAAGTATCCTCTTCCCCCTCTAGCTCCTGGAAACTTAACCATAACGGTACCATCAATATCTTTAGGATTATTTATCTTTTTGGGGATTCGGATTCCGGATTCAGTCATTAATTGCCTTTCCAGATCTCTTTCTGCTTCCCATCTTAAAATATCCCTGTTTCCAAACATAGGAACATTGAAAATAGTTTCAATATTATCTAATCCCGCATAAGCTACAAAGGATCCATGTGGGAACACTATACTGTTCATATCCCTTAATTGTTGCTGAACATCATCATTAACTATATCACTAAATTTATCAACCATTATATATTCATCAGCAACGTTAAACCTTTGATATGGAACTTCACGTCCTTTTTCACATACTACAGCAGTCCTGAAACCTTCTGCTTTTGCTCCCTGGAACATATGCAGAGATGAATGACTTCCTAATGTTGCAATGGTTATATCCTCTTTGTCATATCCATCTAAAATGTCTAAAATGCCCTTTCTATTTATTTTACTCATTTACTACATCCCTCCTCATGCCATAAAACATCTTTAGTTAAATATAAGATGTTTCGTTTCTCATAATTATTTTTTTCGTCTTGTTATTTCGTATGACAAGCAAAACGTTTAATAATAACATAATACAAATAATGACATTAAACAATAAAAAAGGAACATATAACTATGCAAATTAACCCCATATAACTTTTTAAAGAGGCATGAAATTTCTTAAAGATCTATGGAACACTTAATTCTTAAAGATAATTCTTAAGTGTATTAAATTATATTATTAATTTATGATAACATTTTAGAAGTAGAATAAATTTACGTAAGAGAATTTTCTAAAAACATGCAGAACCTTAAAAAATCATAGATTTTTTACAGCTTTGATTTGTTGCCCCGAAAATCTCTAATTTTCGAGGGCTCCAAACCCGAAGGGTTTGAGAGATTTTGTAAACATTTTTCTCCAGCTATGTTCTGCGGCCCAGAAAAATCAGAGATTTTTCGACGGCCCTCAAAATAGAGATGTGATATAAATTTCATGATAACTAATAACATTAAAACATGTTTAAATACCCTATTTTTCAATATAAATATCTGAAATCGTTAATTAGAAATCGTTCAGAAATCATACTCATATCAAAAGTTAATAGAAATTCTCTTAAAATGGAATATCAGGATATAGTGGCCCTTTAAAATGGAAAAAATATAATGTTCATATATTTTAAGTGTATTTACAATATAAAATAAGTACAAAAAATCTAGTTCATCTTTACAACTTTCAAAAAACAAAAAAGGGTTAATCTTCAACTAGGACTTTCATTTTCCCGTCATAAAGATCAATTATAAGGCCGTGTACAGGGACATCTTCTGGAATAAATGGGGACTCTTTTATCTTTTCTACTACTTTTATAACGTTTTCTTCTTCGTTACCGATTGCACCAATCCATTCATCAATGTTAACTCCTGAAAGAGTTTCCTCATCAACACCCCTCATTTTCATAGTTTCTGTAAGTTTTTCAGAGTTTACATTAGCCATCCCACATTCATAGTGTCCAACTACCATAACTTCTTCAACACCAAGTGCGTATATTGCTGCCGCAACGGACCGTATGACATCCCTGCCAACTACCGCATTGCCAGCATTTTTAATTATTTTTGCGTCTCCCCTTTCAATTCCCATTGCAGGTTCTAAAAATCCAGTAAGCCGTGTGTCCATACATGTTACAATAGCTAATTTCTTTTGAGGCATGTGGCTCATTTTTTTAGGTTCAAAATTTTTAACAAAATTTTCATTGGCCTTTAGTACTTCATCAAGCATAACTTTATCACCTAAAATGTGATTAATATAAACCATATTTTGCAAAAATTAATATTGGGTGATGTTGAGCGAATCATCCTTTATAAGTCACAATTTGTTCGAGCAAAATATGGTTTACTAAGTAGGTAATGACCTTTAAACAGGTTAAAGAGTCAATACACAATGCAGTGAACAAAAATGTAAAAAGTGAGTATTTAACTCACTTATTTACTTTCTGGCACTGGTTTTGGAGCGATTGGTGGTTGTTCATCTATTGCTTTATCCAGTCCAGATTCATCTCTTTCTTTGGAAGGGAAAAATGCAATAGGTGGTTTTCCTTCGTCAATTCCTTTAGTATATCCAAAGGTATTTCTTATTTTGGTATTTACTTCATGCCAAATTTTGGCAAGAGGTATTTCTCCAGGACATACTTCTTCACATTGTCCGCAGTTTGTACATGATTCTGCCATATGAAGCATTCTTTCCAGGTGGAACATTGGTGATGGTGGAATTTCCCCTTTAGTCAGCCAGTCAGGACCATTATTAGCCTCTAGACAGCAGTCATCACAGTAACATATTGGACATGCTTCTCTGCATCCGTAACATTTCAGACATCTGGAGAGATCTGACATATATTCTGTGAGAACAGAGAAAATTTCACGGCCTTCAATACTTTCCCAGTCATTAACCTGCCATTTATCTGCAAGTTTAACCATTGCACCGTCAATTTTTTCCCTTATTTCAATTCCTTTTGGAATTGGAGCTTCTAAATCTATGACTCCTGCTTCCTTAGCCTTTTCGAGAATTTCTGCGCCTTTAACGGAACAAACTTCTACAAATGTAGCTTTCCCTGCAAGAGGCCCTATAACTCCCCAGTTACCACATGCGAGATCAGCCATTCTTGGAATGTTGACTTCACATCTTCTGCAGTTGGTTCTTCTACCAAATCCTTCCTCTTCCAGTACGTCTATTGGAATTTCTTTTTCAGTACCGTCTTCAGTTTCCACAATGAGTTTACCTTTAGCAATTTCTTCTTTGACAACTGAGTCTGGATCAACTTCATAGAATTGCTCCATCATCATTCGGCTTTTAACTGGAGGCATAGTTCCCCCACAGTTTAAACCTATCATTATGATGTTATCTGAGTTGATTTTTTCCCTTTTCATGAGCTCAACCATAGTCATTGCATCACAAGGCTTAACAGTGACTGCTATTTTCATATTCTGAGCACCATCAAGGTATCTAGTAATGAATTTAGCAAGGTTGAGTGTTCCAAAGTGAAGTGAACCTGCAGCATCCACAACTTTTTCAGGATCTTCTATTAGTATAGGAACTACGTCGTATAAGTCTGCACTGCTATCAACAGCTAGGACTGCATCAACAATTCCTTCTTTGAGTAAAAATTTCAGAAGGGTCGTAACTGCACCACCGTATTCTCCAGCTTCTGCAATTGCTGCATCGGATGATTTTGCATAGAACATATCATTTATTTCTATCATTTTGCTACCCCCATTTTAGTTATTGCAACAGCACATGCTTTATATTCCGGCATTCCGGATTTTGGGTCTATTGCAGAGGCATTAGTTAAAATATTTGCAGAACACTCTCTAAAGTGCATAGGAATGTTTACTATTCCTTTCAGGATGTCAGGAGTGACCCTAGCATTTATTTCAATTTCTCCTCTTCTAGATCTAACTTTAACTTTTTCATTGTTGACTATTCCAAGTTCAACAGCGTCTTCATTGTTTATTTCTACATATCCAGTTGGTACTTCACGGTCCAATGTGTGAGCCCTTCTTGTCATTGCAGCGTGGTAATGGAATAATAGACGGGTGGTTGTCAGTAATAATGGGTATTCTTCATCAGGAGTTTCTTGTGGTCCCTGTTCTTCAAGAGGCATGAATATTCCTAATCCATCAGGGTGTGCAAACTTCTCAACGTGCATCATAGCAGTTCCAGGGTGGTCTTCAGATGGGCAAGGCCAGTGAAGTGCTTCTGGTCTTTCCAGTCTTTCCCTGTTCATACCAGCATACTGAGGAGTTACAGTTCTAACTTCTTCAAATATGTCCTGGGCAGATTCATATGTGAACATTTCAGGATCAGCGCCCATTTTTTTAGCTAAATCACAGAAGATTTCCCAGTCATATTTAGCTTCTCCAGGTGCATCTACAGCTTTTCTTATTAGTTGAACTCTTCTTTCACCATTGGTGAATGTTCCTTCCTGTTCAGCCCAGCATGCAGCAGGCAATACAACATCTGCAAATTGAGCCGTGTCAGTCATGAATATATCCTGTACTACAAAGAAGTCCAGGTTGTTAAGTGCTTCTTCAACATGGTGAGTATCAGGGTCAGAAATCACGGGGTCTTCACCAGTAACGTAGAGAACTTTCAGGTCACCTTTTGCGGCAGCATCTATCATTTCTGGGATTTTCAGTCCAGGTTCACAGGAGAAGTCACTGCATCCCCAACTACATGTAATATCTTTCATTACTTCATTATCAGCTACTTTCCGGTATCCGGGGTAATCGGTAGGTAATGCCCCCATATCACAGGCACCTTGAACGTTGTTTTGACCTCTCAGAGGGTTAACTCCTGTTCCTAATCTTCCAATGTTTCCAGTTAGCATTGCAAGGTTAGCTGTTTGCATAACGTTGTCCACACCATGTGAGTGTTCTGTTATACCAAGTGAGTAAACTATAGCTGCTTTATCCGCTTTAGCGTATTTTATAGCTATGTCTCTGATTATTTCAGCAGGTACCTGGGTTATTTTTTCTGCCATTTCAGGAGTGTATTTTGATACTACTTCTTTCAGCTCTTCATAGTTCTTGGTTCTTTCTTCTATGAATTTTTTATCTTCCAGACCTTCGCTGATTATTACATTCATCATAGCGTTCATTAATGCAACATCAGTTCCAGTTTTGAATGGAATGTACTGGTCAGCCTGTTTAGCAGTTGGAGTGTATCTTGGGTCAGCTACTATAAAGTATGCTCCCTTCATTTTTGCTCTCATTAACTTTCTTCCCACCAGAGGGTGGGCTTCAAGACTGTTTGCCCCAATGGAAAATATCAGATCTGCATCTTCAAAACTCGCATAAGAGTTAGTCATTGCTCCAGAACCGAATGATGCTGCAAGTCCTGCTACAGTAGGACCATGGCAGAGTCTTGCACAGTGATCGATATTCTGGGTTCCAACAACTATTCTTGCAAATTTCTGATTCACATAGATGTTTTCATTTGGAGATCTTGCACAGCAGAAGAAACCTATTTCTTTAGGGTCATATGCACCAAGTTTAGATGCTATTAGATCATATGCTTCCTCCCAAGAAGCCTCTCTAAATTCCCCATTTTCCTTTATAAGTGGAGTGGTTAACCTATCTTCTCTATGGATAATTTCATAACAGAAATTTCCTTTTGGACATAATTTTCCTTCGTTTACTGGATGTCTTTTCCATGGTTCTACACCAACTACTTTCTCGTCCTTAACAACGAGATTCATACCACATCCAACACCACAGTAAGGACATATTGTCGGTACGTATTTAATATTCATCCTTTTATCCCCTCATTTTTTATTTCAATTTTTTCAGAAATACTTTCAATTTTTTAACTTTCTTATGATTCATTCACAATTTTTAAATATTTAACAGATGTACGATATGCATTGAAAGTATTATCCTGCATTAGCACAATACACGTTAATTGTTAGTATTGTGAAAATTTAGAATTTGAGAGTTAATCCTTCTATTTTCAGTCGAAAAAAATAAAAATGAATAGAAGGATTAAACTTACTCATTCTATTTACTTGTACCTTTAGCTGAAGCTGGAGCCTCCGCTTTTTCAGGGCTAGTTCCTCTAAGATACGTCCACCAGTAGACAGCTGCAACAAATATTGCCCCACCAACGATGTTACCTAAAGTAGCAGGTACCATGTTGTTTACAAAGAATTCTGTCCAGGATACTCCACCTAAGAATATTCCGACAGGTATAAAGAACATATTTGCAACAACGTGCTCGAATCCCATGGTTACGAAAGCCATTATTGGGAACCATATTCCCAGTATTTTACCAATAATATCATCTGAAGCAACGGCCAGGTATACTGCAAGACATACAAGCCAGTTACATCCTATAGCTCTTACGAACACTTGTACCCATGTTAATGAAGTGACTGTTTTACCTGCTGCTACAAATGTTGCTCCACCAAGAGCTTTTGTTTTAGCAATAGTAATTGCAGTGGCTGCCCATGGATCTGCTGTTAGAATACCAGAAACTACAGCTAAGAAATATGCAACAAATAGGGCACCTATAAGGTTGAAAACCCAGCTTCCTACCCAATTTCTAATAAGTCCATACCAGCTTGCCTCTCCTTGGAGTACTCCAAACGGCATGTACATGTTGTTTCCTGTAAACAATTCAGAACCGGCTATAACGACCAGCATCAGTCCGACAGGGAACACTGCCCCAAAGAGCAATTTAACAATTCCTGGAGGAGCACCCGCTGCTGCTAGACCACCAGTAGCAACTTCCGCTAAAAGTCCTCCAAATGCAATATATGCACCCGCTAAAAAGCTTAAAATTATCAAATTACTCAACGGGGCTTTTTCTTTTAATGCTGCTATGCCTACACAAGCTTTAGCTGTGTCTGCAGGCGATTTAAAAGATGACGGCATATCATTCTACCTCCTTTTACACTTTTTTACCTATGAATATCCATAGATATAGTGACAGCATTGTAGTCCATTAAACCCGTTTAGTATTACCCGTTAATAATTTTACCCAATAATTATTACATGATAATATTTAAATCCAGTTACTATTCTCAATAATACATAATTCAAATTATTATTACTAAATAATACATAATTCAAATTATTATTATCCCCTATACGATTTAATGGTCTATCATGAACTTTCATGAATATTCATAGTAATGGGACTATTTTTTCTTAATATAAATGTGTTGTTAGACAGACAAATCGAAAGGTTTATATTTGACAGGTAAGCCATTGCTTGTCTATGTATGTTTAATAATATGAAAAACATCCGCATAATGTTTTTTAGAAAAAATACATGCCCAAATAAGTTAAAAAAGAAGTATAAATGTATTTAAATAATTTAATAGGTTTAATAAAGGCTTTTATTAGTTTCTTCCTTTAATTTGATCTTCTATTTGCTTTTGGATTTCTGTATCAACTTTGCCTTTTATTTGTTCCTGAATTTCCTTTTGTATTTCAGCCTCAACCTTTCCCCTAATTTGCTCCTGTATTTCCTTATTAATTTCAGGATCATTTTCGCCTTTTATTTGTTCCTGAATTTCCTTTTGTATTTCAGCCTCAACCTTTCCCCTAATTTGCTCCTGTATTTCCTTATTAATTTCAGGATCATTTTCGCCTTTTATTTGTTCCTGAATTTCCTTTTGTATTTCAGCCTCAACCTTTCCCCTAATTTGCTCATCTATTGCTTTTTCCAGCTTTTTTGACATTTTTGTAACCCCTATCATTTAATGTTCAAAATATATTTATTATTATATTACTTCTTTTTATTTATTCTTTTTTAAAAAAAAAGGAATTGCATTTTTAAGATATAATAAGACATTTATGTATTATTTAATTAAAATTTATTCAAATTATATTAACACCGGCACAATTCACTGATTAACCTACCTACAGAGCATGCAAAACCTTCGATAATATATCCAATATTTGCCCTTTTATTTTTGACTTACTGTATTATTTAATTCTGATTTATGGCTACTCAATAAACTTATATAGTCTTGAATTAACCTAACATCAAATAAAATAATCAGTTTATTAGTACAAAAAATGTCAAATATAACATCCATAACATGGAATAAAAATGAGCTTAATCTGTGAAAATACCCAGCAAATAAAAGATTAGCTCGTACAGCAAGGTGGTATTTTGGTATCTACAATCATCTGTCCGAGATGTAAAACTAAAAACAGCAAAAAAGCTAAGGTCTGTTATAACTGTAAAAATACTTTAAAAGTCCATAAAAAACCAAGCATCTTAGGTTCTAACCCTGAATCTCGAATTGAGCCAAAAATAATTATAATTGGAGCTTTAATATTTATTATAAGCAATGCTATAATCTTAAATATTGCATATGACTATTCAATTTTAGTATCAGGATTTGCTACAATGGTCTACTTGTACTATGCATTTAAAGATTCTCAAGTACCTACAGCTTCTAAAAATAAAACAAGAATTTTAGGTTTTAAAATAATACTTCACTATCTGGCCATAGTAGCATTAGGCATTATAACATTATTTGCACTTGGTTATGCAAATTAATAGTTAAATAACACAAAAATAAATATCAGGACATTATTATAAAAAAGAAGGACTATTGATTAAGTTAGATATACAGATAGTTTTCTGTCTGTCTAAAATTTGTACTTAATCTTTTAATATTTCATCCAGATCAAATGCTAATTCATCTGCAATTTCTTTAAGCTGGTTAAATAAAGTGTCATCTATTGAAAATCCTTCTTCCCTGAACCTTTTAATATTATTTACTTCCATGTCTCCAGGAATAAAGATATTTTCACCTGAATCTTTAATTTCTGCTACAAACTCATCTACTTCTTCTTTGAACTGGTTGATATCAGAGAATTTTGATGGGTTTATTGCCATTAAAAGGTCACCTTTTGTACACATTTCCTCAGGATTTGCAGTTCCTTTAACCCCTTTACCAAATGCAGCCCTTACGAGAGGTCCTGCCATAATCTCAACCATGAATGCAAGTGCATATCCTTTATGTGCCCCGAATGGTAGAATTGAACCCTTAAGTGCAGCTTCAGGATCTGTGGTAGGATTTCCATCACAATCAAGCGCGACATTTTCAGGGATTTTTTGACCTTTTCTGAATGCTTCTAAGAGTTTTCCCCTTGCAGAAGCAGATGTCGCCATATCTACAGAGACATAATTTTTATTTGCAGGAATACCGATTGCTATTGGGTTTGTACCAATTATTGGTTCTTTACCACCGATTGGAGCTACTGCAGGTTCTGTATTTGCTATTACAACACCTATCATGTCCTGCATAACTGCCATGTCAGAGTAGTAACCTGCAACTCCAAAATGGTTGGAGTTGTGTACTCCAACAAGCCCTACACCAGTTTGTTCTGCCTTTTTCATTGCCATTTCCATACCTTTATAGGTTACAACATGTCCAAACTTGTGATTTCCATTCAAAAGGGCTGTAGATGCTGTTTCCGCTTCCACAGTTATTTCAGCTTCGGGATCTATAGTTCCAACTTTTAATCCCTTTACATACTGCGGAAACCTTCCTATTCCATGAGAAGTGAATCCCTTAAGGTCAGCGTCCATAGTAACATCAGCAACTATGTATGCATCCTCTTCTGGTATATTAAATCTTGTTAAAATTTCCATAATTATTGATCTTTCTTGTTCAATTGTTATTTTCATGTAATACACCATTTAATTTTTAATCTTGAAATTCAGCGTGAAATTAATTTAAAGTAATGATATCCCCATTAAACGCTTTTATTTTAACTGTTTCATCCTTGTTATCTACAACAGTTCCTATCTTATAAGCTTTGTTATGCTTTTTAATAACGTTTATTGTTTTATCCGCTTCACGAGCGGGTACAATAACTACAAATCCTATACCCATATTAAATACGCGGTACATCTCTTCTAATGGGACATCCAAGGAATAGATAGATTTAAAAATTGAACTGAGTTCAGGTAAACTATCTATGTTGTAGCTGATACCCTTTTTGAGCCGTTTAAGATTTAAAAATCCGCCCCCAGTAATATGGGCAAGGCCATGAATATCTATATCTTCCTTTAAAAGTTCAACAACTGGTTTTACATAAATTTCAGTGGGTTTTAAAAGTTCTTCCCCAACTAATTTATCAGAATCTGTTGGGAGAGGGCTATCGATACTTAAATTAGCCTTATCAAAAAATACTTTTCTAGCAAGACTTAATCCGTTACTATGAACACCACTGCTTTCTATTCCAATAAGAACATCACCATCAGCGATATTTTCTCCAGTTATGATTTTATCTGCATCTACAATTCCAATTCCTGTACCTGCAAGGTCAAAGTCTTTAATTATCTCTGGAAGTGATGCAGTCTCTCCTCCAATCATTGCTATTTTGGCCATTTTAGATCCTTCAGCAAGCCCTTTTCCAATCTGGCCTGCAATTTCAGGATCTGCTTTTTCAACAGCTAGATAATCCACCATTGCTATTGGTTCAGCACCAACACAGAGAATGTCATTTACAACCATTGCAATACAGTCTATTCCAACTGTATCATATTTATTCATCATTTTTGCAACTAATATTTTACTTCCAACACCATCTGTACTCATGGCGATTGCTTTATCTCCTAATCTTACAAGCGCCGCAAAATGACCGCTTTCTGTAATTACATCTCTAAATGAAAGCGTTTTTTTAATTTCGGAAACCAGTGCAGAAACTGTAGCTTCCTCAAGATTAATATCAACACCTGATTCTGAATATGTTACCATGTAAGTCACCAAAAATTTTTAAAATTTATTTATCTAAAAATAAATGTAATGTATATTAATATCTATTATCTAATCAGACCTTATAAAACTTTTTAGATTTTCCATAGATAAAAAAATAGATCAGGGACTTATTTTTCCCCTACTACAGGAGTTAATACTTTTCAAGCAATATTTGTTTTACAAATTTAGTTTTTAAATGAAGATATTTTCTCTAAATCTGAGCTAGTTACTGGTTTTACGAGCTTTTTTCGAGCTGAATCAGTCCATAATACATATACTTTTAATAGATGTTTTTTTTGTCACACGTACTTACTATTTATTTTATATCAACAATAGACGCATACTCCTATTTTAGCATGTTTTAAAACATTTTGAACTTAAAATTTTTGTATAATTTATTTTACAACAGTTTACAGATATGCAATTGACTGAGTTGAATGTGAAATTCCAAAGAATACTTGGAATTGATTACTATCAGCAAATTTAAGCATTGATCACATTTCAAGGTATTTCAACACTTTGAAATATTTCAACAAGAACTTTTTTAAAAAAATGGCTTTTCAAGCCAAATCAAAAAATTTAAATTGTATTAAATTAACACAACAACGAAAATAAGTATAATTGAGTTAAACCTACTAAAACATCTGATAACATATAATGATTAACTTCAATGGCTTTAAACCATTAACAACCTAAAATTCAAGACTTTAAAAATTTTTGTTAAAACCCAACCTATTATAGATCCCAAAAAAAGGGAGGAAAATGATTTAGTATTTTCCTGTTTTGAATTTCCATGTGTATGCTTTAGCTAATTTATTTCCCGCCTTGTCTTTTACTGCTGAAGCTGGAATATAAACCTGATACCAAGTGTAAGCTGACTTTTTACTGGTTGTAATGTAAATATGATTTCCACTGATCTTGATAGTTACTTTAACTTTCTTACCAGTTTTCAAGTTTTTAACATACACTTTAGACCAGTTAGTACTCTTAAACACACTTTCACTAGTTCTAATTGCAATGGTCTTAGACCGAGAAATACCAGTACTTCCACTTTTAGGACTGACCACACTCACCTTAGGCGCAGCCTTATCAATAGTATACACAGCCGTGTACACAGGCGACTTGTTCCCTGCTTTATCCACCGCAAAGAACTTCAAAGTATGAGTCGAAGCCATATTAATAGCCTTACTATACCTCGCATTACTCGTAGTCGGCGTCTTACCATTCAAAGTATAATAAATAGTCCCTGCCTCACTCATCTTCAAAGTAATGGCTTTACTAACGTTATATAACCCACCAGGCACATTAACACTTGCAGTTGGAGCAACAGTGTCCTGAGTAATTTTAAGCTTAGTAAACCCTGTGCTTCCCATATACGAATCATCCCCACTAAAACTATAGAAAATATTATAATAAGCAGGATACGTCGGAGCAGAAAACTTAACCAAACCTTTACTATCCGTTTTATTATATAAAGTACTGTTTAAACCTTCCTGAACAATATTTAAAGTGATGATCCTATTTGCAACAGCATTACCTCCAGCATCAGTTAAATTAATTAAAAAAACACCATTATCCAATTTAAAGCTAATTTTAGTGGCCTTAATTTGATTAATATCTTTAACAATCAAAGTACTTCCAGTGAATGTGCTGCCATACCACTCATTTCCAGAGAAATTTGCAACAACTATATAGTTACCTGCAGGAATATTAACAGCTAATGAAGCAATGCCTTCATTATCTGTTAATACTGTATATGCTTTGTTATAATCCAGATTGCTAATTGTAATGTTTACAAACTCTCCAGATAAAGGACGATTATATATATCAGTTAATTTGATTTTCAAGATGCTGTTTTTACTACTAAAATTAAAAATGGAATCAGTAGAGAGCTTGGTACCCACCTTCTCAATCAATAAATGACCGCTGGTCGTATTTCCCAAATTTAGGTTATCACCCCTAAATTTAGCGCTGACATTATAATTTCCGGGAGTTAAATTAATCATCAAACCTGCAATTCCATAGTCATTTGTAGTTAGATTATATGAATCACTTTTATTTCCTTGAGAAATAGTGAGTACAATACTTTCACCTTTAAGAACATTTCCATTCTTATCAGTCAGCTTAACAGTGAATGGATTCCCTCTACCATAAAGATGATCAACTTCCAACTCTACAACAGAACTTATAGGTGCCACTGTAAACTTTGTAGTGTAATTACAGGACATATGCCACTCATCACCCGCAAAGATAATTTCAACACCATATGAACCTTTAGAAAGATTAAGCAAAAAACTTCCCTGACCATAATCATCAGTTATAGAATAACATGTAGTATTTTTACCATTATTAGTAATTATAAATTTAATTGTCTCACCAGAGACAGGGTTACCGTTATTATCATCAAGGGTAATGTAAAAAACATTATTTTTGCCATAAAACGTTTGATTATTAATTACAAAAATATCTGTGTAGTAAGGCATGACCTTCATGGTTGCATTTGCAGAGCTTGGGTTAAAGTAGCCGTCACCGTTATATAAAAGTTCAATTTTGTAATCACCAATACTGTTGTTAATTACAATTTGACCCTTTCCTTTATCATCTGTAGTCACAGTGTAATTTCCAATAATGCCTGTTTGATTTTTAATAATAAATTTAACAGTTTGATTGGTGATTAAATAACCATTTATATTCCGTAAAATGAAGTTATAAACATTATTTTTTCCATAGACGACTGTATTATTAATTTCAAGGATTGTATCTCTGCTGTGAACAGTTAAATTAACGGTTTGATCATCAATAGTAGCATTGACATCAAGATCACCATTTTGGTTAAGAAGATCAAAGGAAGCTTTATTAGCAGATAAATTCAACTTCAAAGGAGAATTAAGACTTTTACCCGCAAATAAAACTTCTCTGGAAGGCAAAATTCCATCTAAATTGGATATATTCCCATTTTGGCCTGTAACTTTATCCAAAGAAGCTGTAACTGAAGTTCCATTGGTTGTTAAGGTCATTATCACCCAATTTTCTATCAAAACTTCCCCTATTGAAGAAAACACCTTATCCCCTGCAGGTCCACTGTTAGAACCCCACCAGCAGTTGCTGATATATCCATAACCATTTTTATTGAGTATATCTTTTCCAAAGTTAGCATTGTTGTTGATAAAAACTGTATGGTTAATATAAAAATTACCCCCATTATCATTAACGATTGCTCCACCGTAGTAAGCACTGTTATTTTCAAAAACAGAATACTCAATGGTTAAATTACCTCCATTAAAAATTATACCTTCACTATCATCATCACCCTGGCTTTGACTGCCCAGGACATGAGTATTATTTACAAAATAGCATCCATATATTGAAATGTTATCTGCACGGCTATACCATGTGTTTATAATTACGATTTTGTTATTTTCAAATGAACAGTTGATAAAATTTTGAACGCCTTCAATTAGAGGAGAAGTATATCCTGTCCAATAAGCTCTAAGAGGACTCTTATTGTCAATGAATTTGGAATTCATAATAGTATTGTTACCATAATCCATCTCTACATCATCATCTGCGTTACCATTATCCATAACACCCCGGTTATTGATAAAAACAGAGTTATTTATTACTGTTGAATATCTGGTGTGTGTTTTAATAGGAGTTACACTGTTATCTATAAAAGTGCAGTTATCAAATCTTATCAAGTCGCCGTCTAAGTAAAGACTGTATGTGGGGTAAGGGTCATTATCTGACATGACAGACCTTGGGATTCCAGACATATTTTTAAAAGTTGAATTTGAAATGGTGATGTTTACAGGAATGTAATCTTTAGAATTTAAAAGATTACCTGATTTAATAACAAATTCAGTTAAATTAGAGAAAACCGTGTTATTTATAAACAAAGGACCACTTGTAAAGATGATACTCTGATTTTGATAGAAGTGAACAGTATAAGGCATGGATGTATAATAAGTTGCATTTCCACCGCGGAGATTTTCAATGGTACAGTTGTTTATAAACAATGTCCCTGAGCTGTTAATTATTGGAACAAAAATATCTGGATTAGATGCTGTAAAAGTAATACCATTTAAGTTCAGCTGTCCATGTCCTGCAACCTTAAAAATAATGTTATTACCTCTTAAAAATGTAACCGGCCCATTAAATGAAGTGAAAGTTAAATTTTTAGCTATTAATAAATTAGAATTAAGATCACCCAAATAATTACCTGATAAAATGTAGACTACAGCTCCATTTAAACTAATGCCAATAGCTTTAGATAAACTCTTCAGTGGGCTGTTTAAAGAGCCATCATTATCATCAGATCCACTGTTTGATACATAAATTTTTTGATTGCTTAAACCAGTGCCAATAGTTAATTTAAGATAATAATCAGCCACATTAGCATAAATTAGCGTGTCAATAGTGTTATTACAATAAATTGATGAAAATGAGTTATTGATTAAATAACCTTCAGAATTAGTGAAATTCCCATTATCCGCTATAAGTCTTACAAAACATTCTGGTGAAGATACATCTAGAGGTAAATTATGAATACCCTGAGAGTCTCTAAGTTTAAAACTTACATTAAGAGTAGAGTTTATCCTACCTGGAATAGAATTATTGTTGTTAGATGTGAAAGTTAATATAAGCCATTTATTTACAAAACTGGGGATTTTTTCATTATGCCCCCACCAGTTACAGTTAGCATTGACTGTGGCATTTTCAAAATCATAGTCTAAAATGACAGAATAGCTTATATTAAGTGTCCCTTTCTTTGTAATGTTTATTAAGTTTTCAAAATAGGAGCTGGTTACATAGCCAGTACTATTTTCTATATATAATATCGAGTTGTCTTTAAATGATGAGAAGTTGATTTTTGTTAAAGACTGATTAAATTCAGAATTTATGGAGAAAATACTGTTATTCACAAAATTAGAAGAATAAACATTTAAATTCCCCGTATTATAGACCGCACTACCAGTTGACGCGCTATTAAAAATATAATTTTTGTTCAATGCCCTGTTGTTTGAGAAATTAGAATTGTATATACTTGAAACACCTAAATTACTGATTGCTCCTGTGTAATTACCTTGATTACTGATGAAATTAGTGCTGTCAATACTTAAATTTCCATAATTTAAAAGAACTCCTGATCTCAAACCAGAATTATCAGCAAAGCTACAATTAACAATATTTAAAGTCCCATAATTTAATATAGGCGCGATAAAGTAAAAATTTGAAGTGTTAGCATTATAAAAATCGATCCCCACCAGAGTTAAACTACTACCATTGTTTATATTAAAAAAGTAGCTGTTATTTCCCCCATTAAAAATAACATTATTATCCCTAGCAGAAATAGTCAAAGATTTATTGATAGTTAAATTAGTATTAGAGATACTAGAATAGTTTCCTCTTGATAAATAGATAGTTGAACCATTTTGCGAGTTATCAATCGCTTTTTTCATAGTTAAATAAGGGTTACCGCTGGAACCATTGCCCGAATCATCACTACCATTAACTGCCACATAAACCCCCAAATCATCCGATGCAACACCACTTGCACTTACTGCACCTATAGATAGTAATGATAACAATAAAAAAATGAATATCATAATCATTCGTATTTTACCAAACATTCAAATTCTCTCCTTTATCCTGATTTCCTGTTACGCAGATAACCTGCAGCCAACAAAACAATGAAGAATAAAACTGCAAAAAATCCCCATAATGCATTCTGCTCTTCACTGTGAATTTTTTCATCTTCTGGATTTTCTATTTCATAAGCCCTGCCTGAACTGCCGCCTGATTTTCCTGAACTACCAGACTCACCCGCTGAAGTGTAACCCAAAGCTGTAGTAAGACCTATAGTGCCCACATCATTCCAAGCAACAGTACTATTAGTATTACCTCCGGGAACAGTCGAATTACCTCCAGACCCTCCAGGAATCAAGCTACCCCCTCCAGAACCAGAACCGCTACCGCCAGAACCAGAACCAGAACCAGAACCACCGCTACCACTACCGCTACCACTACCGCCAGAACCAGAACCAGAACCAGAACCTAAGCCCGAACCAGTACCCAAGCCAAATCCTGTGCCTAAACCCGCATTCACATTTCCTAGATTTGGATTGTACCAAGGATTAGAAACTGTTCCCCCATTATCAGAATCTGAATTAGAATTGTCATTTGGTACCCAAATATTAATTGTACGTCTCCAATTTCTGAATGCGTTTGCATTCAACCATACATCATCAGTAGGCCCTGAATCACTACCCCACCAGTTACCATCAAAGTCAATGTTACTGATTAACGGATCATTACTGGATTGGATTGCTATTGTTGGATTTCCACTTGCAAAGTTACCAAAAACATTTGAATTTGTCATTTTAACATTAGCGTTGTTTAAATAGAAAGCACCGCCCTGATCAAAACCAATGTTGTTTGAAATGGTGCTGTTTAATATCGTTAATGATGCTGAAGGGTGACCACCAAGATTATTTCCACTAAAATAAATTCCCCCACCAACATCCCCCGTATTACTACTGATATTAGAATTAGTAATGGTTGAATTAGTATCCCAACTAGCTATGGCTCCTCCACCATAACCAGCAGAGTTTGAAGTCATTGTAACATTATCCATAATCAATGTGCTGTGATTAACACATAAAGCGCCGCCCATTTGCACAGTGGCTTCATTTTCATAGAAGGACGAGTTCCGTATAGTCAATTTATTATTTTGGACCACGTTTATTGCGCCTCCTCCCTGTGCCCTGTTGTGGTTAAAAGTTGAATTTACAATTAAAATATCCTTAATTCCGGAAAGTGATGAACTTACAATTGCACCGCCCATGGTTGTTGCGTTGTTGTAATCAAAAATTGAATCATATACATATAACTGCCCTAAATTGTATATTACTCCTCCAGAACCATACGCTATTCCATTTTCATCGGTTGTTTGATAAACCGGATTTGTATTTGTTTTATTAGCGAAGTTTGAGGTAAAATGAGATTTAGTGATGTTTATTAAGGATTTATCATGAGAAAATATCACAGCACCGGATCCATTCATATAAACAGTGTTATTGAAGAAATTTGAAGATGTAATGGTTAAATTACCATAATTATCTATAACACCTCCACGATAAGCTGTATTATATGAAAAACTAGAATTTTCAATCTGTAAGCTGCCATTGTTAACAACCACGCCACCATAGTTATTTGCCGTGTTGTTGAAAAATTTACAGTCTTTAATTGATAAAAATCCATTGTTATAAAATACAGAACCATCTTTAGCAGCTGAATTAGTAAAATTCAGCCCAATAACAGCTAATTTAGCATTTTTAGTAATGTTAAATATTTGACTTCCGTTGCCGTTGATTAAAACATTGCCACTTGCAGCAGTACCATTATTGAAAACCGCATTAACAATTGTAACGGTTTTATTTACAAGTATACCACTTGCATAATAAATACCGCTATTAATATAAATAATTCCTTTATTTATTACTTTAGAAACAGCATATGCAATTGTTTTAAAAGGATTACCGCTAGATCCATCTCCAGTTTCATCATTACCCTCTACAGAAACATAGACATAGTAATAGCCATTATTACTAATTACAGCTGTAGGCCCATAAACAGCCATGTTTGCAATGCGCCGGTTGTTGTCGCTGATTAAATAATCATCTTTAACAACCATATCAAACGTGTTTTCATCGATGTATACTGCATAATCATTAGTTCCAACATAATTAGATACTATACTGTTTTCAAGCACTGTACTGTTAGAAGAACCTTCAGAGAAGTATACTCCTGCATGGGGAACTTTTGCCCATGGCAAATTAATAAAATTATTATTTGTATTTGACCCGTTGACTTCAATATCATTGTACTCCAGTACATCACCAGTGGTATTATACGCTGCATACCCATAAGAAGCAGTTGATGAAGAACGTAATATATTACCACTTATATATGTATTGTTCGCCATTATAGACTCTATTAATCTTACTTTACTTCCATTTGCTAAAATAGTATTGTTTATAATGTTCGTATTTCTAGTCCAGAGAGTGCTGAGGAATAACTTGAAATCATTGGAGTATATGTTATAAATTCCACAAGCAGAATCATTTGCAAATAAATTAATTGAATTATTAACGATGGTTGTATTTCCAGTCATCGCATTATAAATTCCTGTTACCGATAAATTGGATTTTAAGTTTATAGTGTTTCCCTCAATTTTATTGAACTCAGGACTTCTTCCATAATAGCCATTATAAAAGTTATAAACAGTGACAGCTGTTAAGTTTGATTTACCAGCCATATTAATTGTATTATTCCTGATTGTATTGTAGATACTGTATTGGGCAATTATAACAGCAGATAAATTGTTTAAAGGATTTGTGCTTAAAATATTGATTAAATTACTGGTGAAAGTGATATTAACCCCATCAACAATGATAAAAGCCATTTTATCTATCAAATTAAAATTTAAATTTGTGATATTAGAATTAAACGCCCCTGATTTAAAATTAAAAGTTGCATTAACTACACTATTTTTAGAATAAGAACTGATATTTAAAGGAGTGTTAAAGTATAAGTTGTGATAATTTTTTATATTATCAAACAATAAAGTGTCATTTTGAGTAACTAAATTATTTTCAAACTCATTATTACTATTAAAGTAGTTAGCAATATTATCATCATAAACAACAAAATAATTATTGATAAAAGAATTTTGAAGTCCTGTTTTTAAGTTGTTAAGAATAATCTGTTTTTTAGCATCAGTATAAATAGTGTTATTTTCAGCGATAGTGTTGTTGGTGTTGGAACATATATAAATTGCAGCATTACCTGTTCCTAAAACATCAGGATTGTAAGTAATTTTATCTAAATTACCGCCTTCTGTTTTGATTTCATTAGATTTTATTGTTGTATTATTAGAATTAAATATGGCAATACCATAAACGCCGTTAGCTTTGCCGCTGAGGGAATTATTTTCAATGTTTATATTTTCTGTGATGTGCAGTTCAATTAAATACAGCATTTTACCTATGTTAGCCACAATAACGTTGTTGTTTATGTTTAGATCATGAACAGGGCCATTTATATTTGTTGCTGCAATACCATAACCAAAGCCACTGCCGATCAGGTTAATTGTATTGGATGTTATGTTGGAGTATCCAAGTAAACTACAGTATATACCTTCAATTAAGTTATCACCATTTAAAATAATGCTGTTATTGTATATATTTAAATAGTTTGCATTATCCAGAATAGAAATTCCATAAAGGAGAGCGCTATTACTGATTATAAAAATATTGTTTGATTCAATATTAGCAAAATTACATGCCCCCATAGAAATTCCAGTTAAAGAATCATTAAAATTGGCATTTGAAGACATAGTTATATTATTGCCCAGGATATTGATGTTTTCACAACCGTCTTCAAGAACAATTGCACCCATATCCTCATTGAAAAAGTTCAAATCTTTTATTGTTGAACCACTACCATCGCTATGTATCACTACAGTAACATCAGTTAATAGATTAGCCAGACCATTGCTAAAAAGGGTCATGTTTCTGTCAACATTTATGGTCTTACTGGATAAACAGGTTAAAATAAAAGTAAAACTATCAGCTGAAGAATTTAGCTTAAAATAACCATTTTTATCAAAATATGAATAGAAATTCAGATCATTTATAATTACGCCTGTAAAATCAGTTACAATACCATTAACAGTATTATCAGAATTGTCATCCTCAAAATAATCAGTTGTATTCTTAACAATACCTATGGTTTCATTTGTAGTGATCTGATTTCCAGATAAGCTTGTATTATAAACATTTCCATTTAAAAATATCCCATAAGAGCTGCTACTTATGATATTATTAATGAGAATATTAGAGTAAAGTCTATTGGATGAAGAAGGATATTTCCAGGATGATGCTACGGTTGCTGTATCTGAAAGTCTATTCCAAACAATACCTGTTGAATCAGCCACAATCCCTAAACCCGCTTTGATATTGTTATCATAAACGTTTGAGTTAGAAGCCAGAATAACAATACCCTTATTTTTAGAAACATTAACCTTATTGTTAAAGATTTGACAGTTATCTCCAGCTACTCCAATACCATCTCCAAAGTAATTGATATTGATGTTATTATCTCTAACAGTAACATTATTCCCTTCAATATAAATTCCAAAGTAAATGCTGCTGGTATCTACAGTGTTATTCATCAAAATACAATTATCAGTTTTTATACAAATTGCTGCAAAAGATGAAGAATTAAAAATTTTATTGTTAGAAACAATTACAGGGAAATTCGAGGATCTGCTTGAACCAATATAGATTCCTGTACCTGGACAATAAATAGTATTATCTGAAACTGTTATATTGCCCCCCAATGTTTCTATAGCGCCAGAAGGTGTAATTATGGTGTTGTTTTTAACTAAAGAATTGCTCTCTACACCTGTAATTCCAGCTCCAGTATTGTTTATTATATTATTAATTACAGTGACATTTGAATTTAAAACCATTGCAATAGCAAATGATGCTGAAGTAATTGCATAAATATGATTATTAGAAAAATAATTACCAATACATATGCCGCTTCCACTATAATCTGCATGACCCCACGGGTTATAATAGACAACATTGGCTGCTGTGGATTGTAAATAGTTATTAGAAATATTATTATAATTACAATCTCCCATAGGCATAGTGGTACTTAATGTACTGATCAAAGTGTTGAAAATAATAGTGTTATTGCTAGACCATCCCATGGGCATTGCGAAAACACCGCGGCTATTGGCCAGTTGAACACTGTTATTAAAGATATAATCGTTGCTTGAATTAGTTAACCATATACCATGCAATTTAATAACATTTATTCCATCGATTACAATATCAGTTTTATCATTAACAATTTTAAGGCCGATAACACTGGATCCACTACTTCCATGAGTTAAGTGAATGACACCATTTTTTATAATATTACCTGGAGCAATTGTTGTTAAAGTCAGCTGTCTATCTATTACAAACGCCTTATTAGATACATTTCCTATCCGTATAGTGTCTCCAGCAATAATATCTGCACTGGATAATATTTCGCCAGTGTAAACATTGAAATAATTGTTATAATTATTATCTGTGATGTTTATCTCCTTTGGTGGCCTGCTGTTGATTATAAAATTTTGCATGTAAATCTGGCTCGAACTATTTGCCGAGTTCACTGCAAAATATTTCAAGGTCATGCTCTTGTTAACCTGAATAGAACCTGAATACACCCTGCTACTTGTAGTAGGGTTAGTTCCATCTGTGGTGTAGTAAATAACCGCGGTTGGATCATCACTGGTCAAAGTCACGGTCTGAACACCAACATAAATCCCACCAGCATGATTCACATACACAGACGGGGCAGCAGTTGTTATTACATAATTTTGTACGTAAATCTGGCTAGGGTTATTTGCAGGATCTACTGCGAAATATTTCAAGGTCATGCTCTTGTTAACCTGAATAGAACCTGAATACACCCTGCTACTTGTAGTAGGGTTAGTTCCATCTGTGGTGTAGTAAATAACCGCGGTTGGATCATCACTGGTCAAAGTCACGGTCTGAACACCAACATAAATCCCACCAGCGCGGTTAACAGTCACATTTGGGGCAACAGTGTCTATCAACTGATAAATATTAACACCGTTAGACTCCTTAAAACGTTCCGTTCCCAAATATTTTGCAAGAATTATATAAGAGCCAATAGACCCCTTAACTTGAATGCTTTTTGTAGCACGGCCATTAACCACATCAACAGTGCCTAAAGAAGTACCCGCTAAGAAAAATTCCACAACACCACCATTAACAGGAGCACCATCTTTATCAGTTACATCAGCCGCCGCATCAACATAATCCCCATTTTCACCTGTAGAGTGGGATAACGTAACATTGGTACTGGTATCCTTCTGATAATCTGGAGTGTAAATATCAGGCTCTAATACACCATTTATTGAACAATTAACCCTTAAATTATTATCAAAACCGTAAATATATGCAGTATTGACATAAAAAGCGCCTCCTTCAGGTGCAGGACCAGTGATAGAACTATTAATGAAGCTGTTGTTGATTAGATATCCCGACCATAAATAAACTGATCCTCCCCTGTTTACATATGTGGGGTTAGGATATGTAGAATGATAATCTGATACTGCAGAATTATTGATAAATATCGAATTTGTTATAGTTGATAATGCTGCCGAACTTCCATAAGAATAAACTGCACCCCCGTGTCCATAATTCAGACTTGAAGAGCAGGCACAATTGTTTGTAAAAACAGATCTATCTACATTAAGATTTCCAGATCCTGTAGAAACACCGAAATAAATAGCTCCTCCTGTAGATGCAGAATTATTGTTAAATCGGGAATTGTAAATAGAACAAGACCCTGAATTAATATAAATTGATCCACCATTAGTTACAGCACGGTTATTATCAAAAATACAGTTAATAATTTTTAAATTTCCAGAACTGGATATAACACCACCATTAAGACTTTTACAATTAATAAATGTTAAATTTTCCAAAATCACGATTGAATCCGCCTTAATATCAAAAATATTGCTATTAAAATAACCATCGATAATAGTTTTGTTATAGCCAGCACCGACAATAGTAATATTTCCTCCCTGTGTCCTGTGAGCCTTATTGATTGTAATTAATGAATTACCAGAGCCTCTAAATGTTCCTTCACTTAAATGAATAGTTACTGCATCTTTATGGGCACTTTCATTTACAGCCTTCTCTATAGTGGCATAAGGACTGTTAGAACTATTTCCTAAATTTGTAGTATCATTACCATTAATATCAACATATATATTCTTATCAGTAGCTGCAACTGAATTAAGAGACCCCATAACTAAGATCACAAAAATTCCAAATATTAAAGCTACTAAAAAGGATTTATTAAAATTCATTATAACGCGACCCTACTTTCAATAGATATTTAAAGCATATTTGTCTTAATCAAGATAGTTTCCCTTTTTTAAATTTTTATGTAGATAACTCCTAAAAAAGGGAAGAAAATAGTTTAGTATTTTCCTGTTTTGAATTTCCATGTGTAACTAATACCGTTATTTCCTGCTGCGTCTTTAATGGCAGATGCAGGGATATAAATCTGGTACCATGTGTAAGCAGACCGTTTGCCTGTTTTAAAGTATAAAACATTGTTTTTGATCACTTTGCTTACTGCTACTTTTTTACCTGTTTTCAGATTTTTGATGTACACTTTTGACCAGTTTATGCTTGTTTTGATGTTTTCACTGAATTTGAGGTAGAGTGTACTTGACCTGGAAATGCCCGTACTGCTTTTTTTAGGGTACATCACTTTTACGTACGGCCGTGTTTTGTCTATAACGTATTTTACAGTGTAAACTGGTGATTTATTCCCTGCTTTGTCCACCGCAAAGAACTTCAAAGTGTGCGTTGAAGCCATATTAATAGCCTTACTATACCTCGCATTACTCGTAGTCGGCGTCTTACCATTCAAAGTATAATAAATAGTCCCTGCCTCACTCATCTTCAAAGTAATAAGCTTAGCAGTATTATAAGTCCCAGCCTTAACACTTGCACTTGCAGTTGGAGCAGTCTTATCAATAGTATACACCGCAGTATAAACAGGTGACTGATTACCCGCATTATCCACAGCCACATACTTCAAAGTCGTTGTAGACGAAATACTAATTGGACCAGTATATTTACTACTGCTTGTAGTCGGTGTCTTACCATCCAAAGTATAATAAATACTTCCAGTCTCACTCATATTAACCGTAACAGTTTTACTGGTGTTATACAATCCACCAGGCACATTAACACTTGCAGTTGGTGCAACAGTATCTATTAATTGATAAAGTTCAACACCGTTAGATTCAGCAAAACAGTCAGTCCCCACATATTTTGCATAAATTTCATAGAAACCAACAGACCCATTAACCTGAATCCTCTTAGTAGCAACACCATTAACCACATTAACAGTACCTAAAGAAGTACCCGCTAAGAAGAACTCCACAACACCACCATTAACAGGAGAACCATCCTCACCAGTCACATCAACAGCCACATCAACATACTCACCCGATTCACCAACAGACTTAGACAAAATCACATCAGAACTAGTCGAATCAGTATGGAAATCAACATCCAAAGACAGCGAATTACCATCAGCAAAATTCGCAATTACAGTATTAACACCATAACCACCCACAGCATAAACCGCATCAAAACCACCCTTAGTTAAATTACCCAAACCCGGAGCAATACTACCCTTAACAACAGATAAAACAAACTCTTCCATTGGAATAGGTATAGAACTCACATCATAATCATAGTAATTCACACCATCAAACACTTTATACACTAAACTAACAACCTGACTCAAACCAGCCTTACCATCAGCAACCAACACAGGAACAATCCAGTAATTTACATTGCTAACCTTAGGATTACTACCGCCCCAATAATTATAATTCAAATGATTTAGATTAGAGCTTGAAAGAACAGTACAATTAAGTATTGCACTGTTTGTAGTATTATCTGGAAGTGTAACAGTATCGTTTTTAAATAAACTGCCATTTATTACTGCTCCTTCACTTACGAAAGTTAAATTATTCAGCATATTAGTAAAAGAACAATTAGTAACGTTCCACCAAGCATTCTTATACCTACTATCTATATATGTAAATCCTCCACTTGAATCAAAGATGCTGTTGATTAAAGTTATGGTAGGTCTAGGGCCTGCTGCCGGACCATATAAAGTTCTAATATCATATGTGTTGTTTTTAAAATAACAGTTAGTCAAAGTATAACAATTAGTCAAATTATTAGCCGTATCACCTGCAAACACAGCGAAAGCAGTAGTTAAATCGTTATTTATGAATTTTGAATTAAGTATAGTTGAATTACAGCCCTTAATAAACACACCACATGAAACATATGACGTATTATCACCGACCGTTCCACTGATAGTAATATTATCTATCAAAACAGTGGAAACATCTAAAACACGATCACTGCTGCTTGGCCTGTATCTATCCTGGATATAAATAAGTGATTTACCACCTGTCCAGGTAGCATTATTAACAGCGATATTGTTTTCAAATACACTGTTGAGAATTGCAATATAATTACCGTAGTAGCTATAGATTGCATTGGTATTCCGTGTGAAATATGAATTATTTACAGTTAAGTAAGCTCCTTCTGCAGCGGAAATAACGTAACCTATATTATCTGTAAAGGTACAGTTATCAATTTTTAAATTACCTGCTGTCTGAATAATGCCTACACCACTCGTAGCTTGGCCCGCTCCAGAGAAAATTTTCATAGCTTTTGCATTTTTTACTGTTAAATTAGACAGGGTAATTAAGTTATTTTCATACAGGGTATCTGTTACAAATAACCAGTTTACACCATCACCATCAATGATAGATTGATTTTTAGTTCCGGTGATGGTTAAATTTAGATAATTTGGTAAGGTCATGTTAACATTACCTGTGCCTTTTATGGTTCCGGGCAGGATGTTTATAATTAAGTTTAATGTTTTTGAAACACCTTCCTCTATTGCTTTTTGAATTGTTGCATAAGGCTTACTTACTGACCCATCACCAGTATCATCACTTCCATTTTGCCCAACATAGTATGTTAAAGAATCATATACTTGTGCAGTGATGTTTAAAACACCATTTTGGACAATTGCATTTGCAAAGTTAGTGCTGTTTCCTGTTATTGTATAAATTCCATTACCAAAACCGGAAACATTTAACTCAGCAGTATTATTAACAAACGAAGCTGTACCCAAAAGTGTACCGTTAAGGTAAAAATTAACAGAACCTCCCGAAACAGTAAATCCAGGTAAATCCAAAATTGCCCTTAGGGTACTTGTTAAAGAATTTGAATTCTTTGATACAAATATCAAAACACCATCATTTAAAAGAGTACCACTTCTAATAACAACAACACTATTAACACCATTGTTGTTTGTATAAGTACAGTTAGTAACGTTTAATTGACCTCCATTCAAATAGAAAATTGCCCTGTTACCTGTTGTAAACGTGTTATTTTTAAATGTATCATTAACAAATATTCCGTTATTTACAATACTTGAAACATTATTTCCTTCAAATGTATCGTTTGAACTTAAAAAATACCCTGAAACGATAACTCCATCTGTAGCTCCATTCACATAAGGATTAGTGTTGTTAATAAATTGATTATTACGACTTACAGCAGAGTTAGCATTGAAATTTATTATACTCGAATAATTAGCTGAATTATTAATAAATGAAGAGTTTTCTAAAACTGCCGTATTCCCTAAAGTCAACAGACCATACCTAGTTATATTGTAATTGTTTAAAAACATGGAATTGCTAACTAAAACTGGAACATCCTGCACGTATCCTGTAGATAAATATACTGAAGTTCCTGCGTTATGAATAAATGATGAATTTTCAACCGATCCACTGATAAGCCTAACCACAGCTGCATATGATTTAGCGACATTATCCTCAAAAATACAGTCTTTGATGGTTATTTTCTTGTAAATAGGGTTAGCACTCCCCATATTTGTACCTGTAGACAATATTATCGCTTTACTGGAACCTGTGATAGTACAGTTTTTTATAGTTAAATTTACCAAGTTTGCCTGTACATTTGACCCAAAATTGAAAGCCCAGTCTGTACCACTGCCGTCGATGATTGATTGATTATAATTTAAACCTATAAGGTTTAGATAGCCAAGATAGTCTGCAAGAGTTAAATTTACATTACCATCACCAGAGTAGGTTCCAGATAATAGGTAAATGTTAACGTAAACACCATTTGCAAATCCAGTGTCAACGGCTTTTTTTATGGTTTTAAACGGAGTAATATTTGTTAAACCATCATTTACATCATCATCACCATCAGGTGAAACATAATAAGTTGAAGGATTAACATTAAGATTAACATCCAAAGTCCCATTAGTCACATTACTATAATAACTAGAAGACCCATTCAAAGCATAAAAACCATTATCCAATAACATATTAGCATTCAAAGTAGCTGCACCGTTAATTACATTAGCATATCCAAGGAGAGTGGAATTAGCATAAAAAGTAATAGAACCACCATCAATTGGGTTTCCCTTATCATCAGCCACACTAGCAGTTAAAGTAAAACTAGGCTGAGTAATACTCTTACTATCCAAAGTAACTCCCGTATTGTTTATAGGCCCAATAGCCTTAATATAATTCCCACTACCACTAGCAGCAGAACAAAGAATCATGCTGTTATTTTGAAGGTAAATATTACCCCCATAAATAGCACCCCCACCATAAGAACTAGAAGTACCAGTAGTTATACTATCTTCAAAACTATTGTTAACAACAGAAGCATAAGTGACATATAATGAACCACCATACTGTTCAGCAGCAGAATCAAGGAAAGTACAATTCTTAACAAGAGAATACCTGTCTGAACCACCACTTATGTATAGTGCTCCACCAGATCTTCCAGAATTATTTGTAAAATTTGAATTAACTACATTACAAACTGAATAAGAAGATACAGCCCCACCAGAATACTTAGCATAATTATTATTGAAAACAGAATTTGAAACACTCAAACTACCAGATTCTGAATATACCGCACCACCAGAACTTGTTGCATTATTATTTTCAAAAGAACAATTATAAATATTCAAAATACCTTTGTTACAAATAGCTCCACCACTACTGGCATTACCATTTACAAAAGTAATATTGATTAAAGTTAAATTAGAATTAACACCAATATTCAACAATTGATTTACTTTTCCACCATCAATAAACGTCTTATTAATCCCAGCACCGATAAGAGTCATGGACCCGCCAGAACCAGTATGATTCTTATTAATGGTTAAATTAACATTTCCATTTCCGGTGAAATTTCCCTCACCTAAATGAATTTTAACATTCTTAGTTTCATCAGAAACATTAACAGCCTTCCCAATAGTAGCATACGAACTAGCCACACCAGTACCGCTATTAGCATCATTACCACTAACAGATACATAAACATCCTGATTTACAGGATCCGCAGCATTAACCGCACCTACAAAAAGAAAACATAATACCAAAATACTTAATAATACTATTTTCCGCATCAATACACCCCCTTCCATCCCAAATTCACTTTAAAAGATTTAAATTCCTATAAAAAATAATCAACATACTTACTATATAAACATTTCCATTTTACTTGAACTAATATAAAGTAAACTTGAATAAATAGAAAATAGGCAACCCGCCCTACCCCAACTGTTAAAAATTAAACCAAAAAAACCAAAAAGTGTTTTTTTATATGATAAAACATCTAATTAACAAGAAAATCAGTAAAGCCCCATTTTTTATAATTTCAAATCTCAAGAATACATGATAAAAAACTATAATAACCATATTCTTCAATAATACAGATTAAAATAAGATAATTTCAACATTAATGTCAAAATATATACTTTCACATCATATATGGCCCTAATAATCTTAAATTAATCAAAATCTAAAATTTGAGGCTTTAAAAATTTTTTGTGAATTTATACCCCCAACTTTATACCTCCGTATTTTAATAAATAAAAAAAATAATTGGTCTTTTTATATTATATACTGAAAATATTGTTACTTTCCCAATTTAGTTTTTAAATGAAGATATTTTCTCTAAATCTGTGCTAGTTACTGGTTTTACAAGATTTTTTCGTGCTGAATCTGTTATTAAAACTTCCACTATATCAATTAATGCATTAAACCCTATTTCCTGGACTTCCTGATCTTCATCGCCGAGTAAGAATATTAATCTGCGTAAATGGCCCCTTTCTGTAAAAGTCGATGCATAAAAATCTGCCAATTTTTGTAATGATTCTTTTTCACTGGATTTAGAATTTTGAGTATCTAAATAATTGAGTTTTCTATATTCTATTTCATCATAAGCTTCCATTTCTTCCAAATATGGGATCATTTTATCCATTTTACGGTCTAAAGCACGTAGGTTACATATTAATCTGTTAAATAAATCATTTTTAATACCAGACATATCTGCTGAATTGAACTTATCAAAAGATTGTATTGAAAAAACAGATATGAATTCAGACTGATTAAATTTAGATACAACCCTGTTTTTTAGTTTACAAAACAGATCAAAAACTGCATCCATTACCTCAAATCTATGGATTTCATCAGCTATTAAATCAAGTGAATATTCTGCAGATTCACTAGAATTCTTGTTTCCATTGCCAGATACGCTTTTTAGCTCTTTGACAACGAGTTCCCTAATTAACCCATCGTCCATTAAAACAAACGTTTTTGCAAGGGCAGAATTCCTTATATTTTCGTTTTTATGAGATACAAGTAGCAATATAATTTCTAAACCCAGCTTTAATTCAGGACTTTGAGAATACTTAATTGAATCAATAAGAAGTTTTTCTAAGTCTTCAAGAGTCTGAGAATTATCTTTTAGTATATATTCTTTGTTTATTAACCTTTCAGTGTTATCGGAGTATCCTAAAGTATCATTTAGAAGCATAATTTTTTCTATAAGTGATTTTAACTCCATATCACTTCTCCCAAACATTTATCAAAGATACCTTCCTAAAAGTTAAGTGATTACATATTATTATATTTCAATAATTTATTAAATATTACGTTTAAGATAGTCATAAATTGAAATTATTAAATTGAATGATCAAAAACAAACTAGAGATCAAAATAATTTATAAAATTGAATATAATTTAATCATGCATTAATAAAATGTTATATATGGATTAATTACCCCATAACTGCATCTAGAGCAATTAATATAAAATTAAAATATAATAAATTCAAATTACATTAAAAACCACTTTTTCTCGAAAAACCTATACCAACTTAGAAATTTAAGCCATTTAAAATTGAATTAAGTATCATATAACTAATATTTAACCTAATAAATTACACATAATAATATTTATTAGCTCATCACCTAATGAACATTCAATAACTTCAAAGGTATATAAATAACAATAACGATCAATATTATACATTATAATTAACATGTGATAATTAACCCAACTTTATTGAAAATGAATCTTTGTTCAATAAAATCTAATCTTGCTTTTCAAATTATATTCACTGATTAATGCTAATTCAAATAACTATTAACCAATTAACATGTGATAAAAATGCAATTAAAGGAATTAGTATCGCTGGAAAGGATATGTACAGAACCACTCGAAAATTCTATGAATTTCTGTGCCTAAAACCGAAAGATTTGCAGTTGATCAAAAACTCTCAAAAATCAGAGCAATCAAAAACTACGTTTTTGCTGCTCAAAATCGAAGCTGGAGAAAATGCATAGCATGCGAAAATCAAAGATTTTGTAAACATTTTTCTACGCGTAAAAAAATCGTAAATTTTTTTAAGATTTTGACAGATTTTTTTTGAATAGTTAAATACTCACAACTTGATTAAAAATCAACATTTATCCAATAAAAGCTAAGTTAGCTATTTAAATTATATTTAAGATTAATGTTAATTAATATCCCAACCAAAATAACAGGTGATAAAAATGCAATTAAAAGAGGTAGTTCCACTGGGAAGGACATTAACTGAATACACGGCCATGTTCAGCCTTAATAAAGCGGATTTAAATAAAAATATATTGGACTGCGGTGGAGGCCCATCAAGTTTTAATTATGAAATGAAAATGCAAAATAAAGAAGTCATTACTATAGACCCCCTATACCAGTTCAGCAAAGAAGATATTGAAAAAAGAATAGGCGAAACCTTTGATGATGTAATGGCCCAGGCAAAATCTAATAAAGATGACTACATCTGGAAAAATATTAAAAACGTTGAAGAACTTGCAGAGACCAGAATGACCTCAATGAAATTATTTTTAAATGATTTTGAGACAGGAAGGAACGAAAAACACTATATAAACGCTGCACTTCCATATTTACCATTTAAAAATGAAGAGTTTGATTTAGCCCTCAGCTCTCATTTTTTATTTTTATATTCAGACATGCTTTCACTGGACTTTCACATAAGCGCCGTCGACGAAATGCTAAGGGTAGCTCATGAAGTGAGGATATTCCCTCTGCTAGATTTAAATACGGACAAGTCGTGCCATGTAGAAGAAATAATAAAAATTTTTAAAGAAAAAGAAATGCAGGTTTCCATTGAAACTGTTGATTATGAGTTTCAAAGGGGCGGAAACCAGTTAATGAGAATTTGTAAAAATTAAAAATATAGGATTATTGAATCCTAACAGTTTCCAGGTTCATTGGAGTCTTTGTCTCGATTTTATAAGACCGGTAAATACTTGATGCAAGATCAAGGGTTTTATAGTTATCACCGTGACATATAAGGATTTTCTCTGGTTTTGGAGATAATTTCCTTACGTAATCCATGAGCTGCTTTCTGTCTGAGTGACCACTGAATCCTTCAATGGTTTTTATTTCCATTTTTACGTTGTAAACATTGGTCTTACCGTCTTCTTTAAGTGGAATTTCCTTCCATCCTTTCTGTATCCTTCTTCCAAGGGACCCTTCAGACTGGTAACCAACAAAGACTAAAGTGTTTTTCTCGTCTTCACATAACCATTTGAAGTACTCTACAGAATTTCCTCCAGTAAGCATTCCTGAAGTTGAAAGGATTATAGCTGGTTCTCCTTCCACTATTTCTTTTCTCTCTTCCATTCCATTTACTTTATGGAACACCTCTGAGATGAACGGGTTTCTTCCCATGTGGAATATCTGGTCACGGAGGTCTTTACTTAAGTATTCAGGTCTGGCTGTGTGAATCGCTGTTGCTTCCCATATCATTCCATCGATGTAGACTGGGACTTCATCAATAATTCCATGCCGGATGTACTCTTCAAGTACTATCATAAGTTCCTGAGCCCTTCCAACAGCGAAAACAGGAATTAAAATCTTTCCTCCACGTTCTAAAGTTCTGTAAATTGTTTTTACAAGCTCTTTTTCTGCGTCATTTCGGGTTGGCTGAACATCTCCATGTCCACCATATGTACTTTCCATTACAAGCGACTCTAATCTCGGGAATTTAGACACTGCAGGTTCCAAAAGCCTGCTTCGTTCATATTTAAAGTCTCCAGTATAAACAAAGTTATGCTGGCCGTCTCCTATGTGCATGTGTACAATTGCAGATCCCAGGATATGCCCTGCATTGTGAAGAGTTAAACGTATATCTGGAGCTATATCAGTTACTTCACCGTAATCTAAAGTTATAGTATGTTTAACACATTTTTTAACGTGTTTAACGTTGAAAGGAAGAGGTTTATCCTCACGGTGAGCTATATCTATATTATCTAACTGTAATAATGTCATTAAGTCCCTTGTTGGGGTTGTACAGTAAACTGGCCCTTCATATCCATAATGGAAAAGATATGGCAGAAATCCAGAGTGATCAAGGTGTGCGTGGGTTATTACCACTGCATCAAGGTTATCTAAAATAAATTCAGGAACATTCAAATAAGGATAAGAACTTTTTTCATCAATTCCTGCGACGTTAACCCCGCAGTCAAGTAAAATTTTACTATTTGGAGTCTGTAAAAACAATGAAGACCTTCCGACTTCTCTAAATCCACCAAGTGACGTTAAACGTGTCCATTCATTCTCAAGAGAAACAGGACGATGAATCCTATTTCCAAGTGTTTGTAAAATTTGTTTTCGCTCTTTACTGTTTTTCCTTAATGTTCTCCTTACCCTTTGTATGACATCAGAAGATATAGGAGGCGTTCTAAGTATTTTAGGTGCCCATCCTGTTCCTTTAACTATTTCTCTGGATGTAGTACCATACTTACCTATTACAAGGCCTGGTTTTCTTGCCTCTATTATAACTTCGCAGGTAACATCATCAAAAGAAATATTGGTTATTTTAGCTTCTTCTGGAACTATTTCGTGGATCTTTTCAATAGCTTTCTCTGGTTCTGCAAGTACAGAACGGTCGGAACGGATAATTATTCTCTTTCTTATATCCTTTGCAAGATCCCTTATAAGTCCTCCATTTTCGGTTATGATCTCGGGGTTTTTGGTATAAATTACAACCTCCGGACCTTCAAACTCTACCTTTGCTACTTGTACTCTTGATGGTAATCTTTGTACTATCGTATTTTTAATTTCTTGAATCTCTGAACCCATAAAACCACTTCTAAAAAATAGAAAATACCGTAAACTAAGTTTACAGATTTAATAAATTTAATAATAATAAACTCATGTAAATATTAATTTGGGGGCAAAAAAAAGTTAATTTATTTCCTTAATTTACTTTTTACCTCTTCTTCAGGTAACATTTTAAAGCCTTCTTCAGTTACAGTTGCAACTAAAATTCCATTACCTGAATATGCATCTCTTTCCATTGCGGATTGTATTGCTCGAACAGCAACTTCAACTCCTTCTTCAACATCTAAATCTTTGTTATACCTGTCTTCAAGGACACCATAAGCAACCGGTGAACCTGATCCAGTTGAAATCACATCATCACCTATTACTCCACCTGCAGGGTCTAATGAGAATAATGATGGTCCATTATCGTCGACTCCTCCGAGTAAAGTTTGAACATAATATGGATAAAACCTTGATGAATGTAATATATTTGCTGTTAAAGTTGCAGCTGATTCAACGCTTATTCTTGCGCCGTTTCTAAGTCTATATAAGGCTACTTCCGCACTTATATATTTCATTAAACTCTGGGCATCACCAACGCCTCCGGCGATTGTGGCCCCTAAATGATCATCAATTTTAAAAATTTTGTCAGTAGCCTTGTGAGCTATTAAGTTACCCATTGTGGCCCTTCTTTCGGTAGCAAAAACAACCCCGTCTTTACATTTTAAACCAACAGTTGTAGTGCCTTTTAATTTGTTTTCATCATTCATGAATACACCTCAAAAAAATACAAAATTTAAATAAAAATAGTTTCCTGTTTCCTAATATTGGAGTTCATATTATATAAAGATTGCTTGTTTTACTTTCTGTTAATTTTAAATTTAAACCTCTTATTTATAATTTATTCTCTTAATAGATTAATTTCATTATTCTTTGCCAATAATATGAGTGTTTGCAGTATATAACTAGAAATTAAAGCATATAAGGGAAACTTAAAATTAAAATTTAAAGCATATCTTATTTATTATTAAATAATTTTTAATAATATTTAGGTTTTTCTATAATTATAACAAAGTTGTAAAACTATTTAAATCTTTTTAGAAAACTAAAGACTCCAAAACAGATTATAAGTTTATTTAGATTATATTGTAAGTAATAATTTTTAAACTTTTCTACAAATTTCAGGTTTCAATTATAAAAACTATCCACAACCATGCCCTATATTTACTAGAAAAATTTGTTTTAAAATTTTAAATGTAACTTAAAGACTACATCTAATCCTGTGTAACATATCCAATTTAAAAAAAAATAAGAAAAAATAAAGGTTTTATTTCTTTCTTGGAACTATTAACCCACTTAAAACCGCAAATATAGCCAGTATTAAATAGTTTAACGGTACACCTGTTTTCTGCATGCTTATTATACTTGCTGCGTTTACTGTACTGGAACCGCCGTTACCTGAGCTGTTTGGATTATCATTGCTTGGCGGTGATTGCACGTTAATGGTTATACCATCACTGCTTCCTGAATTATAAGTTAATGAATCAATATCTGGGGTTATTTCGTAAGTTCCATCACCTGCAGCTTTAACTGTAAAGTACAGGTAAGGGTCTCCAACAGGTACTGAATCTATTGTCCATGTTACTGTCCTTGTTGCTGGATCATATGTACAGTTTCCAGTGTCTGCAGTAACTTTTACAAAGTCCAGACCTTCAGGTAATTTAAAGGTTATTGTAACGTTTTCTGCAGCATCAGGCCCGTAATTACCCAATTTGTAAGTGAGCAGGAATTTTTCACCGACTTCAGGGTTGTCATTGCTTGCTGTAATCTTGATATAAAGATTTGCAACAGGACTTACAGCTAAATTACCGCTGCCAGTACTGTTTGTATAAACTGCACCATCAGAGAAACTAGCACTTACATTGTAAACTCCAGCTTTAGTCAGTTTATAACTTAAAGCAGCAAGTCCACTAGCGTCAGTTGTTGCAGTGTAGTCAGTTCCATCAACATTGAAAGTAACTGTCTTACCACTTAATGGATTGCCGTTTTCATCTTTTAGTGTTGCTGTTAAATTAGCAGTTTTGCCATTGTAACCAGTTGCGTTGTTTACAATAAGTGTTGTGTTTATTGTGCTTACAGTTAAAGTTCCAGTGCCTGAACTATTTGCATAAATTTTACCATCAACAAAACTAGCAGATATTATGTAAACTCCAGCAGTTTCCGAGATAGCATAACTCCAAGTAGCAACTCCACTCAAATCAGTAGTTACAGTGTAATCTTTCCCATTAACATTGAAATTAACTATCTCACCATCTACAGGATTACCGTTTTCATCAGTTAGCGTTGCAGTTAAATTAACAGTTTTACCATTGACACCAGTCACATTACCAACTACAAGACTAGTATTTGCTTTAACTATAGTTATAGGTGTTTGAACGGTTTCATCATCAACTGTTGCTTTAACAACTGCTGCACCTGCAGCATTAGCTGTGAATACCGATGCTGCCTGTCCATCAATCAGTGTACTGCCTGTTGGATTGAGACTTCCACGAGTCCCTGTGAAACTCACAGCAGCACCGTCCGGCACATGGCCTGAAGCAGGGTTATGGTAATTTCCATCGCTGTCGTAGAGCATGTTCACCGTTATAGCTGCACTGCCTCCTTTTTTGACAGTTACAGTGTTTGAAGTGATATTCAGCACCATCCACGGCGAATAATCCACATTTCCACCCACAAGACTGCTGAAAGCCGGGTTATTTGAACCCCACCAGTTAATGGTAGCATTCACCGAACCATAATTGTCACAGTAGATAGTATTACCTGTTTTTGTTGCTGTATTATTTACAAAAGAACTGAAATGCACAGTAACTGTATAAGTACCATCATTACCGATGCATCCAATAGCACCACTATAATCTGCAGTGTTACCAGTAAAAGTACAACCACTAATATTCAAAGGATGATCAGTGTAGATAGCACCGCCATGAATTTCTGCTGTGTTATTTATGAAGGTACAGTTGCTCAGATTCAAAGTACCGCTGCTAACGATAGCGCCCCCGTTACCACTACTAGTTGCATTCCCATTTGAAAACATTAAGTTTTTTATTGTAACGGTAAAATCATAGCCAACGAAGAATGTACTATTTTGCCCTTGAGCATCAATTATAGTATTATTCTGGCTTTCACCAATGATAGTAACATCCTTATCAATTCTTATGCCCCTGTTGTTTGCCCCGCTGTAAGTTCCTTTTGCAACATGTACTGTACCACCTGCCCTGACTTCACTAATCGCTTTTGCAAGGCTCTGTAATGGTGATGTAGGACTGCCGTCTCCAGTAGAATCATTTCCAGTATTTGGATTAACGTAAACATTGGTCAAGTCCTTTATTTTAATAATTGTTGTAGTTACTGTATGCCCGTTAACAGCAGCGCTTACCACAGAATTTCCAGCTGTTGAACCCGCAGTGAAAGTTGTTGTAGCATTTAAGTTCTTACTAATTGTACCGCTAGTTGGAGATACACTTCCTAAACTGTCAAAAGTAAACACAACATCTTCATCAGGAACAGTACCTAAACTAGAAACATCTGTACCAGCTGAATTATATTTTAAATTAGCTTTTACAGTGGTAGTCTCTCCAATGTCAACTAAGTTATCGCTGCTTGTAAGGGTAAGCACAATCCATGGGTCAGCATTAACATTGCTGTTGACCCTATTTGCATTTACGGGGCTGGTTACGCTGAAATTAGTACCCCACCAGTTATTAATTGCATCTATTGTACTGTCAGAATATATGTCATTGGTTCCAGTATTTCCATAAATACGGTTAAAGTGAATGTTGCAAGTGCCTGCGTTACTACCGCAATAGATAGCACTGCCTTTAGTTGTTGCAGTGTTACCTGTGAAAACACTGCCAGTTATAGTCAATGCATTATTAGAACCAGAACTTCCATCATATCTCTGGGAAATAGCACCACCTTTCGTTGCAGTGTTACCGGTAAATGTACTATTACTAATGGTCAAACTGCCGTAATTTGAAATTGCACCTGCAGAATTTGCTTTGTTACCTGTAAATGTACTGAAATTAATAGTCATAGTCCCATAATTCTCAATAGCGCCGCCGATGTTAGTTGCGTTGTTGTTTGTGAAAGTGCAGTATGTAATAGTACTAGTACCTTCGTTCCATATAGCACCGCTTTCTGCAGTATTATCTTCAAAAGTACTTATAGTGGCAGTTAAAGTACCTGAATTATAGATAGCAGCCCCATCACCTTTTGTAATTGCTGTGTTAACACTGTTATTTTTAAAAATGCTTAATGTAACAGTTAAAGTACCACTATTGTAAATAGCACCACCTGTACCTAAACCAATAACATTAGAAGAAGCCTTCTGAATTGCTGTGTTACCTGTGAAAGTACAACTATTTATACTCCCCATAGCACCTGAATTATAGATAGCACCGCCAGAATTAAGTACTGTGTTGTTTGTGAAAGTACACCCACTCAAACCAGCAACTGTACCACGATTAAAGATAGCACCACCATAACTAACTGCCCTGTTATTCGTAAAGGTACAACCACTCAAAGTAAGAGTACCATCATTGAGGATAGCACCACCACTATAAGCACCAGGGTTACTTGCAGTTCCATTTGCAAGTGTTAAACCTTCAATGGTAACAGTTACGCCAGATTTAATGATAAATATTCGACCAGCACCTTTTGCATTTATTATAGTGTTTGTTTGGCCTTGACCAACTATAGTAACGCTACGGTCAATAGTTAAACCAAAGTCATTATCTTCAGAGTAGGTTCCACTCGCTAAATATATCGTTCCACCATTATTAACCAATGAAAGTGCCTTTCCTATGGTTTGAACAGGATGACTCGAATCCCCAGAATGTCCATCGTTTCCGCTTGGAGAAACATAAACATAAGCTAATCCCATCTTGAAATTTGCTGCCCCATAGCTAGTACCACCTGCACCAAAAGCCACAGCAACATTTTTACTGGACGAAACATGGCCAGGATAACTTGCAGTGACATTAAATACATCATCACTGCTGAAGAAATTCAAAGTATAAATCCCGTCATCGCCAGTGGTTGTACTTGCGAGTTTAGTTCCACCTTTAGAAGCTGTTACTGTAACGCCGGAAAATGGGGTTCCATCGGAACATTTAAGCACTTTACCTGAAATCACGACTTTTGAAGGAACATTATTCATAGCGGCTGCTGTCAGATTAGCGGCAGACAGCTGTGTAGAACTGTTATTTGATTGTGTAGTATTATTCGAATTATCTGCAGCCGAAACTGCATTACATGCATGCAAAAAAAGTATTAATGTTAAAGTCAATAGAATTACTTGTTTTTTAATCTTTTTCACCTCCTAAAAATTCTTTGAATTTTTTGGGGTTCAGAAAAAACCTTTGGTTTTTTCTTCAACCCCCTTTTAAAATTATTACAAGAAATTCGTCTTTTTAACTCTACTTGTAAATTTTTTAACTATAGCATCTTATAAGATGCTATAATCAATAGGTTATTAGTTGTTATTTCATATATAAATATTATTAAATATGATAAGAAAAAATAGTGGTTATATAATACTAATTTTAAAAAAATTCATTTTTAAAAGTTGAATTTAAAAAAAAATATGTCTTATATATTACTAATTTCAAAAAAAACCGTTTAAAAAACGGAATTTAAAAAAATAAGTTCATTTACAAATTTAAAGATTTTTTCCCATGGTTACTCAATGCAAAGCGTAAGATTATAAATAAATCTTTCTAAAAGCTCATCACGGAGGGGATTATGGCCACCCTGGTACCTTCCAAGGTTCGACATGTATACAAAGGAGAATATAGAAAGTGAAAATGCCATATAATCTATTTTCTGGTTGGGAATGTGCTTTTCAATGTATTTACTGAAATTTTCTGTACTTTCTTTCCAAATTGGCCCGGTTACTTTTCTATCCTGGTTAAAACCTAACTTGAAGAATTCAAAATTATTCCAGAAAAACTTATCCAGGTTTTTAACACAAGTTTCTAGAAAGTCATTGGGGTCTTCAAATTCATTATCAATAAAAATAAGCGAAGATGCATCTTTATTCAATTTTTCCATGCCGTAAATCATGACCTGGTTAAAAAGATTCTGTTTAGTTTTAAATTTTGTATATAAAGTCATCTCAGTAAAACCAGCTTCAGCTGCTATAATTCTAGTAGTAGCGCCGGCATATCCCTTTTTACTAAACAATTTTAACGCAGCCTCTAAAATTTTCTGTTTAGTTTCATCAGTCATATCAATCAACAATGTATTAATCTTTAGTCCTTTAAATTTTTCTCAAAAATATAGGTACTACATCTTGAGAGTACAACCAGTACATTACAAATCTAATACTTATAAAAGTATTTACAAACTATGTAAAAATCAAAATTACAAAGATTACAATGGTCTTTTAATAACGATTATTAAAAATATATTTAGAGGCGAGTTACAATGGTTAAATGCCCTAACTGCGGTATTGAATATGATGATGGTTCTATAAAATGTTTAGTTTGCGGATATATGTTCAAAGAATCCCCCGAAAAAAATGTAAAAATTCAAAATGTAAGAGCAGCTGAAAATAAATTTAGTTTACAGGCTATTTTTGCAGGAACTCTTGTTTATTCAGGATTAATGTTTTTTATTGGAATGCTGGTAGTTTTACTGGGCCTGTATCATCCCTTAAACCTATCCGAATTTGGGTCTGCACTCATATTTGCAGTTATAGTGCCCCTTATAATAGGTAACATCCTGGCATGCTGGATTGCAAACAGCAATTATCAACAAAGTCTATTTAATGGAGGGATGATAGGAATTTTACCCATCCTGGTACTCTCACTTTTTGGTTTCGGTAATATTAGTGTTCTATTCATTTTATTCATCATGGGATCTTTAGCTGGAATTTTAGGTAAGATCATAACAACCAGATTGATAAAAAATTCTCAAACAAACCCCATAGTAAAAATTAGACTTATCCTTGTGTTTCTCTTTGTAATATCTGCAGGTATCTTTGGTACATTAATGGCCATTACAGATGCTAGCACTAACAGTACCTCATATGACCAGAATGGAATCTCATTCAGTTATTTTGGAGAGTTAGTTACACTTGACAACCCCGTAAACACACATCCCTTCGGTACAGGAAATAACCTTACTGTAATTGCAGCATTAAACGGAGTAAATAATACAGGGACCCAATCAGATGCTTTACTTATAAGTAAAGGTCCTGTGACAATGTCATTACAGGATTATACCAATGCAGAAAAAGCATCTATTCAAAAAGCTAACTGCACAATCATTTCAGAAACAAATTCAACTGTAGATGGAGTTCCAGCCGCTGAAATTAATTACAACAGCACCAGCAATATTACAGGAGTAGAGTTACTTCTTATAAAAAATAACACTATTTACAGTCTGAACTTCAATTATGACAGTAACAACGAGATCCAGAGGTATATTTGCTTTTTACCCATTGAAAAAAGTTTGCATATACAATAAATCAAGCTAAATAAAAAAAGGAAGTGGTATCATCAGGTGATGACTACTTCTAACTTATCTTCTTCTACCGCGTTTTTAATTTCACGTGCAACTCTACGTCCCATACTCATCATTTCGCCGAACATGATGTAACTGTAAGGTGATGAGTTCATAAATGTATTTGTTCCGCCATCTATCCTTGCACTCATCTCAAATACAACAATTTCAAGATTATCGTTACATAAAGTCTGCAGACAGAAAGGCCCATTCATTCCAGGTTTTACTAATTTTTTAGCAGTTTCAACAAGGTTATCCCCAATATCAAATACCTGTGTAAGTAATGATTCTCTTATAACCACCGGATGGTTACCTGTTATGACATATGACGGATCTGCAGGAATATCAAGCTGGTCTTTTGCTGGAACTCTGCATAGGCCATCAATTTGGGATTCATACCTGGTGTCCATACCTAAAACCTCAACTTCGTCCTTTAATGCAGAATAGAAGAAATGAATACAGTAATTACAACCTAAAACATATTCTTCGATGTGTGCTTTTTCTATATCTTCCCCTGTAATCCATTCTCTATCAACCATGGCAGCGATCTTTTTATCGAATTCTTCAGGTGATGATGCTATAAAATATCCCTTTCCACCTCTTGCCCCAGGGAATTTTACCATTACAGTTCTGTCAATTTCTGCACTGCTTTCGAATTTTTTAGGTATTCTTATGTTCGATTCGGATAAAAGTTTTCTTTCAAGGTCTCTTTCAGCTTCCCACCTTAAAATAGACCTGTTTCCAAACATCGGAACATAAAAATCATTTTCAACACGATCAAGTCCGGCATAAGCTATAAAAGAACCATGAGGGACAATAATACTGTTTAAATCACGTAATTTCTGTTGTACATCATCATTAACTATATCACTGAATTTATCAACAAGTATAAACTCGTCAGCGACTCCAAATCTCTGATATGGAACTTCACGTCCTTTTTCACATACTACTGCAGTCTTAAAGCCTTCTTCTTTTGCTCCTTTTAGTATATGTAAAGATGTATGGCTTCCTAAGGTCGCAATGGTTATATTGTTTTTATCATATTTATCTAAGATATCCATGATTTTCTGTTTATCTACTACACTCATTTTCGGATCTCCCCCGTTAGTTGAATAACTTTTGTCTAATTTAATAGTTATTCTTTTTGTCTTGATCTTGATTATAATACGAAATTAGGAATTATTTGCAAAATACGAATACCATTTTTTAAAAAAACCAGATATGCCTCTTATTAAATAAGATCAAAAGAATATACCTATTTTGTTTAAGATTTTTATTAAATAAGAGATTATATTATCATTTTTCTTTAAAATGTTGTATAATTTATAATTTCAAATAATCTCTTTTGAATGGATCTTGTTTAAATTACCATAATATTTTAAATAGTGTATAAAAATATTATATTTATGAAAGGCAAAGTCATCGGAGATATCCTTGTTTTAAAAAATGAACCGGATAATTTAGAGAAACTACTAGATTTACCAGAAGTGAAACGTATAGTTAAATTAGGGCGCATAAATGGTCCTAAAAGAGAACCAGAAGTTGAAATACTCGTCGGTGATAATACAGAAACCATTCATCGAGAAAACCACTGTTTTTTCAAGTTAGATGTTGCCAGAATAATGTGGTCTAAAGGAAATACAGGAGAGCGAAGAAGAATGGCAAAACTGGTTAAAGATGGTGAAACCATTGTGGATATGTTCGCTGGAATTGGATACTTTTCAATACCAATGTCTGTGCATTCTAATCCATCTAAAATTTATTCATTAGAAATAAATCCAGTGTCATACGGCTATTTAAAAGAAAACATCATGCTTAATAAAGTTGAAGACGTAATAGAGCCAATATTAGGCGACTGCAGAGAATTTGCCCCTAAAAATTTTGCAGATAGGGTTTTAATGGGTTACATTGGAAATACACACGAATACCTGGATAAGGCAGTGGACATTGTGAAGCCGGGGGGCATTATCCACTATCACGAATCAGTGCCAGATAAGTTGAAATTTGAAAGGCCTCCCCAAAGAATAATTGACGCTGCATGTGGGCGTGATGTGGAAATATTAAATAAGAGAATCATAAAAAAATATTCTCCAGGTGTTTACCACGTTGTAATAGATGCGCTAATTGAATAAGTGAATTAATTTTAAGTGATGAAATGGACACTGATCAGGAAATATCTAATTTAATTGAATACAACACTGCAAAGTTTTTTCTTAATTTAGGGCGTTTAAACTGTGATGAAGTATGTGATACCTCTGAAATTAAATATATATTCACAAGAAACTGGTTCAACCGTATTTTCATGATAAATTTCAATGAATCAAATGTATCTACAAGTATTGAGCAGATAGTCTCAAGGATTAAAAAGTTAGACATATCTGCTTCATGGTACATCACACCCCAATCACGCCCTGCAAACCTGCAAAACCTCCTGAAAGATCACAGTTTTGCTCATAAAGATGATTGGAGCGCCATGGCAATTGATCTTGAAAATATCCCTGAAAGTTTTAACTTTCCAGAAGGTATGGAGATAAAAGAAGTTCTTAATCTAGGTGAACTCAAAACATGGACAGATATCCTGGTAAAAAGCTTTGAATTCCCTGAGATAGTTCAGTCTTATAAAAAATATTTCATTAATGCTAGACTTAAAAGCCATAATTCTCATTATTATCTCGGATTTCTAAATGGAAATCCCATAGCTACAGGAGTACTCTTTAAAGGTGATGGAGCTGCAGGTTTATTTTATATTGGAACAGTTCCAGAGGCTAGAAGACAAGGTATAGCCAAAGCTATGGTTTATTATCTCCTAAGCACTGCAAAAAAGAAAGGATGCTCTATTTCTGTTTTACAGGCAAGCAAAATGGGATATCCTGTTTATAAAAAGATTGGTTTTAAGAAATATTACACTACAAAAATTTACAGGAGATAAAATTCCATTTAACCGCTGAATAATCAAGTTTCAAAAGATTAAAAATTTAAGAATTTATCTCATAATTATATTAAATATAAAAAACAAAGTATAAATTAAGATAAATGCTCTTAATCTCTTAAAAGAGCTGTGTTGTGATAATATGGACTTATATGAAACTATACGGAATAGAAGAAGTATAAGGAAGTATAAAGACAGAGAAATTGATGACGATCTTATACATGAAATAATTGAAGCAGGCATATGGGCCCCGTCTGCCGGAAATCTACAAAGTTGGGAAGTTGTAGTAGTAAAAGACCCTGAAATAAAATCCCAACTTGCAGTTGCATGTTACATACGGGAGTTCATTGCGGAAGCTCCTGTTGTGCTGGTAATATGCGCCCATAAACGAAAATCAAGCGCTGCATATGGTGAAAGAGGACAGGAACTTTACTGCATACAGGATGCAGCGTGTGCAGCTCAAAATATGCTCCTTATGATTCATGATCTTGGATTAGGGGCCTGCTGGAATGGGTCCTTCAATGAAGAGTCAGTTTCAGCTTTATTAGGAATTCCAAATGGTGTGCGGCCAGTAACGATAATTACTGTGGGTTATCCTGATGAAAAACCTATTCCCCCACCTAGGGAAGATATTGAAGACTTCATTCACCGTGAAACATATTAATTCTATTAATCATAGAATCATGATATTTTCAAATCTACTTTTTAGTTACAAATAACACTCAATTAAACATTGGATAAATATGGATATCAAAATCATTGGAATAGATCTATCAGGGAAACCCGAAAATCCAACAGGAATCTGCTTTTTAGATGTTCATAATCTTCATTTTAGCACTCTTTTTGAAAATAAAGATATTTTAAGTTATATATTCCTGAAAAAACCATCTTTAATTGTAATTGATGCTCCGCTATCACTTCCAAAGGGCAGATGCTGCCTGAGTAAAGACTGCAGCTGCAGTAAAAAGGGAGGACATTTTAGGGAAGCAGAAGTGCAAATGCGCAAATATGGGAGAACATTGCCCCTTACATTCCGAGGAATGAGAATGCTTACAGAAAGAGGCATTCAAATAGCAGAGAGACTTAAAGAGGAATATATTGTCTTAGAATCCCATCCACGGACTATTCAAAAAATTTTAGGTTTTTCCAATTTATATGAGGACCTAACAAACTATTTTGAATTACCAGAAAATATCAGTGAACATGAACTGGACGCTGCACTGCTTGTTATAGCCGGCGTCTTTTACATGCACGGTGAATTTATGGAGTTTGGTGACGTGGATGAAGGCACCATAATCCTCCCAAAAAACCGCAATATAAATGATATTTTAAATTTTAAAACGCATCTATAATTTAATATAATATTAAAATACACCATTCAATTTATTTACAATATTGAAGTTAAAATAAATCTAATTTAGACCTATTAATCCATTTAGTGATTATTTCAGATTATTTTATTTATGCTTTTTTTCATAAAAAGTAATATTATTTATCACATGATGATCATAATAAGTACATGAGACCTCCTATGACAAAAAGGGAATCTGTGCTCAAGGCTACGTATGAAATATTGAGATATAACAAATATTCAGGTGTTGCAACTTTTATATTCAGAACAAAATTAATGGAGCGCCTGCATGAATATAATAATGACATAATTCGTGACCTTGAGGAAATATTAATCAGATATGAGTTGATATTAAAAGACAAAAAGACCCAGCTTTTAATACCTACAAAAAAGCTGTTATATGCCCCTGAATTTCAATTATTGCACTTTAGTAAAAAGACTGCAGTTCCAATAAGTTATAAAATTAGACAATCCCAATTCCTGAGAATATAAAATGAATTAAGCAATACTACGGCATATGGCTGAGCTGTTTAAGTAGCATATTCATCCAACCAACAATCCAATTAAAATGATTAAAGGAGTGATATAATGGCCGGAATGAGCCCTGAAGCCGTTTATAATTATTTAGGTGGCGTACAATATCCAGCTAAAAAGCCAGAATTAATTAAACATGCCAAAATTAACGGTGCTGGCGCAGATGTAATCAATGCTTTAGAAACTCTTCCTGATGAAGAGTATAAATCTCAAGATGAACTTATCAGGATAGGATCACAGCTTAAACATAAAGAATGGTCAGAAATTAGGCATGAACACGGCAGATAATAGACTATAAATTCTTTTAGTACATTAAAATAATTCTCTTATTCTTTTTAATGAATTTTATGTATAAATTTAGGTACTGTTCTCAATTAGCCTATCTGGAATCTTTTCCATAAGTTCATCGACTGTTTCAGCACCATTAAAAGCAGCTATAACAGATTCAACAGGTTTGCTGTATATTCCAGGATAATCTATCTCACCTTCTTTTGAAACTGGAAATGCAAGTTTTTCACTATCAACTGAAAACTGGGCGTTCACATCTTCCCTGTTTCCTCTAGCATCCAGTCTGTACCATTTATTATCTAAAAATACTGCATTAAGCCCATGGAGTATGTATCCTCCCTCATGAGTAAGTCTTTGATAGCAAAAGCCTGTTGGAACTCCCAAAAATCTCAGCATTGCAGCAAGCAAGTTGGATTTTGCAAAACAGATCCCCTGAGCATTATTTAAAACTTCAGATGCCTTGAAAGCCGCTTTCTGGCCATTGATGTCCAGTGAATGATGTATTTCATCCCTTACAAATTCATAAATATCTTTGATAGTTTCAAACTGATTTTTAGAATCTAAAGATAATTCTAATGCCTTTTCCTTGATTCGAGAATTATTGTAATCCATGATTTCCGAATCTATCAAATAATCTGTTATATCATCTATCTGATTAAGCTGCAAATTTTCCACTCCAACCTTTTTATGTTTTTTGTATTTTTATCTGCTTATTAAAATACAAATTAGTTTCATCTAGCTAAAAGAAAATAAAAAAAAGTTGTCAGATTTCAATCTCTTACCGCAGTTCCCTTAAAAAAATTATAAAAGAACACACCATCATGCTCTGTTGTTTTATATAAGTCTTCTATCCCCTTTTTCCATGATTCAGCATCCATCATACCTGAAGAAATTGCCTGTTCTTTAACTCCTTCCACCATCGCAATAATAGTCCTTTTATTGAACCCTTCCACCAAATCAGGTTTACTTGCATCTACATATACTATTTTAGGTGAAACCTGAACATTTTCAAACCCTGAATTTTTTAACAGGGGATAAATTTCCCTTCCAATCATAGGGTTACAGTCCAGTCCAGTTTGACACTCTATCAAGCACTTCCAAGCTTTAACCGATTCTTCTGTTTCAGGATAGAAATAGCATGACCCATGATCTCCTTCAATTACGGTGATTGAACCCCCTTTCTTAAGAACTCGTCTTAAACTTTCCAGTGCAGCTATTGGATCCTTTAGATGCTCAAGCACGAAACAGACAAATATATGATCAAAAGTTTCATCCTCAAATGGTAAATTTAGAAGGTCTGCCCTTTGAAATTCAACATTAGAGAAGCCATTTTGTTTTATTAACTCTTTTGCCTGCATTATTGAGTCTTCAGATATATCAATTGAAGTGATTTTAGCTTCAGGGCTGCTTTTTACAAGCCTTATTGTTTGAGCCCCCACCCCACAGCCTGCTTCTAAAACCTTGCTTCCTGCAGGGTATGTAGTACCACTATGCAGAAGATCAGCGAGCGTATTTGCCTGATCAAGTAGCCTGTTAGATTCCTCTTCAGAATATCCGTGAACATAATCTTTACTCATAATAATCATCCCATCAAACTAATTTATATTTCCATTTTGATCTTTACATTTCATTTAACAATTTTAACGAGGCAACAAGATGCTAAGATCATAATATATCCAAGTAAACGCTTTGAATAAGTTTTATACAGGATAGTTCTATTTAAAACTTTACAGCACATATATGTACATTTAATAAAAAGGTAAAAATACCCATGATTAAAAGTTTATTTAAAAAAATATGACTTAAATCTATTCAATATACTTATATTCAAATTCATACCCTTCTTCTGCTAAAATAGCGTATTGATATTCATCCCACCAGATAGGCTACCCATCTGAAGTATATTTAAAAATAACACTCTTTAAGCTGTATCCCTCGCGCCTCATAGACAAACGTTCTAATAGTTTCCATGAACGTATGTTTTCTGGACTACATTTAGCCGATACCCTGTGTATATCTAACTGATCAAAACCAAATTGTAGAATACATTTACATGCTTCTGTAGCATAACCATTTCCATAATATAAAGGGTTAAACACATATCCCAACTCCCAGTTCCGAAATTCAACAGGTTTCACCTTGTTAAAATATACATGCCCTATCATTTTTTTGGGATTTTTTTAACTCAACTGCCCAAAAGACATTCCCCCTGCGCGAATTTTCGTGCTTTAATCTGGCAAGCTTTATCTGATGAATCCCAATTTGGTTCAAATTTTAGTACTTCTTCTTGAGAAACATATTCTGCAGATCAAGCCAATCATCATACTGGAAATTCCTTATTAAGAGTCTTTCAGTTTCTAGTTTCTTCATAAGTATCTGCTTCTCCCCTTCAACCAGTGAAAATATTTTATATAATTAAATTAGTAATCCAAATAGTATTTCAAGTTCAGTAATTATTTTAAAATGTTATTTAAATCTTCAACCGAACATAACAGATTTTTTTCAAGTATTTCCGATAGATTATCCTCTTTAAGATACTGAAGCGAATTATTAATCGCATGAAGACTGGAAAATATCAGTAATGTAGGCAAACTAACCCTTGCCACTCCTAATTTCTGTAAATCACGGATTGTGAAATTATTAATGTTATATAGCTGGCCCGCTGCAATACTAACTGGACCTTTAACTTCTTTTGTAATCTGTTTAACCTCATCCAGTGTTGCAGCATATGTCACAAATGCAAGATCAGCACCGGCTTCAAGATATTGGTTAGCACGATCTATTGCAAGTTCCAACCCATCATACCGATCATCAGTTGATTTTAAAGCGTCTGTCCTCCCATTTATTACAAAATCGTGATATCCCTCTATTTCTGCCGTTTCTCTGGCCACCATAATTTTTTGGGCCATTAAATCAGCGTCTATTATAGACAGTTTACTTTTTCCATCAGGAATTTGATCTTCAATGTTAATGCCGGCAGCACCCGTTTCTATAAACATTGCAACTGTGTCAATTACCTCTTCAGGCCCGCCGAACCCATCTTCAGCATCAGCCATAACTGGAACATTCACGGATTCCACAATTCTACGTGTTAATTCTATGTTTTCATCAAGATTAACATCGATTTCCCGCTTATAACCTGCAGAAATTGAAAAACTGTATCCTGAGCATTGAACAGCTTTAAATCCTGCATTTTCAATTAGTTTAGCGCTTATTGGATCATATGCATCAGGTACCACCAGCGTTTCACCTGAATTTAAAAGTCCTTTGAGTTTTTTGCTTTTCATGAAATCCCTTCTAAACATCCACTATGTTATTTAGGTTAATATATTATTGGAATTTTAAAATTTTAAGAGCTGAAATAACCTCCGCGTAATTCTTATCCAATAATATCATATTTAATCCAGACCATATCATCATTCAATTTATCAATATGCGCTAGTTTAAGCTTGATAGGATTATTTAAAGGATTTAAATCCTTTGAAATAAATATTGAATCTTTATTTACGTCTCCAACAAGTTCCAGATGAATAAGCACGTGAATCTCATTTGCCAATCCTTCATTAAGGAGAACAGCATTTAAAATACCTCCACTGTCAACTCGAATGGAATTTATCTTATATTCCAAATTTAATTTTTCCATTGCTTCCTTCAAATCCACATGTTTTACACCCGCAACTATATAATCAATATTTCTTTCTTTTAAGAAATCCAAATATTCTTCAGGTGTTGATTTAGAGCATGAGCTACGCAAATTTAAAAAAAGAAATTTAAGGCATATATTTTGCCTAATTTAGAAAGGCAATGAAACATATGTACCTTTGTATGTTGCTGTTGCAGTATTCCAATTTTTAATAACTCCAAATGAGTTTCTTGAACTGGTTGCGTCTGCATTATACCATTTACCGTTCACGTATACCTGAGCATAAACATGCCCATACCAATTCCCGCTTGAAAATTTAGCTTTAACGTGTTTATACCTCGCTTGAACTCCTGATGCCCTTAAAAGAGCTATTAAAAGGTGTGCCGTATCCACACAGTTACCTGAACCCTTAGAAAGGGTACCTACAGCCCCATATCTTGTACTTGAATAATAAGAATAATCAATGTTATTCCTTACCCAGTTGTAAATTGCCACTGCTTTAGCATATACTGTAGTTTTGCTTTTTGTTAGTTTTGTAGCCATAGCTTTAATTTTTGAGTTGGTCACCTGACAGTTTGCTGTAGATTTAAGATATGTGGAATAAGTTGTAAAACTAGTAGATCCCTTGTATACATATTTATTACCAGATAAATCTGTTAAACTTCCAGAATGTATGATTAAGGTATATTCAGTTCCAGTAGCCAAGTTACTTTTGGGGTTTATTGTTAATACATTCTTGTAGATAGATTTAGTAAATGATACAGACTTTCCATTACTATTCTTTAATTCAATCCATCCACTACCCATCTTAATGGATTCACCAAATTTAACTTTAATTGTTTTGCTGACTGATATACTTGTTGCCTTGTTTGCAGGATCCACACTTTTAACAGTGGGTGCAGTACCATCAGTCGTGAATGTACTTGTGTATGCAGATACATTGTTACCTGATAAGTCCGTTACACTGCCATTATAAATCAGTAAAGTGTACTTAGTTCCATTAGTTAAGTTAGCAGTTGGTTTTATCATTAAAACGTTGCCATTGATTGATTTAGTTACTGAGACTGTTTTTCCACTGGTATCTCTAAGTTTGATACAGTAAGTTCCTGCATTTATGGATTCACTGAATGTGACTTTAATCACTTTATTAACTGCTACACCTATTGATTTATTTGTGGGGTCTACGCTTTTTACAGTGGGAGAATTTAAATCATTAGTTAAATTGGAACTTGTTGTATTTACTGTTGTATTATCAGCAGATACACAACTTAAACTAAGCGATATTACGCTAAAAACGATAGCTACCGCTAAAAGTAATTTTCTCTTAATTATACCGCCTCCGAATCCAAAAACTACACCTACTCTATTTAATAATTTAAATAGATACTTTATTAAATTTTAGAAATTATTTTAAGTTTTTGGATTTTATAATGTTCACTTTTAATGCTTATATAAATTTTTTGGTTTAAAATTTTAAAATAAACTCTATTAAATCTTATTTTTTCATTTAAAACTCTATTAGCACCTATCAAAAAAACAGAATAAGATTTACAGATATTTGTTAGTATTTTAAAGAAAAAAGCTCTAATTAAATCTATTTTAAAAAAATAAACCCTAATAATTAATTTAAATTTTAATTGTATAATCTTCAAATAAAATTTGCCACAATATTTGCCTTAATTTATAAAAAAAGAGATTACATGGCCATTTAAATTAAAATATCGTATGTGATGAAGCATTGTAAATTTTTAACCCACGTATACAAAAGTTCCTACCCAATTTTTAATTAATAGTTCAAAAACCCAATATTTTGAAAATAGCTTTTATTATCCACAAATCATAACTACATGATGTTTCTTTGAAATTGCATTTTATATTCCGTCCAAAATCCTGTTGAAACACTATGCAAACACCACTTCAATAACATGATCATAAACATTATGCTTTTAAATAAATAAAGTACCCAATTCAACAAATAATGGATTTTCTATTTAATAATTCAAAAAATAATTGTAGTATTGACCAAAGCAGAGGCATTAAATTTATATTCCAAAAAGTATTTATACCAAATCAGAAATATAATTTTTTTTACAGTCCCTTGGGGTAGTGGTAATCCTGTGAGGCTCTGGACCTTTCGACGGCGGTTCGACTCCGCCAGGGACTACTCTTTTTTAATGGTTTAATTTACTTAATTTTAAAAAAAAGAAAAATAAAAGTTTTTTTATAGTTCAGCTACAACAAGCATTTCATAGTCTTCTGTAGTTAACACGTCTTCTCTACTGTAATTTCCAATTTTAGATCCCAATATATCAATTTTACTGAAATTCAGTGATTTAAGGAGCCATGTAATTTCAGAAGGTACATAATAGCGTTCATTGCAATTTAAAACCATAGGATTTCCATCGTCATCTTCCACTTCAAATGTAGATATATCACGGAAAGTCATGAGGTCAAATGAATTCCCTTCACTCATGCCTTCCACCGCGTTGGAATTTATGAAATCTTTAACTGAATGAAATAGAGGATAAAGACCATTTAGGGTTGTAAATATCAATTTTCCATTCTCTTTTAATGCATTAGCAGCGTTCTTTAAAATTTCAAAGTTCATCTCATCGGTTTCCATTAAAGAAAATGCCCCTTCACAAAGCATAATTACCAGATCAAACTCCTCTTTAAAATTCAGTTTTCTGGCATCTGCTAAGCGAAGATTCAAGTTTACAGCAGCTTTCTGGGCTTTTTCTCTTGCTTTGGCCAACATAGATTCTGAAAGATCGATTCCTGTGACATTGTAACCCCTTTTTGCAAGCTCTATATCATGCCTGCCGGTTCCACACCCAATATCAAGGATTTTACAGTTTTTATCATAATTTATCTCTTTTTCGATGAAATCCACTTCTCCAAGGGTTCCCTGGGTGTAAATCTCCTTTTCATATTTATCAGCATAGTTTGTAAATAGTTCTTCGTACCATTGTTTCATTTTAATCATTCCTAAGTTAATATTAATATAATCTAAAAATAATCACGTTTAATACTTTCTAAAATCAAATAAAGATTATTTAATTAGCAAGTAGAGTTTCAGTGAGGTTGCCTCGATCCAGATCATCCATACTGCAATGAATATCCTCGGGGTGATTCCATGTGTCAGTGCCGATAAGAGAGATATCTTTATTTAATTCAAACAGCTGCATCATATTAATCTTTTTATCATCTAATTCTTTGATTTTAAAAATATACATTATTGACATTACTAGAATGTCTTAACTTCAATGCCTTCAAAAATAAAAAAGAGAAAAAATAAATCATTAAATGATTTGTTTTTCCTTATCTTCCGTATCTTTAATTGTACTCCCATTTTGTCCTATTTTTAAACCAATTACTGATAAAACTAAAGCAGCAATAAGTATAGCAAATATAGCGAGCAGATCTGTTCCTACATCACCCAGACCAAAGCCTTTAATTACAATACCCTGCATAGCATCCAGACCGTAGGTTAATGGAAGACAATATGACATCAGCTGGATATAATAGTCGAATCTAGCAACTGCTATGAATAAACCTCCAAATAAAACCTGCAGAATAATAATTAAACCAAATAAACCAAGAGCTTGTTTTTCAGTTCGTGTAACTGCAGCTGCAAGAATACCTAAAGAAACTCCTGCCAGAGCAATCAACAGCATTACAAGTACAGTGCTGCCCATATCCCCAACAATGGTGATGCCCATAACATAAATAACGTAAGCTAACACCATTAAAGCCGTAATAAACGCAAATATGCTGAGCCCCACTATATAAGCTGCAACAGCCTTAACTGGAGATAAAAATATTTTATTAGATTTACTACTATTTTTATCCCTCAATACTGCAAATAATCCGATGATTGTTGAAATCAACAGAGTAACAAGAGCCATTATGTGGTATATGAAAAGATTGGTAAAGCTCAAACCTTCCCCATAGAAACTTTCATTGCTAATTTTTAAGGGCATTACTGTATTACCACTTTCTGCAGCCACTGCCATTGTAGAATTAAGGAAAGCACGGTTAACAAGTGCACTTTTTACCTGATCAGTGCCTTCAACCTGCAGCAGCACTTCAGGAATCTTTTTCATAGCCAGATCCCTGGTGAAATTTTCAGGGAAAACTATAGCTGCGTCAATAGACTTATCTTTAAAATCACTGCTTATCTCATTTTGATTAATGGAAGTCACATTAACATTATCCTGCCCTTCAAGCTCTTCAATTATATTTGAGGCAATATTTACATTTGCCATGCCCTGATCATGATTTACAACTCCAATATTTACAGTATCTGCAGTACCCGCTATCGTTACCATATATCCCAGTACCATCATGATAATAATCGGCCCAAATACTGCCATTCCAATTGGAACTTTCCTTTTAAATCCGTTTTTAATGACGTTAGCAAGCATAGTGCCAAAGCCTTCATTTTCCATCATAGCTCCCCCATATCTTTTGAGATGTAAAGAATCTAGTTCAGTATTTTCAAATCCCGGAATTTTCAACTCAATAGATTACCTAAAATAAATAAAACAAAATAAATTTATATACTTATTGTCACTAAGATAGTATAAAGTGAAACAACATTAGAGGGATGTGACATAAATTGACTGTAAATAAAAATACAATAAAAGCCCTGAAAAATTTAGGGCTTTCCGATTATGAAACAAAGGCATATATAGCCAATATATCTCTTATCAGTGCTACAGCTACTGAAATTAGTCTTGAATCAAATGTACCACGTTCCAAAATATATGAAGTTCTCAAAAGCCTTGCAAAAAAAGGTTTTGTCGAAATAGAGAAAGGTAAACCATTAAAGTTCAATGTTGTACCCCCCCACGAAATTTTTGAAAAGTCAAGGAGAGAAATTAAAGAACGGCTCGATGGTGCAGAGACTGAACTGAATTTTATCTATGAAAACCAGATTCCCAAGGTTCCAGCACCTATATGGCTGGTAAATGGTCCTGAAAAAAATGTAAACAAAGAACTTGAAATTATTTCACGCGCTAAAAACTCGCTTTTCATTTTAGGGGGTTTTATGTTTCAAAATGAAATTCCTGAACTTAAAGAAAGATTAAATAAAGTCATTAAAAGAGGAGTAACTACAAAAATTGTATTAGCTCCTTCATGCACTATTGATGATGATAAAATTGATATAGTAAAAGAAATAGGTGAACTGGACTGTGAAATGAAAATATTTCAGGTGCCTCACATTAAAATAGTAATTAGAGATGAAAAAGAGATGGTTATAACCTTCTGTAAGAGGATAGAAAATAATCTAATATCCCAAACAGCAATAGGAATATGGAATCAACATAATGAGTTTGTTGAAACCATAAGTGGAGTTTACAACTTCATATGGACAGCTGAACCATTTAGCAACCCAACAGCTCTTAAAAAACACGATTAAAATTATGAACTTATACAATGAGGAGTAGTATGAGCTTAAATCCTTTTAGTGCATTCTTAAAGACAGTTAAATACGTTTTAACAAGAAAAATACATTTTCCAAAGAACTGTCTTCATAAAACAATTACCATGGAAGATAAGCAGCAGTTTAAAGTTTTCAGGCATGCTGTAATGAGCACAAAATTAAATGGACAAAATGCTGCTATTTTCAAAGTTAGATTCCATTTATCAGGCATGTCCCCTGAGAAAAATAAACCATTTTCAGTTATACCCATGCTTTTTATACTTGGACTTCCAGGATTTAGAGCTAAATTATGGACACTTAATGAAAAAAATGGAGATTTTCAGGGCATTTACCAGTGGGATAGCTTGAAAGATGCCCAAAATTACGCAAATTCCTTTGCTCTGAACTTCATGACATCCCGATCTGTTCCAGGCTCTGTTTCTTATCAAATTATCCCAAATACATCACTGAAAGAATATATCGAATCATTAAGGCTTTCTTAAATATTTATTCATCAATTCTTTCTATTTTAAAAGTCACCGGCCGTATAGCATCAGTGCAGCAAGCGATCATAGTTTTATCATCTTTCATCCATCCTTGAAATATATCCTTCGAAAAGTTACCTCCGGAGAGCAAAACTGTCACAAATTTATGGATATCATTCCATGCCCAATCACAAAACCCCTCTGGTTTTTCAAATCTAGTAATGAATTCCTGCCCTTCTGAAAATGCAGGGCATGATGTAACTTCGCTTTGACAATATTCTTTTGCCAGGTCTTCATAAAGATTTTTCTTTATTAACTTAATGTAAATGTTAAGGTTTTATGTTTTAAAAATCAAATATATGATTGTGGTGTAAATGACAGGTATAAAAAATAAAACTCTTGAAATAAAAGACATTTATGTTGTAAATAGCTGGTTAAGAGGCTTATCTCCAAACAGCGAAAGGGCATATTTGTATGCATTAGCTGACTTTTGTACTTTAAACAAATTAAATCCCGAAGAAATGCTAAAAATCGCATATAATGATATAACTGAAAGAACACCACCTTGGGAATGTCAAATCACCAAATGGTTCGATAAATACGAAGAATACAGTATTAAAGCAAATAGAAGCCCGGGAACATTTAAAACTAGGCGTACTAATATTAAAAATTTTTTTCATTCACATGATATACCTACACCACGTTCAAAAAGAAAACGGATACGTGGAGAAAATCCAAATGATCGAAAAGGATTAAGTAAAAGTGATATTCGAACCTTGCTTGGAGTTGCAAAAAGCTGGAAAGTAAAAGCCCTTATCTTATTTGAGGCTTCAAGTGGTATATCTGGAGATGATATTCTCAGATTTACAGTTGACGACTTTAATAAAGGTCTTACAAAAGTTTACGATAAAAATACAAGAAAAGAAAGGACAATATGTAGATTTACTTTAAAAAGAGGAAAAACAACCAAGGAATTTACAACTTTTATAAGCGAAGAAACCGTAAAGGCAATTCAAAATTATTTAAAATTGGAAAGAGTTGATCCTACACCTTCTGATCCATTATTTACGACACGTAAAAAAACTAAAAGGTCATTAAGAGTACAAGGTTTAATGGGAATATATAGACGTTTAAACAAATTTGCTGGCTGGGAAACTGAAAATGGGAGATATAACAAAGCAACAAGCCATATGCTTCGTAAATTTTTCAATACTCAAATGATTAATGCTGGAATGCCTGAAGAAATTAGAGAACACCTAATGGGGCATGCCATTGATAATAAAATACGTGATGCTTACTTTTTATCGAATCCTGATGAGTTACAAAGAGTTTATGTTCAATACATGGATAAAGTAGCAATAGGACCTACTAAACCACCAATCAACATGACCGAGTTTACAGAAATTAAAACAGGTTACGAACTATCACGATCAGAAAATTTAAAGCTTAAAAAGGAAATTAAAGAACTAAATAGTAACATAGATAAAAAAGTTGAAAAATCTATTGAAGAACATATGAGTGCATATAATGATATTTTAGATCTTATATTAGACCCTACTACTAAAAAAAGTCCAGAATTTGAGAAAACGTTTGGTAAAAAACTCGAATTTCTTAAAAAACATAAAAATGCGATCTTAAAATCATGAATAAAAAACAACTAAACATGATTCGAGTATAACCCATTTAACAAAATTAAATATCCTTAAATTTTTCTATAATATTTTCTATAATAGAATTAAAAAAAATAAGCTGATTCTATAATTTTTTCTATAATAAAATAAAATTTAACAGGTTGAAATTTGCAGGGGAAAGAAAAGAAGCCACGATTGAACTTCCCGCATAATTTCCAGATAGTACCTATGTCAAGTAGGTTAGATACACGTCCTGACTGTAATAGACTCCTCTCACTAAATTTCCACTAAGTATTTAGCTCATTCAAGCATGGTGAGATATAGTACGAGGTGCGGGAAGATGCGGGAGATTCGCTACTACAGTAAGGGGAATACTGAAAAAGTTATAGAAGATTCTAAGCTTTCTAATGGCGTTTACTCCTCATACTTTCCTATAAGCTATATGGTATAAATTAAAAAATATTCAATTTTAAAAATTCCAAGATGTTAGAGAGACTTAGACGTTGAAAGAAAGGGTAACTCATCGTGAATGACCGGAGGATTATATTTAATTAGTTAAATGGTAATATAAGTATATATTATACGGTATTTTTTGAAACTAAATATTATAGAAAATACGAAAATTGATTTAAGCCATTATTTTGTTAAAATATCGTATGTGTCTATAATAGATGTTAAATACCGGTTGCTTGTAGTTTCCCGCACATCAGCCAGATACCAGCATACTCACTATTTTGCGGGAAACTTACACATAGCTTTATTGGAGTTGTATTATAGGTATGGCTAATTAAATTAGAATTAAAGCCATTTAAGCCAAATAATAAAAAAACATTGAAATAGTCATAATAGAAACATCGCATATATGCTCTTTTTTATAATAGAAAACGTCTAAAAAATTATATTATTAAAAAGTACATTGTATTTCCTGGCTAAAAGTTATTTAGACTTCTATGTTATCTGCTTTCAAAAGATTTTTTAGATTATATGTTTTATACCATACAGTGTATAGAAAAGGCATGAGGAGAAAGTCATTTTAAGCTCTTTATTAGCCCCATAAATAGCTCCATATACCTTACTCTGTAATAGAAGGTCTCCCGCATGTTCCCTCAAGCGGTACTATATATCAGCGTTCCCCGTTAACCGAGATAATTAGTGGAAATTTAGTGAGAGGAGTACGGAGTAGGCAAAGTGCTTCAATATCCTAATTGAGATACCTACGTAGTGTTGGTTAAGAGGGAAACTCAATTATAGCTTCATTTTAAAAAATTAAGCCAACATGTTGTTTTTGAAATATTCTATTATAATTTTTATAATTAAATATATAAATTACATAATAAAATCGAGAGATACTATAATAAATTATATAATAAACTTTTCAAGAGATTTTTTTTTTCAATGTTGGAAATTTTATTTCATAAATCTATATTTTTATATTTTCTAGTATTATAGAAATAAGTTATAAAGATGTGAATTTCTATAACTTACCCATAATAGGTTAAAAAGTACTAAGAGTTCCTATTCTTCGTTTCAGACGCAGTAGGAGAGCATCAATACGATATAAACGGAATTTTGACCGCTATATCAGAAAAATTTCCGTTTGGATAAAATCGTTAAGTTAACAGGTGTTCATTTTATTATCTGTAGATGTAATTAAATTGACTAGATTTAGAAGTTACCCAATATAGTAACACTTAAGACCTTGAATCATACTAGCCTGACCACTACTAATTTTTTACATACTTAAATATATCTCAAACAGACCACAAATACCAAGTTTTACAGAATTTTACTAGATTAAATCGTATATTATATAATTTACTTCGTCATAGATACATATGACGAAGTTCAAAAAATATTTAAAAAATGTCTTTAAATATTTAAAAACTTTTATAAACTTTAAAACTAAAATAATTAGTTAGGTGAAACTATGTCAGAAACAACTAAAAGAGGCAGACCTAAAGTAAAAGATAAAATGGAACAAATTACAATTAAATTACCTCCCAAAATGTTAGAAGAATTAAAAAAAATGTCAGAAAGAAGTTATAATCCTATAAGCTTCCATATTCGCCAAGCAATTGCAGAATATTTGGATAAAAATAATGATTAATTAAAAATAAAAAATGATATGTAACTTATTTCCATTTGTTGCAGATTTAGAGATTAATTTATTTATTAATCCTTCTTTTAATTCTAACATTTTGGTTTTTCAGCCTTTTCTATATAATCAGCTTTCTGTCCAATAATATCAGATAACAATTTTAAATGATAATCTCTTGAAATTAATGTATAACACGAGGGGCAATCTTTGAGAATTATACTATCTCCTAACAATTTGCAATGACTAAGTGCACATGATTGAAGAGATCCATCGCTTATTTTAGATATTAGTTCCCTTAAATCTTCAAATGCTTCATTAATTCCAGATCCTGAAGCAATTGTTTGAAGAAAACTTAATTCATTACTCATAAAATCCTTTAAAGAGCAATTAACTTTATCAAAATTTGATTCACAATGTATTTCTATTTTAAATCTACCATTATCCTTTTTTGGTTTTTGTAATGGTAATTTACAATTTACACTACTTGGAAGAACACGCAAGCCTAATGAAAATTTTTTCTTTAAAAAACGGATATCATTTGATAAAATGGCTAACGTTCTCCTCCGGTTTTGGGGTGCGGGATAATCCATATTTTTTAATATTAAATTGTAACGTGAGCCCTTTCGATTTAAACATTTATTTTCATGGCTACACATTTTTCTAATTCTTCGATACACATCCGTCATGTTTTCTTCTTCTAGAATGATAGTATGCAAAGCACAACAATCAAATAGAACAGTTCTTATAAATTCACCTACGACATATTCAGAAATACATAATTCATTAGCATTATTCATCTTTTCAAAAGTTGCTTCCATTGCTTTTGAATCATTTCCAAATAATCTGTCAATGCAAATATTTGTATCTAAATAAAAGAATGAATTCAATAGTAAGACCTCGATTTAGTATAACTCTGAAAGTCCAGATATCCGTGAAGTAATTGATAAACCACATTCCATAAATTTTTCGCCAATTTCTTCAACATCTTCCTCATTTATGTCTGTTTTCTCTACATAGGATAATGCATCTTCAAGTAAAGAAATATATTCTATATTTAAATCCTCTGAATGCATAGATTGGGTAGCTCGTTCTATTATTATTAATAATTCATCATGATAGCTATCGTTTTCATCAAAGTTATCCCATAATTTAGGGATTTTTTCTTTAATTTCTGAAAAACATATTTGCCGAATACTTAATTCATCAAATTCTTTTTTGACTAATCTTACCTCTTTAATCAATGAATGTAAAAACTCATTCTCAGATTTTAAATTGTTTTTTCTATTTTTAATCCAAAAAGATGAAGCTACTAAATGATTTTCTTCGAAGTTGAAAGCTTTTCGTTCAGGCATCCAACGTAAATTAGGTTCTCCTTCTTGAGGTATTACCCTGTTAGGAACTATTACTACATTATCGCGTCTTTCTCCAAGTCCTAATGGTACTACACGTCTAGGGATAGCTACACTTCCATTTTGATCTTCAATAATACTCCTATTTGATAAATCGAATCTCATTTTTCCACCCCCATCTTATTTTCTTCTTCTTCCAATAAATTCTTAATTTTAGTAAATTCTTTAATTAAATACTCAATTTTCCCCAAATCACTTTCAAATACTAATAAATTCTTACTTTCATCATATCCTCGTTTTATAGGATTTGTTTCCATTCTAATCAATGTTGTTGGAAACTTTAATGAATTTCCCCTTTCATTTCTACGTTTAACGATGATTTCCCATTCCAAATCCTTTAATATAGATGTCTTACAATTCATTTGTAATTCAAATACACGTTTAATGTTTTTATTAATAATTTCTCTTCTTAATATCTTACATCTTTCTTTAAAAGTTTTGACAAGTTCTTTATCTTTCAGGCTTAAAACAAGTTCTCTCTCCTCTTTTGAAAGAATTAGATATGTAACTTCCATTACTTCATTTAATATACTATTTACATCTTCCCATTGAATTTCATATTCAGCAGTTATGTTAGGATTTAATGGCTCTTTAGCAGAAAAGCCCATGCTTGAAGGTCCGAAATTAAATTCTAAAAGATCTTTTCTAATTAAATCTTTTATCAACATAGCGCCTTTCTCAAAGTCTTTAATACTAACTTCCGGTTCATTAGATTTTTTAGGAATTTTTTTCCACTCCACTTAATTCTATTATCTTATTGATAAACCGTTTAATAAATATATTCTATTTAATTTGTTAATGTCATCTCTAATTATGTAAGGTAACCCAATTATAATTTTTCATTTATTATTATATTTACATATTTTAATAATTCTAAACAAGCCAAATAATTTATGTTAAATATTATGTTATTCTTTAAATATGAATTTTAGTATAATTGATTATATTTATATCCAGTATAGTCAAATATCATTTTTTTATATAAAATTTAACATAATAACCTTAAAAAATAGATATAAATTTAATAAGATTACATTTTAAAAATATACCTATAATAAATTGTACAATTTAATTTAATATAACATTAGTTATTTATATTCTAAAATATACAACATATAACATACAATATACAAAACCTTAACATTTTAGGTTAGTTTATTCTTTAAAACCGTTATTTTACATTTTGGTGTCATTTAAACAACCTCTTTCCATGCTTACAAATTTTCCATTCACTATGCGTCTTCGGAATATAGGACTGGCAGCAAACTATTATGTTATTTGTTAATTTAGAAAATACTTAAAAATTAGAAATACAATTAAACATTGATATTCATTCAGATAAACTTTCATTTAATTCTTTTAAACCCTTTAAAAGATCCTTTAACATTTTTTCATCCATTTTAGCAGCTTTATGGATGAATTCGTCACCGGTTTCTTTTTTAATGTTATTGATTAGATCTCGTCCTTTCTCCGTAAAAACAACCCGATTTATCCTGAGATCTTTTTCATCCCGTATTTTTTTAATCAGACCTTTTTTTTCAAGTCTTTTTATTCTCCCAGACAGCGTATGAGGTGCATTACCAATATCTGCAGCTATTTCCCCAATTGTAGGAGGTAAAGCCTTTTCAGAAATTATATCTAATTCCAGCTCATCCAGCTCTATAAGTAAATGGAATTGTTCCAGTGTTAAACCATATTTTTTGGCTGCTTTATGATGTTTTGAATGTATCACCTTTTCCACACGTTCCAAGTACTCCCATATTTCAGCTACATCCACATAACCACACCTGTACACTTTTCATGAAAAGTATCTCGTTATACCGATATAAATTTTATTGATCCTCTTTTAAAAAAAATAATAAAATTTAATTTCCAACTGGTTCGTTGTTGAATGATCTTTTGATTAAAAATGACAGTCCAACTCCAATAATCAGCATAATACCCATGACTAAATAAGGTAATGAACTGATTCCAGTAGTTAACAGGTTAGTAGCAAGAATAGGACCTATACCTGCTCCTATAAATAGAACAACCGTATGAATTGAGAGAGCAGATCCTCTTGCTTTTCCTCCAAGTTGACCTATAAGCTCAATAACATTTGGAGTTGCTACTGCCATACCTGCCACGAAAACCACACTTAATACAGTGAGCAGTATCACATTAGAGACCATTCCTAACAATATAAGGCTTACTGCAGCTATTAGTAATCCTGCAATGAGAACATTGAAAAAGTGGAATTTTTTGGCAAGTAAACCTGAAGTTGAAGCAAAAAGAATACCTATTATCCCTACGGCCCGTATATACAGAATTTCCTGGCTGTTTAGGCCAAATTGAGGTCCACTTAAATAATATTCCAGTGCGGTGTACATGCACATCATTGACATTAAAAGCATTATATCCACTGCATATGTAAGTACCAGTGTTTTTATTTTAAATAACGATCCCATCTGGACAATAGCTCTTATAACACTGCTTTTAGGGCGTTGAATATCATCATAAGGTAAAAAAGCCATTACAATGAAAATAGTGATGAGATAAAATAGTCCCATTATACTAAACACGTAATTCCAGCTTAAATACTGGTTAATGAAACCACTTATGACCTGGCCAGTTATTCCTGCCATTAAAAATCCTGTAACCAGAAAACCTGTAGCTGTCAGCTTTTTAGTATCTGGAAACATTTCCACAATATAAGCCAGTGCCACCGGCGAAAATGTAGCAGCAACCAATCCCTGAACTGCTCGAAGAGCAATAATCCAGTAAATATTATCAAATAAACCTACAAGTGGTGATACGATGGTTAACAGGACCATACCTATTAAAATAATTTTTTTTCGACCATATCTATCAGATAAAGGTCCATAAACTAGGCAGCCGGCGGCAAAGAATATACAAAAAATGGTACTGGTCCACGCCGCATCATTTGGTGATATATTGAAGGATGTTGAAAATACTGAGATCAGAGGTATAGTAAGGTACATACCGGACATCACTATTAAACCGCACCAGAAAAGAACTGCTGTCATTAACCTGTAATTTAAACCTGATAACTGGTAATTTAGGTCTTTTTTCATTTTAATTGATGGTTCAGCCATTTAAAGCCTCCTTTTTATAATATGTTTATAAATATATCGTAGTTAGGATTATATCGTTACTACGATATAATCGTAGTAGTGATTATATCGCAGTAGTATATAAATATGTCGACAATTACATCACATTATCTGTTTTAAAAATTAATATTTACGAAAAATAAATTTTTTAGAGAGTTTTAAAGTCTAAAATTATATAAAAAAGATTATTTAATAAAATAAGTCCCAGTACTTATTTAAATTTTTAATCATTGAACTAGTGAATCATATACCACATAAACGATAATGTATCCTTCCTGCGCCTAAAAGGAGAACTATAATAACTTTTTGATTCACCCTTACGGATTCTTAAAGCTTCCTTTAATATCTTTTCAAAATAAGGAGGAACCCTCTCCAATACATACTTTCCCGCTTCCTATTTTGATACTATGTCCCTTCATACATAGTATAATAAAGTCGAGATGCTCAGCACTCCCCACTCCACTTTTTGCCCAAAGAGCGCCAAGGTGCTATTACTGAAATTCTTTTTGATACCTTTGCAGTCCAGTTAGTCCATTAGGTATTTGCATTTAATTTAACATAGCTGACTAAATCATCAACATATATATGTGGAACATAGTGTTCTGGAGGCTTGCCTGTCACTGTTATACCATAATTTTTCAATATGAACCCCGCTACAATACCCGTATTTCCAGATTTACCATTATCTCTTACATGTTTCCCATCAAAATACACAACAGGTACTTCATTTTTATCCAGTACTTTAACCTGCTTTGGTGTAACATAGGAACCTTTTAACTTGCTTTTAAGGTATTTAGACCCCATTTTTTTGTGTATTTCTTTAATTTTTTCCACTTCAGAAGTGTTTATTTCCTTTTTAATTATAGAAATAAAATCAATATCACTTTTACCGTTATAATCATTTAATGCCGCAGAACCGATAAGATAGAATGATTCCATTAAATCCAGCAATTTTGTATTAAAAATATCGATATATAATCATTTATAACTATTTTGACATCTTTTGGTAAATTAGTCATTTTTCTTCCTTCATCTGTGTTGGCAACCTAGACATCTCAAACTATGTTTTCAAATGTCATTAAGACAGTTCTTTAAATAATCAGGACATTATTATCCAAATTTTTATAATTTATCTTTAATCCATCTGGTCGCGGACCATATGTACTATATTTTCAGTTGTATCAACAAGCACTCCGATATTTTCCATTTCTTTTATTCCTCGTGCATAACATCCTGAAAGAGCATCTTCAGCAACAACAACCCTGTAATCCCTTTCACTTGCTTCATATATGGATGTTCTTGGGCAGTTTGGGTAGTTACACCCTGCAAAAACAAGCGTGTCCACTTTTAATCCCTGCAAATATTCTTGAAGAGGGGTGTTGTAAAACGCACCCCATCTCGGTTTGTAAATTATCACTTCATTTTCAGTTATTTTTTGAATCCCACCTGAAAGTAAGAGTTTTGAATTAATTCGTACAGAATCATCACCCAAAAGTTCTTCCGCTAATTCTGCACCTGGACTATTCTCTTCAAGTATGGGATTGCCTTCTTCAATCAATTTCCTTCTGCATAAATCAACATTTGACCTGTCTGTCTTATAGATCCTTACAACATGTATTACTGGAAGCTTGTACGCACGATACGTATCCAATAACTGCTTCATATACGGCAAAGCGGTAGAAGTACCTTGGATTTCAAATGGTTGGCCATCCAGTGTATCTTTTTGTACATCGACTGTTATGAGTGCAGAATTTTTAAAATTCGGGTTAAGGTATTTATCCATACTAACTCCTTTTTTATATCATTCAGGCACATCAAAAGCCCATTTAATTTCATATTGATAAAAATAAACGAATTAAAAACATTTTCACAGCTCTCAAGCTTACTTTTCTAAAAATTCAGCCCATAAAAACAGTTTTCCATGTCCCGGATAAACTGTTTTTAATTCCATACCTTTTAATTTTTCAACACTTGCATCAGCTTCTTCATCATCATCAATAATAGAGTTTAAAGCGGGATTTTTATTATTTGTAAACAGATCGCCGCAAAATAGATTGCCATCATCTGTAAGAACCCCTATAGAACCCTTAGAGTGCCCAGGAAGATAGATAACTTTAGCGTCAAAACCATATTCTAAGAAGCTGTGTTCATCATCTATATGCAGATCAGGCCTAAATCTTTCTGATTTACCAAAGCTAAAGAGGATAGGAGCTAACATTTTAATTAGAAAATTACCTTTTCTGTTGGAGAACATATCTCCATGCTTGACTATTTCTAAATCTCCATAGTGCATGGCTATCTTTGCATCAAATTTTTCACGTAGATAATCCGCGTTACCAGTATGATCAAAGTCTCCATGGGTTAAAATTATAAGATTAAGATTTTCGGGTGTGCAGCCTGCATCTTCCAGTTCTTTTTCAAGGTCAAAACGTTTATTTGAAGGCCCTGTATCAATTAATACATAATCATTACCGTTTTTTACAATGTAACAGTTTACACTGCCTAATTTAATTACACCTAACTTAATGGGCAATTCAATTGTTTTGATTTCCTGCGGCATATTTTTCTCTCCAATTTTGACTATTAATTGCCATGAATATAATCTGTCAATAGGAATAATAATATATTCATTTTAAATCCAATTCCATGCACACTAACCACTACTACCCTAAACCTAAATCCAATAACTATCAAAAATTTGTCATAAACAGGATGTGTATGCAATCCAGGAGATTAAAAACAAGAATATGAATAATGTTTAACCAACAATTTATTAAATAAGGCAATAACAGAGACATGATAACCATAAAAATAGGAATTAACATTTAAATCGCCATTTCACCGTTGCATTTGAGTAAGTTGCTTACCTCCTATCAGATTAATTCCTGACCTAATATTTTTTGTCCTGGTCCTCTGATGCCAAATCCTATTTGCAGGGAGCCATAACCACATGGGAATTTTAAATTTTCGAATTTCAACATCACATGTTGATACTGTTGCATCATATAGTTTTACCATATCTCATTATCTTTAGAACAGGTTTTTCTACTTCTGTTGAAGAACTTCAGGCTATCCTTATTTTTTGCATATAATTGCTTTCATAAGTATTTATCCCTATTTAGATTACTTTATGCTCAGTTATGATGATATTTATCTTTCTTTTATAGTTTAACCGATCTATTCTGAAATCATGCCCTTAGCAAATTCTTCCGCATGTTTCAGGTCTTCAATGTTAGGTCTACCCTTATTCATTCCTCCAAATAGTCTAAGAAAACTGTTGGTGTTAAAACCTTTGCATTGGAATTCATCAATGATAGTATAACCTTTAGATTCCAGTTTATATTTGAGTGTAGAATGATCTTTTGAGATTTTGGATTTCCCCGTTATTCCTGCAGTTGAAAAAATGAATGCATCCTTATTATTAACTTCAGGTAACCTATCTGCAAGCTTAAGCAGAGATTCATCATGTTTTGCACCATATATTCCCGAACCAAAACCAATGAGATCATAATATTGAAGTGATTCTGGATTTACGTCCTTCGGCAATATTATATCTGCACTTAAAACTTGGGCAATTGCCTTAGCGATCTTTTCAGTATTATGGTGGTGGTAAGAATATAAAATTAGTATTGATTTCATTTTTCCCAAACTCCCTTCCATTTATTTTGGTTTTTGGAAGTCCTGGTCCATGATGTGAACCCCAGAGGTTTACACTTCATGGACCAAGTTACCATTTTTCACGGAGGTGGTGTGAACTTGAATCAAATTCATTATACCATATTAATTTTAATTGAACCAATTTTAGGTGCCAGGTAGTTATATAAAAGCGCGACTAACGCTGTTTCTATGAAGTAGAACACGAAATTGGTTATAAATTCGCCATAATTTCCATCTAAGATACCAGATATTATTCCTAATAATGTGAAAACCAGGGCCACAGCCAGGGCTGTTGGTATTACAGGTACATGCTTAAGTTCGTGTAAGCTTCCAGTTATATTGGCAAATTCTAACTTAATTTTAGCTACTCTGGTAACTAAATAGTTATAAAATAGTGCAAATAATGCGTTCCATATAAATCCAAATACGAATGCCAGTATAGGCAGTCCTATTACTAACAACAAGGCCAATATTATTCCTGCAGCTCCAAATGTGCCGTCAGGTATAGTTGTTCCAGTAGTATTAGTTAAATTAGTTGTGATATTAGTTGTTACAGAAGAAATACTTATTACTGTTGCTCCAGTAGTGTTAGTTAAATTATCTGTGATATTAGATGCTATAGAAGGAGTACTTATTACTGAAAACAGTGGTGCAATTAATGCCGCCGTTAATAATCCCACTATAAATGCCCATATAGCTCCTATTGCTGATAAAATCAAGGAAAAAGAAATTACCGGAATTTTTACTACATCTTCACCTTCTAATTCTAACCTTATACCTCCTAATCTTGGTACTAATACGTTGTAAATCATTACTGAGAAAAGACTTATTACTATTGTAATGAAAAACGCACCTATTGGAAGGAGTACAAGTAAAGGTATTCCTAATCCTGTTACAAAATTAAACTGCCCCCATTGAGGTGCCAATTGAGGAATAACTCCCACAGTCTGCATGATTATTAACGTTACTAACATCACTAAAGCTGCAATAAAGCCCAAAACTCCATAAATTGAAGCCGTCATCTTTGTAAACGATGCCAGTTTGACCGATTTAATTTCCTTACTATTAATCATTCTAATTGCCCCTACCTGAATTCTAAAACTCAAATGATGTTTTTTTATCTAATTTACAATTTGATCAATGAGTTTCATTTTTTATAATTTATTGAATACTTAAATCTTGTTTAAACTCTTAAAAGTAATTTTTCCAAATTTTCCTCACATTAGTGTGGGATTTCCCTCCAAATTCCCTCCCAAAAAATCAATGAATTTATATTAAAAAATGAATTTAAACCCTTCAATTAAAAAAAATCAAATTATTGAAGAGTATACTTAAAAAATATTAATAATTATTCCCTTGTTACCATTAAAAGCAATGTTAAGGCTGTAAATTCAAGACCCAAAAATATAAAAGGAAGAATAGCATTGAAAAGAGTTTCAGGGATGCTGAATAAGAAATAAATCGAAAATAAAATGTTTTGAATCAGGAAAAGTGACGCAAATAAAACCAGAGTTGTGGTGAATTTGGACTTAACTTTCAGGTATCTTTCCATGTATACATAGAGCATACCTGCTAAAAGGCAGATATTTGCAACGCTTGTTATTAAAGCAGAGTATTTAACCAGTATTAACAAAGTAGGTATTATATCTGGCAGTCCAAATAAATTAATTTCCATTAACATGTTTTTTACCTTTTCTTTCCAATTTTATCATTCTTTAAATTCTTCCCAAATTTCCAGGAATATATCAAATCCCTTTTCCATTTCATCAGAAAGGAAATATAATGCACCATACGTTTCTCCAGTGGATTTTACCAGGTTATTTTCCTCTAAAACATCTATATGATGCCTTATTGTTTTATAATCAAGTGAAAGCTTTTGAGCAAGTTTATTAGCATTATATGGTCTTCTATTTAATTCAAGTATTATCCTGGCGCGGTTTTCCCCGCCTTTACTACCTGCTATTAACCACCACAAAAACACTTTCTTCATAGGAACTCCTGTAAATCAGACTCAAAGTATCGCATGAGCTTCATTTATATTTTTTTTCAAATTAACTTCCTTATAAATTTATTCATACCCAATCTTCTATGACAAATTGACCTGATGCCGGAAAAAATTTGTGGATTATTCCCAAGTTGATTGAAAATACTTTAAATTATTTTTCTGTCCTGCAATATCATCTGCTGTTGCATAAGGATGAGAATACCTATCATTTTCTTCAGTGTAAGACTTTAAAAAGAGGTTAGATTTAATTTGAACCGCTTGTTCTGGGCAGTAATTTAAACATGCATGGCAGAAGAAACTATCTACATTTTTCTGCCATACCGGCTTTCCATTGACCATCTTTATCTTGCCAGATAAACAAACCTTTTTGCAGGTTCCACAACCTGTACATTTTGAATTAGCATAAAACTCAACATTATAAAATTTATTAAGAACTGGAAGGAACAGCGAGAAAATCGGGAAAAGAGGCATATCAACAGTGAAATGAGTGTCTTTTTCATGGCTTTCATCTTTGTTTAAAATAATATCCTGAATGTATTCCAGATTATTTTGAATTTCAGATTCTATATCTGCCAGTTCTTCTGCTGCTGCCGGGTGCCAGTTTTTAAACTTGGGGTCGTTGCTTGCCATATTCAAAGTAAAATAGGAGTTTAGATCTTTACCCTTCTTGCCCAGTACCTTTTTAAAATCAGCGAATGCCCTGTGCTGACTGCCTTCACGTGTTGCGACTGCAAATATATATTTTGCTGATTTTAAGTCCATCTTTTTCAAAAATTCAATTACAATTGGAGGGGCCATTGCAAGATGGATAGGAAATATAATCCCCACTGTTTCTGCACTGGTTTTTACGGCATCCATATCTAAAAGGCCCACTATAGGTATTAATTCCGTTTCTGGAATCCTTTTTTGTAATTCCAGAGTTATATATAAGGAGTTTCCAGTTCCTGAGAAATAATAAATTTCAGTGCCCATAAAATCCCCCGTTAATCACTTTCCCTTAACATATCCAAAATATTCACATCCGGATGATGATAGCCCCCAGGTAGTTCCCCATAGCCATGAATTGCACTTTGCGGGCACCATTTGATGCAGGCCAGGCAGTTCTCACAGTGGTGCTGCCATACCGGTTTATTATCCACTATTTCAATATTACGCACCTGACAAACCTTCGAACATGTACCGCAGCCCGTACAATTCTCATCAGTGCTATAACTTCTATCCATAAAATGAATGACTTCATCTAATTTTAAATCCGAATCTTCCTGAAGACGTGCTGTTTTTTTCATTGATCTTAGGGAAGATCTATTTAAAAAACCAACTTTCATCATCCTTTCTATAATAGCCACAACCAGACCAATGAATAACCCATCGGTATCAAACCAGCCGTCCTTTGCTTTGACATGTTCACAAATAAAATCAAGTTTTTTATCTTTCCAATTACTGTAAAGTTTTGTTTTATTTTCAAAAGGCTTTCTAAAAGCGTTCTGCGGCATTTGAACACCAAATCCAGATGCAAGCTGGCCTCCACGCTTCTTGAGTTGTTCATCCAGAATTGTTAATGTGGAACCAGCCCCTCCACCAAATGTACACACTGCAAAGATATATTTTGTACTTATCCCATCCAGTTTCATGACAAATCGCTGCACAACAAGGGGAATATTGACAGTTCCCAAGTAATATACCGGAAAAACAATACCTATCACGTCTGAATCAGTTGTTATACTTTTTTTATCCATTACAGACGGTATTGATATCAAATCACCACCCATTTTCTCTGCAATATCCTTTGCTACAGTTAATGAATTTCCAGTCCCAGAGAAATAGTAAATTTCTAGGTTCATGACAAAACCTTTTTATTCATTTATAAGTCAAATAAGCCGCTGAATTCTTCAACCAGCTCGGCAATTTTTTCATTGCGGTGTTTGTTCCATACCACAATCCCTGTTCCAGACATTACTGCGCCTTTATCCTGACAAATTTGTTTCATTTGACCAGTTGCACGGGTTCCGCCGGTCCAGTTAAAACGCAGGGCTTTTGTAACAAAACATGCCACTTTTTTATTCTGAAGTGATGCAATCTGTTCCATATATACTTTCATGGCAGGTGCAAGGGAAAAGGCATGTACAGGAGCTCCAAAAATTAATGCATCGTACTTACCTACATCCGGAGGGTTTTCAATCTTTATATCTTTACCCTGCGGTTTATCGCCTCCTACCATTTTCACCCTCTGAATTTCTACATCGTTCCCAGATGCTGAAAGCTTCTCCCGAAGTTTTTGAGCGACTTTGCAGGTGTTACCTGTTTGTGAATGAACAACAATACCTATTTTCATAGTATAATCCCCATTTTATTCATCTAAATCAATTAATCTGCTGAATTTTTCGACAAGATCATCAATCTGTTTTTGGCGGTTTTTGTTCCAGATTACAATCCCTGTTCCAGAAACAGTAGCCCATTTAGATTCACAAATTTCCTTCAGTTCATTAATTGCACGATTTCCACCAGTCCAGTCAAACGGTAATCCCTTGGTAACAAAACATGCCACAGTTTTACCTGTAAGAGATGAAACTTGTGTCAAATAAGCTTCCATTACCTTTGAAAGGGAAAAGGCATGTACTGGAGCTCCAAATATAACTCTATCATACCCATTTAAATCAGGTGGATTTTGGATCATGCTATCTTTGCCAGGGGCATCCTGCCCTCCCGCTAGTCTCAACTGTTGAATATCTACCGCATGCCCATCTGCAGAAAGCTTTTCCTCGAGCCTCTGGGCAACAAAATGTGTATGGCCAGTTCTGGAATGAATGATAATTCCTATTTTCATAGAATATCCCCATTTATTAAAGATTTTTTTTATCTTTTTCATTAATAATCATTATTCTATTATTAAATTATTTAAAATGCACCTAATAATTTTTTAACATTCATGTCCAGAATATTGCTATAATTTAAATCGTTAATTTAAATAAATTAGAATTTTTTAACTAAATTAACCGAGACAGTTTAACCTGAAGTATAAACCGTGCATAGGATCATCATGAACATTTTAAAACAATTCAATTCTTCTAATTAATATCAATGTTTATACCATTTTACAACTAAATAATACTATGGACTCTGCCGAAACAAAAACCACTGCGAGATATGCGCTGTGGGTAAGTATTCTGGTCAGTTTTATGGTTGCATATATAAGTTCTTCTGTAAATATTGCTCTGCCCGAAATCGGAGAAACATTTGCACTTAATTCCATATTTTTAGGGTGGATTCCAACATCGTACCTACTTTTTACAGGCATATTTTTAATTCCATTTGGTAAAATAGCAGATAACTATGGCAAAAAGAAAATTATGACCTATGGAATAATAATATTCACACTGGCAAGTATTTTATCTGCTGCAGCCCCTTCTGGAACCATACTATTAATATCCCGAATTTTACAGGCCGTTGGAGGGGCTATGATCTTTGGAAATGTGTATTCCCTGATTGCATCTGTTTTCAAGAAAAAGGATAAAAGCAGGGCACTTTCTGTAAGTGTAGGGGTAAGTTATGTCGGGCTTTCCACTGGACCTATTTTAGGTGGATTTTTAACCCAGTTTTTAGGCTGGAGATCTATTTTTGCATTTGCTGTGCCATTCGGCGTAGCAGCACTGCTTATCCTCCTTAAGTTAGAAGAAAAACTTGAAGATAATGAAAATGAAAATATCAGCCTGATCAGCACTTCAGTTTTTGCATTATCACTAATTGGGATAATGGTGGGTTTTTCAGAGATTACCACTTACTTTGGGGTTATAACGTTAATACTAGGTTCTTTAGGAGTTCTAATCTTCATATGGCTTCAAAAAATAGTTAAAAATCCCCTTATACATCCTAAATTGTTATTTGACAGGGTTTACATCATTAACAATTTAACATCCCTTGTAAACTACGCCCCAGGCATATTCACCATTTTCCTTTTAACTCTGTACCTTCAGAACATAAAAGGATTAAGTCCTGACCAGGCAGGATTATTATTAAGTGTTCAATCTGTTTTTATAGCCATATTCTCGATTTCAGAGAGTAAATTATTGAAGTTCCTGTGGCCCCGTTTTATAGCAGCTATAGGAATGGCGCTGACTGCAGTAGGGTTAACTCTACTTGTGTTTTTAGGAGAGAACACAAATTTATGGCTTATAGTGGTTGCCCTTGCAGTTATTGGGTCAGGATATGGACTTTCTGCTTCTTCCAGTACTCAAATTTCAGTAGGGTACTTTGAAAATAAGTTTTATGGAGTTTCCACTGCTACGTTGAACACCATGAGGGTAGTGGGCCAGATGATGGGAATGGGAGTAACTCTGGCCGTTCTAAACATTTTTATGGGACAATCTCCTCTTACGCCCAGTAATTACACTTCTTTTATTGAAGCCAGCAAAATACCATTTTTAATATTTGCTATTTTATGTTACATCTCAATATACGGCTATTTCATTATAAGAAGGAAAAATTGAGAAAAATATTGGACTATTCTAATTTCCCTGTGAATTTTTCATGTTGATAAATATCTTAAATACCAGAATTAGAATAAATGCGACCAATAACCCTGAAATGAAACATAACCAATATTGCAAAGAAGATTCTGCAATTCTCTGATTAATCAAATTTATCATCCCCAAAAAACCGCATAATATAACTACCAATGGCATCAAAACACTGTTATTGTCCATGATTCCCCCCCCCCCATCTCCTATTTTATTTAATTCTCTACTGTACTGTGTTTATAACCTTATTTCACTTTTTTCAAGCTTTTTGTTATACAGGTAAAGCTGTGCTGTCACATATCCAAGGAAGGTAAGTATTAAAACAATGAATACCAGTGCCCATACTATACCCGAATTGTGTTCTAAAAGGAGATAAAATACAACTATTTCTAAAGGCACCAGAATACCAACAGTCTTGATCAATCGATTATTTCTCTCAATTAATGATTTCGTATCAGTATAAATACTCTGCCTTTCATTTTCATAGGGTTTACGCCAGATATACCATGGAATGATTTTATCATCTGCTAATTCCCAACCATCCGCTTTAAATAGCTCAAAATAATTATTTCCCACGTTAATTTGATAGTCAACGCAGTACCTCATCTTCCTGCTTTCTCCTTTTTCAAATTTAAAGACTATATAAGCAAAACCTACACTGACCAGATTCCAGCCGTTTAATTCCATTTCTTCAAGCCAGTTTTCTATTTTTTCTGGGTTCCAGCCCCACCACCAGTGGCAAGCAGTTTTAGTTTCTCCCATTTTAATCCCCAATCCTTAAAAACTTATATGCATCAGCTATTTAATAACAAAATTTTAAATATCAAAGCTTCATTTCATTTTTTTCCAGTTTTTTATTATACAGGTAAAGCTGCATCATAATGTACCCTAAGGCTAAAATCATTAAAAAAAGCAGTCATAACCCTATTCCTATATGACCACCCTCAAATGTAGAGTAAAATACAATTACATCCATGGTTATCAAAATTCCAACAATCCAAAGCTGGCGGTTGTTTCTTTCAATCAAGGACATTGTATCAGTATAAATACTCTGCCTTTCATTTTCGTAGGATTTACGCCAAATATACCCCTGGTAAAATTCCATCATCAGCTAGTTCCCAGCCATAATCTTTAAAAAGCTCAAAATAGTTTTCATCAACATTTTCTTGATAGTCGATGCAGTACCTCATCTTCCTGCTTTCTCCCTTTTCAAATTTAAAACGGATATGATTGAAATCAACTTGAAATAAGTTCCAACCCCCAAGTTCCATCTCCTCAAGCCAGTCTTCTATTTTTTCTGGGTTCCAGCCCCACCACCAGTGGCAAGCAGTTTTAGTTTCACCCATGCTAATTCCTCATTTCATTTTTACCATGCTCAATAAGTTCTTCTAAACGTTCAAGTTCCAATTTCAGTACAATTTTCCCTTTTTCGCTAAGTCCATAGATTTTTTTACGATCTTCTTCTGCAACTGATGTTATCAATCCCTCTTTTTCCATTCGGGAAAGATTTCCATACATAGTTCCTGCACCGATCTTAATACGACCATTTGTGAGCTTTTCAACGTGCTGCATTATTCCATATCCATGTCTTGGCTCATTTAAAGATATGAGAATATAATAAGCCGCTTCAGTTAATGGTAAATATTTATTTTGCAATTTTTTTATATCCATATTAATCCCTGATCTACATCGTGACGCGTTATATCACACTACGGTATATCGTATGACGCTATATATAAAACTATCTAAAACACTACAAAAAAAGTGAAATAATTTTCATGATATTTAATTATCAAAAATATCATCTATAAACTGGAAAACCTTATTTTAAAATAAACACTTAAAAAGACAGGATTGCTTTTATTTAAAATAATACCAGTAATTGCCACCCGTTTCTTTTTGTATATCCTCATCAGATGTGAAAGCAATTTGTATTTCACTTAATGCACTTTCAGGATAACTATTATTCTTTAACTCCATTAATGTCAATTTTTTTAATTCATCTACCAGACCACTGGCTTCCGCTTCTTTTAAATCACTATCTTTTTCAAAAAGATACCATATTACAAGGTATTTTGGGTTAATACCTATTGAACCATAATGAAAATTGCCGAAAATCATAGGTTTTCTATCTTTTACTATTTCCATAACTTTACTCGTGGAAATGTTTATAATCCTGTTGAATTTATGCTCAATTTTCCTTTCGGCATCCCATTCTTTTCTAAGTTTCTCGTTTATACTGCCACCCCAAAAACAGTTAGTATATGTTTAACTCAATAACATGTCCTGAGGATTAATATCTTTTTAACCAGCTTCTCAAGACATTGTTAAACAGATCAGGGTTTTCTATATTCCATAAATGTCCTACCTTCAAAGCCATTGCTCCTTTAGAATTTGGAAGCGTGTTTAAGAGATTTAATGCAGATTCATTAATAATTCTGTAGTCTTTTTCACCTGTCATCACCAGTACAGGCACATCTGCATGTTCAAGGTTATCCGGCATTTTAAAAAGTATAGTTTCCCTGAGGATTTTATCTAAAGAATAAGGTTCAATAACATAGGTGGATTCCTTAAACTTACTGCGGAGATTTTTTGGTATGTTGTAAGATCTCACATAACTCATTATACGAATAGTTTTATCTTTATCCGGCAAATAAAGCGCGATAAGGTTGTCCAGGAGCTTTAAAAATGATTCAGTAGGTTGAAAGTTACGTACGATAGCTCCGCTGATTAAAGCATGGTTTACCACTTCAGGAGCAGTATTTAAAATTTGAACTATAATTTGAGCACCCAAAGACAGTCCCACAAGATGGGCCTTTCCATTTTTGGCCCTATTTTTTATTATATCAATAATCATATCTGCAGCACTTTGTACACTAAATGATTTTACTTCAGCACTTTTTCCGTGTCCAGGTAGATCCGGAATAATGCAGTGATAATCACTGAACGCCTTTAATTGTTCATCCCACACCCATCCGGCTATTCCCTCACCGTGAAGAAATACTATTGTTTCATTGTTACTTTTACCTGTTTCTTTGATATATAAACTCATAATTTCTCACTTAAAAAAAATAATTGATTTAATTTTATATTCTCTTTTTATTTTAATAAATTTATTCAAATTACAGCTTCAAAGTATCAGGTAATGGATTATCATTTATCCATGCCATTACAACATTGCTGAAAAGTTCTGGTGATTCTAAAGGCCAGGTATGGCCTAAATTAGCCGCTTTATAGACTTTAGAATTTGGAAGGCATTTATTTAAGTCTAAAGCTGATTCATACACAACTTTGACCTCTTTTTCTCCCATCAGTACCAGCACCCTGTTTTTTGATCTGCATAAATTTTCAGGTATTCTAAACGCTCTGTTTTCACGAGTGATGTTATTTAAAGAACTCCATGTTGATGCTTTTGTATCTTTTTTAACGTCTTCAAAATATTTTAAAGGTATAGATTGTGCTTTCATGCCCATTTTTATGAAAAAATCAACATCCTTGAGGCGCATGTAAATTTTATAAAAAATGTTCATAAATATTGAAAGGCCGGATCCAACTTCACGAGCCAATGTCCCCGTAATCACTGCATGATCAACAACTTCTGGAGCCATGCTTAATATTTGAACGGCTACCTGCGCGCCAAGAGATAATCCAACGATATGAGCTTTTCCTCCATGTGCCCTTTCTTTAATAATGCCAATGATTTCATTTGCAGCACTTTCTATTGTAAATGGTTTTATTTCCATGCTTTTTCCATGTTCAGGGAGGTCTGGGACCAGGCAGTGATAATCTTTTAATGATTCTACATGTTTATCCCACATCCAACCTGAAGACATACCTGCATGGAGGAATACTATGGTTTCACTGTTGTTTTTACCAGTTTCTTTAAAATATAAATTCATTCTGATAGCCTCGTTATACCAAAAGTTACAATACAATTGTAATAATATATTATTTAAGTTTATACTCTTGCCCTAAACTAAATTATCATAATTTCCATCTAATTTAAATATAAAAAGAATACTTGAATTTAATACATATATAAACCCATATAACTTATTTTTTTAAAAATAACGTCTATTTAAGAGAATTTTATCATTTTAACTCATGGAATATTTTTTTAAAATATGCCATCAGTTGACAGCAACATACAACTATTATGATATACATATCTAATTCAAAGTCATACTAATGGAGTCATTTATATGAACTATCCTCATTTATTGGGAAATTCAAAAGTAAAATGGGTGGATACAGAATGGTTAGAAGATAATCTGGATAATAATCTCACTATATTCGATGTTCAGCCAGATATACATGATTATATAAAAGAACACATCCACAATGCATTTTATTTTAATGAATGGTTTCTTAGAGAAATGCAGGGCAATAACCCTGCTAGATATATTCCTCATGATGCAATTTCGACAATATTCGGGAAATTAGGCATCAGAAATGATAAACCTATTCTTTTTTATACTGGCAAGGGCTCCTATTCAAAAAAAGGGGACGGTTGGGGACAGACCATGGCTGCTTATTCACTGGTTAGATTTGGCCATGAAAATGTCCATATCTTAGATGGAGGCATAGACAAATGGAAAAAAGAAGAAAGAGGATTAACCAAGGTATTTCCAACTGTAGAAGAATCTGAATTTGAAGCAGAGGTCCACGATGAATATCAGATTGAATACGGGGAATTTAAAAATATTAAGGACAATGATGATGTGGTAGTGCTTGATGCAAGGCCGTTTAAATATTATGCAGGGCCTAGTTTATGGAGTAAAGAAGGACACATACCTGGAGCTAAGAGTTTACAGGCAGCTGCCATCATGAATCCCAAGAACCGCCAGCTCCTCAAACCCAAGGACGAAATAAAATCTTTAGTTGAAGAAAGAGAAGTAACTCCCGATAAAACAGTTATATGCTACTGCGGAACCGGCAGAGAAGCTACTAATTTGTTTTTAGTTTTTAAATGGTATTTAGATTATCCTGATGTGAGATTATATGAAGGGTCTATTACTGAATGGACCCAAAGAGATGATAACCCGACTGTTACAGGGCCTAGTCCTTATTAATGTGAACAGCCACTAAAAAAAATAACAATATTATGTTATAATTTCTATTCAACTGATGTAAGAAACTCCACCACATGATTTTGAAATGCTTCAGCACTTAATAGATATGCCATGTGCGCTCCGGGAATTGAGACAAACTTAGAGCCAGAGAGGGCTTTAGCTAATTCCTGTCCAGAATATTTTTGAGGCCAGATTATATCTCCATCTCCAGCTATAACCAATGTTGGAGCTGTAAGTTCACTGATCCATCCACTTGAATCAAATGTAGCAAGTGCATCATTTTGCCTTTTGAATGTATTCACTGTCTGAGGATTTAATACATGTGCCATAGCACTTTTAATTCTATCAACAGCTCCAGGATTTGCTAATACTTCCTCAGGAAATGACCATACTGCAGAATATTCAGCCAGTGCATCAGGATCGCTTCCATCCATAACACGTTTTATTGCCTGTTTACAAGCATAATTAACGCGGTGAGAATTTTTCATACTTGTTACAACAAGTATCAGGCTTTTTACTCTATCAGGATATAAATAAGCAATATTTTGAGCAATCATTCCCCCCATAGATGCCCCAAGTATATGTGCCCTTTCAATTCCAAGCACATCCATCAAACCAATGACATCTTCAGTCATCATATCCATAGAATATTCTATATATGGCCTATCAGTACGCCCTGCACCGCGGTTATCAAATGGGACCACTTTGTAACCCTTAGAAAATGCAGGAATCATGTCTTTCCATTGGGAAGACTCCGCACCGTTACCCGATATTAAAATTAATGGTTCACCTTCACCGTGTATCTCATAATACATGTTTATATCATTCACTTTTACCATTGACATTTTTTTTCATCTCCTCCTTTTAATTATAATCTCCAAATCTCTTAAGAAATTGAACTAACCTTTTTTGAGCATATAACGCATGAAACCCTTTACGTCCATTGCAAACTTCTGTTCACTTACTCCATCACTTTTCAGCATGTTTTTATATAGACAACTCATATTCGACATGCTCTGGGAGATCAGCGACATCAAAACAGCTGCTTCCATTGGGTTAACATCTTCCCTAATTGTACCATCATCAATTCCAGATTGTATCAAATCCCTCATGATAAACATTAAATCTTTAAGAATCCCCATTACCTCTTTATACTCTTCACTACTGTTCAGATTGCCCATATCAAATTTAGAAGATTGTGGAGCATATAAAAGCTTTAAACAACCAGGATATTCAGTTGAAAATTTATCCATTGCATTTCCATACAATAAAATCTTCTCATAACCCGTGTTACCCTTTTTTATTTCTTCTCTAGCCATTTTAACTAAAACTTGAACACTCTGTAAGACTATCGCAAAATACAGTGCCTCTTTGTTCTTGAAATAATAATAAAGCGTGGCCTTATTTACCCCTACTTCCTTGGCTATGCTGTTCATTGAAACTTCATCGTAGTCTTTACTTAAAAATAGCTTCTGAGCTGATTCCATAATGTAATTACGCTTTGTTTCCTTCTCTTTTTTCTTTAATTCTTTGATAGACACCCCTCATCACCACCTTTTGATTTTCCATCTAACCTTGATTTGAACTTTCAACCAGTGGTTGAATATTTAACCCTAGTTTGAAATAGTATATAAATGTTTGGTTTTAAAGTTTCGATCGTGAATAGAGATTGAATCACGAATAATCCCATAAAAATACCATATTTGTAAATTAAAGTTCAAAATTATATTAAATAAAAACAAAATAGCATATTAAGTAATTATATATTCATTAAAAATATTTAAAAACATAAAATCACAAAATAATCCAATTAAATTAATATATTTAAACTAAAAGAATAATATAAATTATCTTACTTTACTCCTGATTTTGATCACTTAGCAGGTTTTGATTAGCCATCTGTAAAAATGCATCCCTAGACATGAGAGGGCGGCTTACATTTGCAATAGTTTCAGAAGACATTTTACCATTCTCTACAAGTTGACATCCTGCTTGTCTTGCAGACTCAATAACATCATTTACAGACATATCATTTTCTAACATGGCCCTAAAGAAATGTCCATGAGGCCTGAGGAGTTCTCCAACGTATTCAGCATTTATATTCTTACTAAATGCTTTAATATGAGCCACAATTGGGTCAAAATTGTCTATTTCCCAGAAACCACAGTTTGAAACCAGAACTATTTTCTCAAGATTCATATCTTTGCGGGCAGGATGTCTGAGATGACCATCACGGATTTCCATGGTCAAATGTATTACAGGTACCAAACGGTCCATAAACATCTTCATAGGCCCTGTAACTCCATCACAATAAAGAGGAGAAGCTAAAACAAGGATATTTGCATCTTCAACCTTCGGCAAAAGCCAGTTCATATCATCTTCCTGAAAACACTTACCTGTAGTTCTCATACAGCTGCAGTCGCCCCTGCAAGGTTTTATTTCAAGGTCATTTGTATAATATATTCCTACTTCTGCCCCTTTTTCATCATACCTTCCATAAACGGATTAAGAACCAGTGCAGTGTTTCCTTTATCTTTATGAGGACTCGAATTAATTGCCACTACCTTTATCGTTTCTTTCATAATTTCACCCCTACTATAAATTCATGACACACTAATTGTTATAGCCCTCTGTGGACACGCTAGCACGCAATTAGCACATCTATGACAGTATTCTAGATTTTCAGTGCCGTTTTCACACCAGACAGCTTTCTCTCCAATGTTCCATACTTTACCTGATTTTGGACAAGAATATGTACATGTTCCACAACCAACACATTTCTCTTTATCAACTACAACTTCAAAATCCATTTCTCCTACCTCCACCTTTAAAGATTCATTAAATTTTATTTAAAAACCAAAATAGTCATTTTAAGTTCTTATTTTCAGTATTAACTAGCATACGTCTCCACAAATCCATAGAATCCCCAATGAACTGTTCATGGCTAATTTCTTCACCTTCCAAAGATCTTGTGGCCCATTCATTAGGATTTACAATTTGTTTTGATGTTATTGCAATGAAAACCGCTATTTCCATTGAGTTCACATTTGCCCTTATAGAACCATCTTCAATTCCCTCTTCTATCGATTCACGTGTTATCCTGATTGTTTCCTCTCTTAATACATTAATTTCAGGCATATACTCATTATCAACTTTAGAAAACCTCTGGGAATCAAAATATGCACATACCCCATAATAATCAGTGAAATCCCTGTAAAACTTAAAATAAGCCCATCCTGTATCTTCAAGTTTGCCAAGGCCATTTTTATCACTTTTTACGCTTTCTTTAAACAACTTATCCATTATCCTCATCCCACGTAAAACTATGGCCAGGTAAATGACCTCTTTATTTTTAAAATAAAGATAAAGAGCAGCCCTGCTGATCCCAACTTCATCAGCTATATCCTTCATTGAAACATTATCATAGCCTTTTGAGAAGAATAACTTCTCTGCAGCATCTACAATGTAATTACGCCTTTCTTCTTTTTCTCTTTCCTTCAATTCCTGAATTGACAATGTATCCACCTATGCATTAGTTCTGACACAGTGTTAGTTATATATCACACTGTCATTAATGTGATATGATGTCAAAATTAATATATAAAGTTTTTGATCTAAAATAAGATTTATAAATACCTCACAAAGATAATTACTGCTAAAAATAGAAATGAGGATAAATTCCCCTTAAACAAGTACTTTCAAAAAGTATACCTTATTTTATCAATTTATTATTCTTCTGGAACAATTTTAAATGGTATTTACTGGAGTGGTTGCATCTACTTGTACGGGTTATTGATATATTACTTCTAGGGGGTTCGTGGGAGTGTCTGTTGTTATGTCCTTCCTCAACACGTTGAGCTGCCACTCTCCAGAAAATCCTACCGCGGCCAAAAATGCAAGCATGATGATTCCTAACTTTATTTTCATGCAATCGCACCTCCACATGTATCTTTGCGCAGTTATTCTAGGTATGCGCCGGAGGTTATTTATGTGAATTATGTAATAAAATACTTGTTGTTTATATTAATAAAATTCATAAAACTCTAAAAACAATATTTGGCTATAAATACCAAATCTTATTTAACGAATTTGAATTAACAAATTTTTCATCGGATGCTTTATGTTCAAAAACTGGAAAGCTATTGCAGAAAAGTTTGAAATAGAAATCTATGCGCCTTATTTAGCCTATAAAGACCCAAAAGTTCCATTACACATCAATATCATTCTTTTAGTTATTGCCTATCTTAAGCCCAAGTGACCTAATTCCCGATTTTATACCCGTATTAGGTTATCTCGATGATTTCTTGTTGATAACCGTAGTGATTCATATTTTACTTAAAATGGTTCCTAAAGAGATAATGGATGAGCATAGAGAAAGTGCAAAAACAAAGTTTAGTGAGGGAATACCCAAAAGTAGATTTGTAGCTTTATTGTGTTGATCTAGGTTCTGGCTGCTGTTATACTATTAAATTTTGTTATAAAGTTTATTTAAAATAAATTAAAAACAAATACATTACTTAAATTTTAGGAGACACTAAAAAAATGTTCAACTTACTCATCGCAGGAATCACACTCGGCCTCTACTCAGGCCTCTCACCAGGCCCCCTACTCATCCTCCTCATATCTCAAACCTTAAAACACGGCCACAGGGAAGGCATAAAAGTCGCATTTTCCCCGCTGATCACAGACCTGCCAATTATAGCAGTATCCATAATATTTTTATCATTTGTTGCAGGTTACAGCTCAATTTTAGGCATCATATCAATTCTTGGAGGTTTATTCCTGCTTTATATGGCCTATGAAAGCTTTAAAACAAGAGAACTAACTGAAGATATCGAAGCAGAAGAGCCAAAATCACTTAAAAAAGGAGCAACAGTCAACTTTTTAAATCCGGCCCCATACCTGTTCTGGATAACCGTCGGCGGACCCCTAATCATAAACGCTTATACAGGCAGTATTTTAGCCCCATTGATGTTCATTATAGGCTTTTATGTTCTTTTAGTGGGCTCAAAAATAGTTCTGGCCTTCGCTGCAGGTAAATCCCGTGAATTCATTACAGGGAAACCGTATCTTTACATAATGAGAATTCTAGGAATAGTACTCGTATTATTTGCGATTTATTTCTTCAATCAAGGTGTTCACTTGTTAATAAAATGAAGATAGCTGATTTAAATTCACAGCCTAAAAAGAGATTAAAAAAATTTATTAGAAGAGGGTTTTAAGCAGCATGGATATTAACGCTAACTAGCTAAAATCCACCGCCACAATCGCCTCCTCCTCCGCAGTCGCCCCCGCCACCGTCAGATCCTCCACCGTCGCTGTAACTACTGTCAGAACTTCCTCCATCAGAACCCCAAAATCCACCGTCAGATCCTGTACTATAACTGGAACTGTCAGATCCTCCATAATGATTATAGCTATCATAACTAGTACTATTATATCCATTATTGCCTTCTATATTATTAAATCCAAAATCAAAATTATTTGCATCGATTGAATTAAAAATACGGTCTATATCCTCATTTGAAAATATATTATTATCTGAACTCTGCATAAATACAGGATACCAACCATGATTATAATGTCTAGATGCGGCAGGGTAACTTTTTTTATTAGAAAATAATGCCTTAATCTTTTCAAAATTATCTCTAATACATTTAAAGTTATATTCATCAATTAAGAACATATTTGAACCGCAGATTTGCAGGTATGCTTTAGCTCTCCCAGGATCTGTTTCGAACCAATTTTCCAGATTTTTCCCTTCATCTTTTAATTTTAACATTATTTCTTGAGCTTCTATCCCTTTATCACTTACTACATACTTATTTCGTGGAAACCCGTTTTTAATGGTAAAAAAGCCGTCTGAAAATAATGGCTCGAGCAATTTTTTCCTAGCATAATTATACTGAAGAGCTTTATGGTAAACACGCTCTTGAAGTATCCAAAATCTGTTACTATCTGATTCAGAGGGCAAACATTCTAAAAATATTTCTTCATGAGGTTTAAGGGGCATTTCAAAAAGTTCCCCTTCCTCCAAATAAATTATGTCTGCTTTTTTCCTGCCAAATATATTTGCCTTTCCTTCTTCTATATTCACTTTAAAGACATTTTTGCATATAAGGTCTATTAAAGTCACTTTCAACAATTCATTTAGTGATTCTTTATGCCCCACATATTTTTTAGGGTTTAAAAGCATAAGAGATTCAGCAGGAGTTAAATTCAATGAAACTTTTTTACCAGAATCATCACTGAAAATATCATCTTGAAGGTTAAGTATTTCATTATCTTGAGTTTCTAAACTCTTTATTTCTGATTCAAAACTCGCACCACAATTCATGCAAAAGTTTGCAGCATTAATATTCTTTTTACCACATTCTGGACAAAATTTATAAACAGCTGATCCACATAAACAGCAAAAACAAGCGTTTTTTTCATTATCTGCTCCGCATTCAGGACATTTAATCAATTTTCTCACCAATGACTTAATATATTTATATCATATTTCGATTTTTATGTGTCATTTCCTGATTAAGGATCTCTTGTTAATAAAATAATCCTTATTGATTAGTAAACAGTTTTAGGAATATATTAGAGGTCTGCTTCAGTCGCCGCCCCCTCCACAATCACCGCCGCCGTCAAAACCACCGTCGAATCCTGAATCAAAATCACTGAAATCCATTGAATCGAATATATCAAATGTGTCAAAATCTGAAAATATGTCGCTGAAGCTGTCAAAACTATTAAAGTCATCGAAGTCGCCAAAATCCATATCATGAGAATACGATTTTCTAAATGCACCGTACCACCGAATTTTATTAAATGCATATGCGGTGCCTACTGCTGCTGCACCAGCGAATAATGCACTTATTTTTTTAGAATTATTCTTAAACCAGTTAAAATAATAAACATCGGTTAAGAATATATTTGATCCCCCCATTAGCAGGTAAGATTTCGCTCTTTCAGGATCGTTTTCTACCCAGTTTTCCAGATTTCTTCCCTCATCTTTTAATTCCATGATCATCTGCTGTGTCTCCACTCCTTTATTGCTTAAAAAATATTTTTTGCCTAAAAATTTCTTTTCCACCTCAAAGAAACCTTCTAAAGATAGCGGTTCCAGCAGTTTTTTCTGGGCATAATTATTATGATATGTCTTGTAAACCTGTTGTTGAAGCTTTTTAAGTCTTTTACTATCTGCTTTACGAGGTAAATGTTTTCGAAATACCTCTTCATGAGGTTTAAGGGGCATGTTAAAATTTTTCCCCTCCAGCAAGTAAGTCTTTTTGACAATTTTACTGCCCAATATACCCTTCTTTTCAACTTCCTGAACATCTAATTGGAACACATTTTTAAAAATAAGGTCAATCAAGGTTGCTTTAAACAGTTCTTTTGGTGTCCTCTGATGTGTTTTATGATCCAGGATCATAAGGGATTCAGCAGGAGTTAAATCTAATGGAACGATCTCATTAGAGTCATTTACGTCATTTTGAGTTTTTACACTACCCGATTCAAATGTTTTTAAATTCATACCACAATTTTCACAAAATCTAGCAGTATCGACATTTTTATGGCCGCATTCCTGGCAGAAGTTGTATTTGACCAATTTTTTCCCACATGATTTGCAGAAATTGTAATTATCATCATTATTTGCTCCACATTCAGGACACTTAATCAATTTTCTCACCATAGATTAATTCAATAGAGTCACATTCCCCTAAATTTCTGTATAAACTACTAATATATATCAGTTTTCTTTTTATGTATTCTTCCATTAGATTATATTTATGAAAATGGTTTTAATCCATAAATCAGGAAAATTATAAAATTTTAGAGGCAATAACATCATATACATTAAAACGTTTAATGCATATTTTAAATAATTAAATGTTGGGTTTTTAGTCAAATAACTTATAAACTAAAGATTAACTGATTCATTATCATTCAATGCAGTGCATTTAACATATTAATCCCTTAAATTATAATACCAGTCTTAGCAGGTTAACTTACATCAAGCATTCATCAAAAGTATCTCCAAACCCAAAGTTTTTATACTTACATCCCTAAAAATTTAGGTGTACCTAAAACTTTATAACTGGAGATAATATGACTTTTAAGACAGGGACCTATAAACTGAATACCGAACCAAATTTTAATTTTCAACTAAATAGAACTATAATGTGGAGTAATGGATACATAAATGATATTAAACCCATTTCAAAAAATATAACATCTGCAGAATCATGGGTAGATCAGATGACCCTGCTGGCTGATAAAACTTTACAAAAAAATCGTGTTGAACAAGCAATAGCCTACTACAGGATGGCCGAATTTTTCATGTTTGATGGTGACCCCCATAAAATTGTTACCTATAGAAAAGCCAGAGATTTATTCTATGATTATTATTCTGACGTATTTAAACATGAAATAAGCATTAAAAAGGTTAAATACGAAAATGGGCATCTCCCAGTATGGGTTTCCACTCCGACTGGAGATATTAAAGATACTATAGTTATCCACGGGGGAAATGACTCATATATAGAAGAATTTTTGCCCATCGTCCTTTATTTACGTGAAGCTGGATTTGCAGTGTATTTATTTGAAGGTCCAGGTCAAGGTGAAGTTCTGAGGGAACATGGCATTCCATTTACTTACAAATGGGAAAAACCTGTTAAAAAACTGCTGGATCATTTTAATTTGGACGACGTGACCATCATAGGCATTTCTCTTGGAGGAGTTCTAGCGCCTAGAGCCGCTGCATTTGATAAACGGATCAAACGAGTAGTTGCATGGAGCATACTGCCCAACTTTTTAGATGTTTTATTATCTTCAAGGAAGCCATTCCTTCAAAAGACCATTAAATTTTTGTTAAATCATAAATTTAAAAAACTGGTAAATTTCATTCTCAAAATGCAGATGGACAAAGATCCAATGGCTAAATGGGGCATAGAACATGGTATGCATAATATGGGTGTTTCTTCACCATTTGAATATCTTAAAAACGCCGGCAAGTTCCAGATTTTTGATATTGCACCCTTAATTCAGCAGGACTTTTTACTTTTAGCAGCACAAAAAGACCATTTCATACCGCTTGAAATGTATAAAAATGAAATAAATGCTTTAAAAAATGTTAAATCATTGACATTTCGTATTTTTACAGAAAAAGAAAATGGAGAGAACCACTGCAATGCAGGAAACACTCAGTTAGCCATTAATACCATTATAAACTGGATACTTTCAATTAAAAAGATAGATAATTCTTAAAATTTAGGTACACTTGGGTATTACCTAAAATTTAAGAAACACTGTCACTTCAAAGACATTTAAGAAATTCGATTATATAACTCACAGTTTCGTTCTGCTGCTCTTCCCTTGTGATTGTACTGTTATTGTCCCCTGTTTGAGGGCCGTAATTACCGTTATTGTAGTGGTTACCGCCAGGTATAGTGATAAAGACAGTATTTGCAGGGAACTTATTTTTGTTATTAGAGATATCTTGAGCTGTTGTAAGATTGTCTAGAGAACCTCTAATTGACAATGCTTTAAAAGTGGCATTTGAAGCATTTTTTGACGGGTAAGCAGCTAAATATACCGCTCCTTTAATTTTATCTTGATGATTTACAGCATATTCAGACGCAAAAACACCGCCCAACGAGTGGCCCATGATTACCCATAAATTAATCTCAGGATGTTTACTTATGACATCATCCGCACTGTTAACACCAAAAAATGCCAGATTAAATGGCATTTTCACAATTATAACTGTGTAACCCTTCACAGCAAGTTTAGAAGAAATAACAGAATAAGCTTCAGGCTGGACCTTGCCTCCGGGATAAAATATTATTCCAGTGTCGCTCCTGTTTTGAGTAGGAGTAAATTTAATGGAGTTATCTGTATATGTAACGTTGTAAACATCCGTTGATTCAAGTGCAGCTGTAGCTTTACTATCCATATGGTAATAATCAGAAATATAATAAGCAAAAGAAGCCGCTGCTACTGCTGATACTACTAATATAATCAATAAGAATAATCCCTTTTTAGATTCTATATATTTCATATTAGTCCCCTCTAATCATTATCTAAATAAATTATATCTTTAAATTAAAAAAACATTTCTACATCCAGATTTAAAATGTAAATTAAAACACTGCTGTTTAAATAAATCCAACATTTTAATTCGTATACTCCCAATTATCAAAATTACGTTTGTTAGCCACTTAAAATATTCAGACGATGTCATTTGCAGTAGTTACTTCCTGAGTTAATAAAGACCTAAGCATTAAAAAATAATAAAATGTAAGTAATACTCAAAATATAATAAGTAATATAAATTAAAGATAACTGTTAATTTTAGCATTATGGTGAATTAAATGGATTTAAACAACTCCATTACTTTTAGAGCTAATTTAAAAAGGTTTTCTGAAATTTTAAGCATAGCAATAATTATAATTGGAGTTATTATATTCATTGGATGGGCTTTTAATATCCCTCTCCTTAAAAGCCCAGGCCCGGATTTCCCCACCATTAAATTCAATTCTGCATTATGTTTTATTTTAATAGGAGCTTCTTTATGGCTGCAACAAACGAAAAGGATTAACAAAAGAAATAGACATGTTGCACAGGTATTAGCAGTTATAGTATTATTAATTGGGTTGATTGCCCTCATTGAACATTTATTCAATTTTAATTTAGGCATAGATCAAACATTATTTATAGAACCATCTGGAGCACTTGAAACTTCAGCACCAAATCGAATAGCGTTTATTGGGGCAATTGAATACATAATAATCGGTGCTGCACTTTTAATTATTGATAAAGAAATAGATAAACGCTCTATTACTCAGTATTTAATGATTTTAGGGAGTATTATCTCTTTAATGGTTCTTTTAGGTTATTTATATGATGCGTCCGAATTTTACCAGATATCATATTATACTGCAACTTCCATTTATGCAGGAATAGGATTTATGTTAATATCTTTTGCTGTTCTTATTGCACGTCCTGAAACCGGCTTTATGAGGATATTGACCAGTGGAGAATATGGGAGTATATTTGGACTCAGGATCCTATTTGTGCTGGCAATTATTTCCATAGTTTTTGGGTGGTTACGGATATTAGGGCAAAATTTAGGTTATTATGATACAGCTTTCGGGACAGTGCTGTATACCCTTTCAGTACTTATTATTTTGAGTATTTTTGTGTGGAGCAGTATTCTATCCCTTAACAAAACTGATAAAGAACGTAAAGAAGCAAATAATGAATTAAAGAAAAATTTGGAAGAATTAGAACGCTCCAACAAAGAATTAAAGAGTTTTGCCCACATTACAAGTCATGATTTGCAGGAGCCCCTCAGGACAATAACCAGTTATTCCCAGCTTATAGAAAGGCGTTACAAAAGACAGTTAGATCCTGATGCTGATGAATTCCTTGAATACATGGTCAGTGATGCAAAGAGAATGAAAAGCATGATTCAAGGTTTACTGGACTACTCTCATGTTGAAGCTAAAGGTAATGAATTTAAAGAAATTAACACTGAAAAAGCACTTAATACCGCATTATCTAATCTACAGTATTCAATAGATCAGTGCCATGCTGAAGTAACCCATGATCCCCTTCCACCTGTTTTTGCAGATGAAAATCAGATAGTGAGTGTATTCCAAAATCTAATTGATAATGCTTTAAAATTTCGAAAAAAGGATGAAACACCAAAAATTCATATTTCAGCAAAAAAACATGACAATGAATGGATTTTTTCTGTAAAGGATAATGGCATAGGAATCGACGACCAGTATTTTGATATAGTTTTTGAAGTGTTTAAAAGGTTACATGCCATCGGAGAGTATGAGGGTGCAGGAATCGGTCTTGCAATTGCAAAAAGAATTATCGATCGACACGGCGGCCATATCTGGGTTGAATCTTCTCCAGGGAAGGGTTCTACGTTTTATTTTACCATTCCTTATTAAAACTATTTACCATGGAAAAAGAGTGTTTTTGATCAACCGCTCGAAAATCCTACGGATTTTCGGCGCCCAAAAATTGAAAATTTTGAGGGCTTTTTTCTAAAAAGTCCTCAAACACAATGTGTTTGGGACACCAAAAATTCATAGAATTTTTAAGTGGTTGAGGTGAATGTTCTACGTTTTATTTTACCATTCCGTTAGTTACTGAACCAAAAAGCGTTCAGTAATGAGCAATCTTAAAAATTAGGAACTTTATTTTTGATTTATTTTTTTTTACAAGTATGTATGTACTCCCCTTTTAAATTGAAAAAAATGATTTTAATAAGTTCCATTAATGTATATCCATGAAAGCTGAACAACTGCACAGAGTCATAACTGCAATGAATACGAAGATAAACGATATCATAAGTCAAGAAACAAACGGAGTGCACTTTGGAGGGCATGTAGAACTACTTGCCGCTGTCGCGTCCATTGAAGAACTTTATGATTTAAGCTACGCTCCAGAGGCAGAAGCTAAAAGAACAGGGATCATGCATATAATGATAAGTGCCATGCTGGAAGGCCAATCAGCAGAACAAATAACCCCAATACTCAAAACTAAAGGATTAACAGACGGTGATGCAAATAAAGTAGCCGTGAGCGAAAAACAGAGAATTGAAAACCTTGCTGACTGGTACGAGTATTACAGCGCAGGATACAAATTCTTCAGCGCGGTATCTAAAGATGATGCATGCGAAATATGTAAAAATGCCTATGAAAATGGTAAAAAACATTCTATGGAACAGTTAAATATGCTGCCACCTTTACACGGCGAATGCAGATGTGATTTAATGTTTCACAGAAAATAAGTTAATACCTTTTAAACTTGAGGGTAAATTACTTAAATTAATTCATTCTATTTTATTCAATCTATTACATGTAAATTGGAAATGAATTTTCATTAATTTAAATCAGTTTTATCGGAGGATTATCACTTGTTATACAGAAATTTCGGAAAAACAGGTAAAAAAGTTTCAATACTTGGTTTTGGATGCATGAGACTTCCAATACTTGATGATAAACCAGAAAAAATAAATGAACCACTGGCAACAGAAATGCTCCATTACGCCATAGAACACGGTGTAAATTATGTTGATACAGCTTATCCTTACCACAAAGGTATGAGCGAAATCGCAGTTGGAAATGCCCTGAAAGACGGTTACAGGGATCATGTGTATCTTTCCACCAAATTACCCAGCTGGCTTGTTCAAAAGAAGGAAGACTTTGACAGCTTTCTGGATGAACAGCTCAAAAAACTACAAACCGACAGGATAGATTTCTATCTCCTGCACGGTCTCCACAGGAATTTTTGGGAAAAGCTGCTGAATCTAAATGTTTTCGAATTCCTGGACTCTGCAGTTGAAGACGGCAGAATAGGCCATGTTGGCTTTTCATTCCACGATGAACTTGAATTTTTTAAGGAAGTTGTGGACTCTTACAAATGGGATTTTTCCCAGATCCAGTACAACTACATCGATCAGGAGTTCCAGGCAGGAAAGGTAGGACTTAACTATGCAGCAGACAAAATGGGGACTGTAATAATGGAACCGCTTAGAGGGAGCTGCCTTACAGACAACATCCCGTTAGATATTCGGGCAATATGGGATAAATCCCCAGTTAAAAGAAGCCTTGCAGAATGGGCTCTGCTCTTTTTATGGGACCAGCCAGAAGTTGATGTGGTTTTAAGCGGCATGAGTAAAATGGAACATGTTGTAGACAATATAAATATTGCAGAAAAGGGCCACGCCAATGTTCTTACAGATGATGAAAGAAATCTAATTGAAGAAGTTAGAGAAGCTTACAGTGCAAGAATGCATGCTGGCTGCACAAGCTGTAATTACTGCATGCCTTGTCCTCAAGGAGTGGATATTCCATTGAACTTGAATCTATTAAACGACACTTACATCTATAAGAACATGCAAAAACCGTCTGGAAACTATTCATTCTTAATAGCCAAAGGAATGAGTGCTTCATTTTGTAATCAGTGCGGTGCATGCGAAGAAACATGTACACAAAACCTCCCGATAAGAGAATACCTTAAAGAAACAGTTGAAACTTTCGAGAAATGATTAAAAAATATCCCTATCATCCTACCTTAATTTTAACTCCTATAACCTTTGAGAAATGATTAAAAAATATCCTTATCATCCTATCTTTTAATTTTAACTCCTATAACCTTTGAGAAATGATTAAAAAATATCCGTTATCTCTCTATCTTTTAACTTTGGCGCGGTATTATAAAATTATAATAAAACCAAATTCCAAATAATTAAAGTAATTCGTTTTTAGGAGGACTACTTTTGTTATACAGAACTTTTGGAAAAACAGGCCAAAAAGTTTCAATACTCGGTTTTGGATGCATGAGACTTCCAATAATCGGCGGCAACCCTGAAAGAATAAATGAGCCGCTGGCAACAGAAATGCTCCATTACGCCATAGAACACGGTGTGAATTATATTGACACTGCTTACCCTTATCACGGCCTTGATGCAACTCAAGGAGGCAGAAGTGAAATATTTGTTGGAAATGTTCTAAAAGAAGGTTACAGGGATCAGGTATATCTTTCCACTAAATTACCCAGTTGGAATATCGAGAAAAAAGAAGATTTCAATTATTACCTCGATATGCAGCTTAAAAGGCTGCAAACTGACAGCATAGATTTTTATCTTTTACACGGTCTTGGTAATAATACATGGTCAAACTTAAAAGAACTTGAGGTACTTGAATTTCTGGACTCTGCACTTGAAGACGGCAGGATAAAGTACGCTGGTTTTTCATACCATGATGAAGTTGAACTTTTTAAGGAAATTGTAGACTCTTACAACTGGAGTTTCGCCCTGATTCAGTACAACTACATGGATGAAAACTTTCAAGCTGGTAAAGATGGACTTGATTACATAGCCAGCAGAGATATTGGCGCGGCAATCATGGAACCGCTCAGGGGAGGCTGCCTTACAAACAACATTCCTCCAGATGTACAGGCAATATGGGATAAATCCACTGTTAAAAGAAGCCCCACAGAATGGGCTCTGCGCTTTTTATGGGATCAAGGAGAAGTGAATGTGGTTTTAAGCGGCATGAGTAAAATGGAACAGGTTGTAGAAAACATCAGGATTGCAGATGAAGGCAAAGCCAATAGTCTCACCAGTGAAGATATAAATCTAATTCAAGAAGCTAAAGATACTTACACTGAACGAATTCATGTAAGCTGCACCCGTTGCAACTACTGTATGCCCTGCCCTAATGGAGTCGATATTCCTGCAAACCTGAACCTGCTAAACGATCTGTACATCTATCAGAACATGGAAAAACCATCTGGAAGTTACAGATTCTTGAAGGCCAAAGATGTAGATGCATCTGCTTGTGATGACTGCAGCGAATGTGAAAAAAAATGCACACAGGATATTCCAATAAGGAAGTACCTTAAAGAAGTGGTTGAGACTTTTGAGAAAGGATAAAATATTAAAACAGATGTTAATGACATAAAATAAATTTGAGGATTAATATGACTGACAGCTATTATATTGACCTTGAAAAGTATCCATTAAATAAATTTAAGCAGGAACTAACAGAATCAGACCTTCTTCCAAGCAGGAGAATATTAAAAGAGCAAATTGATAATAGATTTAAAATTTTAGAAAGTAAAGGAATTAAAAATCTTAATGATCTATTAATCTCACTGAAAACTCCCAAAAAAGCCAAAGAATTTGCGGATAAATCAAGTTTGCCTCAAGATTATATTTTAATTTTAAGAAGAGAAGTAAACAGTTATCTGCCAAAACCCGTGAATCTTGAAAAGTTTCCAGGCATTGAAAAAGATACTTTAAGCAAATTAAACAATATGGGCATTAAAAATACTGCCCACTTATTTAAAATAATTAAAACTCCTGATGAGAGAGTCAAGTTAGCTGCCGAAACTAAGATAAATCCAGAAGAAATAGTAAAATTAACCAAATTAACTGATTTGTCACGGGTTAAATGGATTGGTCCAGTTTTTGCACGTATGTTTTTAGATTCTAGAACGGATACTGTAGAAAAACTATCAAAAGCAGATGCAAAAACTCTTTATAGAAAACTTATTGAAATTAATGAGGAAAAAGGATATACAAAGGGCAGATTTATCGAAAGCGACGTTGAACTCTGCATTAAAGTTTCTAAAATGGTTCCAAAGGCAATATACTACTGAAACAATCTATTATTACTCTTTAAAATGGAATAATAACTGATTATTCAAACTTAAGCATAATTCCACCAATTCGTGGAGCTAAAAAGTTGTAAATCACTGCAATTAAAGCAAAAATAAGGAAATAGCCTAAAAAATAACTTAGCCCATTTAATACAATGATTGTAATGTCATTTATTATGTTTCCAACACTTGGATTTCCAGTTACAGCAAGGGATAACAAAGTTATAAGTCCCATAATGACCCCGAATGCACCAAATACAGCTCCTGAAAGCGGTGCTGCAGCAGCTACAACTGGCAAAGATTTTATTTCGTGCAGATTTCCTGAAATTACTTCAATATCCAACTGCATTTTGATAAATTTTGTGGCTATGTAATTGTAAAATATTGCAAATAACCCATTGCTAACAAGCCCATATGCAAAGGTTACAAGTGGTAATCCAATTATCAAAATTAATGCCAGTGTAGCTCCATTTGTTCCTAAAGCAGTGCCAATTAGGAGAGTTGATCCACTAATATCGATACTCCTCTCAATAGCGCTGGCTACAAAATTAATTAACATAATTATAATGTTTGTAAACGGTATAATTGCCGCTGCCAAAAACAAACCCACAATAAACAGCCATATTGTTTCAATGCTCGCTATAATTAGAGAAAATGCTTTTACAGGTATTTCTGTTATTTCATTGTTATCCAACCTTAATTTTATACCACATAATCTGGAGGTTATCCTGTTATAAAGCAGTCCGCTGAAAAAACTTACTGCCATGATCAGGAAATATGCAGTTATTGGGAGGATAACAACTGATGCTATACCCATACCATCTATAATATCACCAAATGTACCTAAATGGGGTATAAAAGTTGTTACAATCCTAGATATGATTAAAATTATCACAGAGTAAATGAATACCAAAATTGCAGCTGTTGAAGATGCTATTCGTGTAAAAGAAATTAATTCAATAGATTTAATTTCTTTGATATTTGCTATTTTTTCACCTCGTTCTATTCAATTTATTATAATTATAGTCGTTTTGTTTAATATATTTTCTTATTTCAAGCCATTAAACAGATTTAAAAGTAAAAATAAGCATTTAAAACTATTCAAAGTTAGCAAAATAATATAAGTACATGAAAACCCTCCAATAAATTTATATAATAGTTAGTTAGATAAAACTATTTACTCAAGAGGATGAAATATATGACTTATGAACTTGAACTGGTAGAGGCAGTTGATAAATTAACCGAACTGATGGGAAACTTCCAGAATCAGATCTTAAGCGGTGATTTAAAAAGTTTCACCCTGCGCCAATTGTATTACATTGAATTAATCAACAAGCATGAAAATATAAGCGTGTCTGAGATAGCAAAGATGCTGGACGTCAAGAAATCTACAGTTTCTATAGCTATTAACCAGTTAATAGATCGAGGCATCGTGACTAAAATTCAATCAAATGAAGATAAACGATTTTATTTCCTCGGGTTAACACCAAAAGGCGAAAATATAATTAAAATACACATGCAAGTTCACAAAAATGCAATTAAAAAGATTTTGGATGTTTTAAATGAAGATGAAGTTGAGAACTTCATTAAAATCATAGGTAAAATTACTGCATCGGGACTGTAATTTTTTTTCAAGATATAGTTAGTTTCGCAAAACTAATTAGAAATTAATTAAATAGTAAAGGAGGTTATTATGGAACAAATAGATAAAAACCGCTTTCACCTGCAGAAAATGGCAGTTAACTATGATAAAATGTGCCAGCTAATGGTACCAGGATATGATTTCCTGCAGAACGCCGTTATAGACATCTTAAAATTTGAAAACATGGAAAAAATAGTCCTTTTAGATTTAGGAGCTGGAAGCGGCATTTTAATTGAAAAAGTACTGAAAGAGTTTCCAGATTCAACCTGCTACTATATAGATTCCTCTGATGAGTTCATGTCTGTTGCAAAGGAAAAGTTACAGAAATACAAAGATAGAGTGAATTATATCAAGTCGGATTTTTGCAGAAACTGGGAATCAGAAATTACCGTAAAACCTACCGTAATTACATCCATGTCTGCAATTCACCACCTTCAAACTGAAAATAAAAAGAAATTGTACCAGAAATGTTATGATGTGCTGGAAGAAGGCGGCTGGTTTTTTAATATCGATGAAATGAAAACCGTAACTGAAGATGCATACCTAAAAAACCTTTATTATTGGGTTCATCATGCTAAAGAACAAAAATATATAGTTTCTGATGATTTATCCAGCCCTTATGAAGCATGGATGGAAAAATTCAGCAACTGGAAAAAAAGAAATTTAGATAACGCCCATCTTCCTAAACAGGAAGGAAATGACATTCATGAGCCTTTTTTAGCTCAATTAGACTGCTTAAAAGAGATAGGTTTTACTGAAACTGATATATTCTCTAAGCACCTGTTATGGTGTTTAATAGGCGGTAAAAAATCATTTTAAAGTTGTCAATAACAGGAGGAATAATTATGTCTATGACAATAGCAGAAAAAATATTTGCAAAGGCTTCCGGTAAAAAAGAGGTCGAGGCTGGAGATGTAGTCATGGCCAACATCGATGTTGCAATGACCCACGACCTTACAGGCCCTCTATCTGTGGAAGCTTTTGAGAAGATAGGAGTTCCTAAAGTATGGGATCCTGAGAAAATTGTAATTCTTTTTGACCATCAAGTACCCGCAGACTCGCTTGATGCAGTCACAAACCATATGATAATGAGAAAATTCGTAAAAGAACAGGGAATAACCAATTTTTACGATGTCAGAGAAGGTGTGTGTCACCAGGTTCTCCCAGAAAAAGGACATGTAGTTCCTGGAGAAATTGTAGTTGGAACTGATTCCCACACCTGTACACACGGAGCCTTAGGAGCTTTTGCAACAGGTATAGGTTCAACCGACATGTCAATGGTTTTTGCAACAGGAAAACTGTGGTTTAAAGTGCCAGAAACAATCAAATTCAACATAGAAGGAACACTCCCAGAACACACCTATGCAAAAGATGTGGTACTCAACATAATAGGTCAGATTGGTGCTGATGGTGCAACATATAAAGCATGTCAGTTTGCAGGTGAAACAACAAGTAACATGTCAGTTTCAGATAGGATGGTTATGTGTAACATGGCTATTGAGATGGGCGGTAAAACAGGGCTCGTTGAGCCAGATCAAAAAACAGTAAACTACCTTAAAAACCATACTAATAAATCTTACAATATAATCAAAGGAGATGATGACGCTGCATCCCTTGAGATTATGGACATAGATGTCAGCGAACTTGAACCACAGATTGCATGCCCACACAATGTGGATAATGTTCACGGTATCTCTGAAGTTGAAGGGACACCTATAGACCAGGTTTTCCTCGGCTCATGTACTAATGGGCGAATTCAGGATCTTAGAGACGCTGCAAAGATTCTTAAAGGAAATAAGGTTTCAAACAGCATCCGGATGCTTGTGATCCCAGCTTCACGTGAAGTTTACACCAAAGCGCTTAACGAAGGGTTAATGAACATTTTCGTAGACTCGGGAGCACTTGTTTGCAACCCGTGCTGCGGACCATGCCTCGGTGGACACGTAGGGCTCATCGGACCCGGAGAAGTCAGCCTCTCAACATCAAACAGGAACTTTAAAGGAAGACAGGGCAGCAGCGAAGGTGAAGTTTACCTGAGTTCTGCAGCAGTTGCAGCAGCATCTGCAATCACCGGAAAAATCGAAGATCCGAGGAATCTATAAAAAAAGGTGGTTATTATGAAAGGAAGAGCATGGAAATTTGGAAATGATATAGATACAGATCTGATTCTCCCTGGAAGATATCTTGTTTTAAGATGTGAATCAGACCTTGCACAGCATTTAATGGAAGGAGCAGACCCAGAATTCCCCAAAAAAGTAAAAAAAGGAGATATAATTGTTGGAGGTAAGAATTTCGGCTGCGGCTCATCAAGAGAGCATGCACCTATCGCAATGAAAGGCGCAGGTATCTCTGCAGTAGTTGCAGAATCATTCGCAAGAATATTCTATCGAAACGCCATAAACCTTGGTATACCACTTATAGAAATAAAAGACATCTCCAAACATGTTTCGCAAGGAGATGAACTTGAAATAGATATGGAGAAGGGAATTCTAAAGAATTTAACCACTGGAGAAGAATTCACCATCAAAGGATTACCTGGATTCATGCGTAATATACTGGATAAAGGAGGGCTTATCCCCTACTTAAAAGAAGAAATTGCTAAAGGTGAATTATAGTAAATCCTTCTTAACTATTTATTTTTTTTAAACAACAACAAATTAGGGATTATTCCCTACTTAAAAAGAAATTGCTAAATATGAATTATAATAAATCAAAATACCTTTAACTTTCTTATTTTTTTCAAAAACTAACAAATGAAGGTTTATTCCCTACTTAAGAATAAATTACTAATTATATTAAATTCTTTTAAACTCTTTTTTCAAAAACTTTTTATTTTCTAGTGCATCCCATAATTAACATGGATTCAAAAATTATCAGACAAACCGAGAAATTTGTGCAGAGTAAATTACAGGGCGAAAGTTCTGGACATGACTGGTGGCATGTTTACCGTGTTTGGAAAAATTCAGTCTATATCGCTGAAGAAGAAAATGCTGATCTGTTGGTGACCCAGCTTGCAGCTTTACTCCACGACATAGCAGACTGGAAGTTCCACGGCGGAAATGAAAATATTGGTCTCCATGTTGCACGAGAATGGCTTGAAAAGTTGAATGTTGAAAAGGATATAATTTCACATATAATTGAGATTATTAAAGATATATCTTTTAAGGGCGCTGGAGTTAAAACACCCATGAAAACCATTGAAGGGATGATTGTCCAGGATGCAGATAGACTAGATGCTATTGGAGCTATTGGTATAGGGAGAGCATTCGCTTATGGTGGCTATAAAGGGCGCGAAATGTATAATCCTGATATTAAACCTGTAATGCATGAATCATTCAAGCAGTACAAAAACAATAAGGGGCCTACTATAAATCATTTTTATGAAAAATTACTGCTTTTAAAGGATTTAATGAATACTGAAACTGCCAGAGAGATTGCAGAAAATAGACATAAATTTATGGAACAATTTCTAGATAGATTCCTTGAAGAATGGGAAGAACATGATAATATAGAAAAGTAAATAATATAATTATTGGAAAACTCTGGAGATTAAAATGGACTGAACAAGTACAGTCTCTAAAAAACAGCTGTATATGACCCGAAAATTAAGCATTAAACTTAATTGAAACATTAAAATAATTAATTAACTTGAATTGATGTAATTTAAAGGTAATATTTAATATGACGCCATCAAAAATCTATAATTCAAAATTTAATATAACTGCAAATGCCAGCACAGTGGTTCTATAAAAAATATTACATCTTAGAGGAGTTAAATGGATAAATTCATGCAAGCAGCGATGGAAGAAGCAAAAAAAGGATTATCTGAAGGAGGCATTCCCATTGGTTCTGTTCTTGTCCATAAAGGCAAAATAATAGGTCAAGGACATAACAGGCGCGTGCAAAATGGAAGCACAATACTTCACGGAGAAATGGACGCGCTAGAGAATGGTGGGCGCCATAGTGGGGTTTTTTACAGTGAGTGTGTTCTTTATACCACATTATCACCATGTCCAATGTGTTCTGGAGCTATTTTGCTTTACGGTATTCCAAAAGTGATAATAGGAGAGAATAAGAACTTCATGGGTGAAGAAGAACTACTTAGATCCAGGGGAGTTAATGTAAAAGTTATTCAAGATCCATCATGTATTAAAATGATGTCAGACTTCATTGAAACACGTCCAAAATTATGGAATGAAGATATAGGTTTATAAAATCATCATATTCAAAATATACTTATAATTTTGTGTAAAATTATAAATTTAAGGCGGTTAAATGGCTGATTGGCTCTTAAAATTTAAATATGATCCCATTAAATCACTTCTTGGATCAAAAAATGATGCAGTAATTTATTTTACTACGCGAGATTTATTAGAAGAAGAAGTAGAACCCATAAATAATTTATGGGAGTTAGCAGAAGTCCAGAAAATACTTAAAAAGCAGCAGTTAGATGGATCATGGCAACCTAAAACTAAAAAAAATAATTCTGGAGTTAAATATCCTTTAATTGAAACATGGAAGCAGTTTAGATATTTGATCCAACAATACGAAATGAACAATAGCCATCCTGCAATTAGAAAAGCTTCAGAATATTTATTTTCATGCCAAACAGATGAAGGAGATATCAGAGGAATACTCGCAAACCAGTATGCCCCATACTATACTGGAGCAATAATGTACCTGCTAATAAAAGCAGGTTATGAAAATGACTTCCGGATAGAAAAAGGATTTAAATGGCTTCTTGATATGAGACAAAATGACGGCGGATGGGTAATTGGAAGTCCTGGAATGATTGGCACTGATCTTTCGCGGTTGGAGATCAATGATTTAACTTCAAATATAAATAGAGAATCTATGAAAGCCTTTGATAAATCAAAACCATTTTCAGCGGCAGGTACTGGAATGGTCTTAAGGGCATTTTCAGTCCACAGTGATTATAAACATTCTAAACTCACATTAAAAGCTGCTGAACTTTTAAAATCAAAGTTCTTTAAAAAAGATAACTGGACATCATACCAGCACCCAGATAATTGGGTGAGGTTTCAGTTTCCTTTCTGGTGGACCAATGTGATATCTGCACTTGATTCTATTTCATTAATCGGACTTCCCGAAGAAGATCCAGATATTAAAAACGCTTTAAACTGGATTGAATGTCATCAAGAAAATGACGGCTTGTGGAAAGTATCTTACTCAAAAATCCATAAATCTCCAGATAACAAAAGACTATTTGAAACTCGTCTATGGCTTACTTTAACAGTCTGTAGAATTTTTAAGAGATTTTATAAATAGTGGTAACATGATAAGAGAAGCAACTTTAGATGACACAGAATCAATTGTAGATTTATGGGAAGAACTGATGAATTTTCATATCCAAAAAAGCAGCATATATGATATTAAACCAGATGCCCAGCAAATTTACGAATTTTATCTTAAAAAAATCCTTAAAAGTCATGAAAGTATAGTTCTAGTCTGCGAAATTGAAAATAACATTGTAGGTTATTTAATGGCTGAAGAATCGCAGCTTCCACCTGTTTATAAAGAAGACAAGATAGGAACCATAGTAGAAATATGCATAACCGAAAAGCATCGAAATAAAGGAATTGGAGAAGAATTAGTGACACAAATAGAAAAATGGTTTATAACTAAAGATATTTACACAATTGAATGTGTAATTTCAGATTTTAATGAAATATCAAAAGGTTTCTGGTTTAAAAACAAGTATAAACCTTATAATTTGATATGTCTTAAGAAAATAAGCTGAATAAAGTTTTTAAAAAATTTCTATTAACATCATTAGATATGAATATAATTATTTCTGAACGATTTCTAATTAATGATTTCAGATGTTTATATTGAAAAATATAGTCTTTAAACCTGTTTTAATATTATTTTATATCACATCTCCCTTTTGATTGTCTTTAGAAATTTTCTAAAATAATGATTCAGATTATACTCGTATACCTTGAGAATCATAGATAAGGAGGTTTATAACCCACGGAGACGGATTTTGATTCTCATAAAAAAATAAGTAGTGATTACCCACCCTCCCACAAGCATAATCTGAAGCTGGTTAATTTTAGGATATCATCTATTTACTCCCATTATCAACGAAATTACCGTCACTCATATGAAGAATTTCATCTGCAAAATCTGACGATGCCTGATTATGGGTAACAACAACAATGCTTACTCCTTCATTTTGATTCAGATCTTTGAGGACCTGCATTATGGAGTCTGCATTTTTAGTGTCAAGTTCTCCTGTCGGTTCATCAGCTAAAATAATTGATGGATCATTTATAAGAGCTCTGGCTATTGCAACACGCTGCTGCTCTCCACCTGAAAGCTGCCCTGGGTATTTATTAGATTTTGAGCCCAATCCCATTCTGTTTAAAAGGTCTATAGCTTTCTTTGTATCCTCTTTTATCATAGGGAGCATGACATTTTCAAGGACTGTAAGCTGTGACATCAGGTTAAAACGCTGAAATATAAAACCAATTTCATTTCTTCGAAGTCTAGCCTGCTCTTTAACTGATAATTTCTTGGCCTCTTTCCCATTAATTTTAATTACACCGCTTGAAGGCATGTCTAATATTCCGGCCACGTGCAAAAATGTGGATTTGCCGGATCCAGACGGCCCCATGACTGCTGTAAAGGAACCTTTCTCCAGAGCCATGTTTAAACCAGCTAAAGCATTTATCAATTCATCTCCCATGGTATAAGTTTTCCAAACATTATTAAATTCAAGTACTGCATTATTCATGTCTAAGAGCCTCCACAACATTTAATTTTGAAGCACGCATTGCCGGATATAAACCTGCCAGGATACATAAGAGAGTAGATCCTACAATTACCCCTCCAATTAACCACACAGGCATCATTTGAGGTATATAATCTGTAAAGTCAAGCATATTTGCAAATACTACTATACCTATAATACCAAGAATGACTCCTAAAATTGCCCCTAAGAACCCTAAAAGACCGGATTCAAAGAGTATACTTCCTTTTAGTTCCCAGTTTGTAAATCCAATTGCTTTTAAAACTCCTAATTCTCTTGTTCTCTCCATGACACTCATCATCATGGTATTTACTACACTTATGATTCCCACAACCAGAGCTATACATGCAATAATTCCTATAAACAAGAGTGCCTGGCTGGTTTGCTTCTGAATTTCAGCAACTTTTTCTGATTTAGTTAAAACAGAGACACCATCTACCTGATTTTCTATTTCATCAACTGTGGCATTTGGGCTTACATGTGATCTAGCGTAGATAGCGCTTACTTTATTACCAGTGACTTTTTGTGCTATATCCTGGTTTAAGTAGACATAAATCGCCTGTTCTTCTTTAGATATTCCAGTGATGGTTAACTGCTGATCTTTGGCTTTTATTTTATCCCCAATACCAAGGCCAAATTTATCTGCAGTAGCTTTATTAATTACCACTCCCTGCGTTCCATTTATTAATTTAACCTGTCTCCAGTCATTTACCCCTTCGAAGTTTACTCTAGTTCCATTGATATTTTCCGAAAAGATGGTTACTTCCCTCAACCCATAGAGGTCCGACATTTTCTCTACCTTCGAAACCGTTTGAGAATCCATTAAATAAGTTCCACTACTTGATGCAGGGGCTATTACCACATCGTACATATATTGGTCTGTCTGCTCCTGGACTGCCGAAGTTGCTCCTGCAGTTATTCCAAGGAGTACAACAATTGTTGCAGCTCCAATAATTATCCCCAGAGCGGTTAATGCGCTCCTAAGCTTTTTTCTGCGAATATTATTAAACGCCAATTTATAAAGATCCATTTTCTTCAGCCTCTAAAATTTTCTATTTTGGGTTTGAAAATTCTCAATCAAAGCTCGCAAAAACTACATTTTTGCGGCCCAAAACCATAGGTTTTGAGGAATTGAAAATTTCTTCAACCTCAATCAATAATTGTATTTAAAAATGACAACGTGTTTTACTATTAAACCATTTTATTCTGACTTTTTAACTTATTACGGTACAATTAAGGCTAAAAAGTTTATTTAGTAAAACACTGCCTATTAATATACTTATATAAACCATTAAAAGTACTTTTTCCAATATTAACCCAACATTAAGCCTTCTTTTCCACTAATTTGCCCCAAAATTCCATCCAGATTACACCCAAATCTTAAAATTCAGCAGGATATGTTTAAAAAAATAGAAAAAAGAAATCAGTTATTTTCATGATAAATCCATGTAACTTACCAGATATAAAAATTAGACTTGCAATAAAACAAATTTAGAATTATGTGTAATAGATTCACTTCAATCATTATTTTAAGCAATAAAACTTGGAATGAAAGTTACTTAAAAACCTAAAAAAAGTATTTAAACATGTTATTTAGTAGTTCAAGTTTAATTTTAGTAAATTAGCATTTAAATAGTGCAAATAATATTTATAGATTATATTAATCTAAAAGTAACAAATGAAGTTAAAGGAGAATAGAACATATATTCTTTAAATAATTCAAATTTAATCTCAGGTTTAGTTGTATTCATGATCAGGAGGCGTGATCATAAATGGCACATGCTTCATTAGATTTTCTGAATTCTTCCCATATCTCCTGAAAACTATCGTAGTTTTGTTCCATTTTATCTGAAAGGAAGTACAAAGCACCGTACTTCTTTCCGGTTGATGTGACCATGTTATTTCTTTCTAAAACTCGAATATGATGTTTTACAGTTTTATAATCAAGTTCAAGCTTTTCAGCAAGTTGATTGACATTATAAGGCCTATTTTTCAGCTCATCTATAATTCTAGCACGATTTGTTGCACCTTTAGTACCTGCAAGTATCCCCCACATAAATTTATCCATAGAAATCCTCCAAGTTATTTAAATACCTCAGTTCGTTTTTTTATATCATCCAAATTGGATTTTAATAGTTTAATTACTACTTTGTAGAACCTGTTGGCTGCATATGCCATAACTATTACAAAAAATGTACCCATTACTGTTACGCCAATACCACCTACCACCATTATTAAAGTTCCCAGTATTCCTCCCTGTACAGGCAAATGAATGTACTTTGGGAAAAATACCTGTAATAAAGGCGACAACATAGTTAAAATTCCTATAACGATTATTGCAAATCCTGCCACAACTAAACTGATAATAACCACTGCAAGCAGCAGAGAAGGTCCAGCTACAAATATTATATTAAAAAGACCAAGTCCTGCCACTGCCAGCACTGCTTCAATTATACTGCCTGGAGAAGGCTTATCTTCGGCTTTTTTGACCATATAATCTGCTTTAATTTGTTTAGCAACATTTTCAGGATCCCCTAATGCCTCTGAAATTTCTTTTTCAGTCCTGCCGTTTTCCAAACCTATTCTAAAGTGTTCCTCATAGTCTAAAATCAGATCTTCTCTGTCTTCTTCTGGTAATTTTTTAAGCAGTTTATCGAGCTTTTTGAGATATTCCTCCTTATCCATTTAACCACCCTAGTCTCCGTTTTAATTAAGTAAATTAGTAACAGCTGCAGAAAATTCATTCCATTCTGCAACTAAATTTTCCTTTTTTTCTTTTCCCATCTCTGTTATCTGGTAATATTTTCTAGGAGGGCCATCCTGAGACTCTTTTAAATAAGAGCTTACTAAACCTTCCTTTTTTAGCCGTCTTAAAAGAGGATAGATAGTGCCTTCCGAAATTGAAATATTTTTAGATATTTCATCAACCATTTCGTAACCATAACAGTCCTTTCTGTCAAGAAGCACCAACACACAAAGTTCCAGTACCCCTTTTTTAAATTGAGCATTCATAGTACCACTGTATTACACAAGGTACTGTATATTGCAAGGTACTATTTATAGTTTAGGGATATAAGATATATATTACTTAAATTAAAAAATATATTAAAAATTAAATTAAAACGGATTGCATCGTTTGCACCCAAAATATACTGCCCTTTATTTTTACAAAGAAGATTTCCAACATTAAAAAAATAATAAATTAAGCATTAATCAACAAAATGCTCCATATTTAAAGTACCTTTACCCTTAAAAATCAATTTAGGATCCTTTTTACTATAAACTTTAAATCCAAACCTTTCGTATAATCTTCTAGCGCCTTCATTATTTAAAGTAACATCAAGGAGAACCCGTTTGCATCCTTTCTTTTCTGCAGCCTTAAATGCGCTCTCTAAGATGTAAGTTCCAATTCCCTGACCTCTAAATTGTGGATCAACTGCAATATTACTCAAATAGTAATCATTTTTACCCACACTGGCTGTAAGCAGTTCACTTATTAATGTTCCTTTTACTGCATATTTTAAAAAGTTATAAAACCTCAATACTTTAGAATATTCTTTAAAATCATTCCATAAACTCGTTTCTCTACCGCAAAATGAAACCAGAATCCCCAACATATTTTCATCATCATCAACTACCACGTGGATATGTTCATGTCCAAATGAGTTATTACCTGACTTTACAAGCTTTTTAATATTCTGGACCGCTTCACTTTCATTTTTTCCAAGTAACTGTTTAAATACTGTTAATTCTGTCTCATAAATTAATTCAGAAACTTTATTCAAGTCATGTTTATTAATATCAAGCTTTAAAAACTTCATTTTGTACTCCTTTTAATACATTCAGATTTAAATGAATCCAAGTGAGATTATTATAACCTTTTAGTACTTAAACTTAATTAGTAATACATTATTTAATCTTTCAGGACTATTTAAAATATTTTACATATGATATTTTTTTTAATTAAGAATATATCTTAATACTTGAAATTTATTACGTATGAACATCTTATATAATACACGGTAAATAAGGAGTTGAAAGTATGGCCAATATTGAATTTAATAATGAAAATATAGAAAAGTGCCAGTGCCCCTGCTGTTCCGTGCAGGCTGTAAGTAAATGCGCATATGAAAAACTGGATAAATTACAGAGCATAAGTGGCAGTCCAAATCCAGAAGATGTTCCAGGAATGTACTGCGTGTCTGGAAAAACTGAATGTGATGATTTTAATCCAGAAGGAGCATGTCAGTGCCCCAAATGTGAGGTATGGAAAGAATACAAATTAGATGAAGGAGAACCTGCAGGTTATTTCTGTCAAAATGGAAAAGCTAAATAATTAATTGGATTAGTCTTAAAATTTCCATAGATTAGGAACACTTAAATCAAGTAGTTTTAAAATTATTAAAATGGCACCATTCTATAAAATAACTCAATTTTAACATCAAATACGTTTAATAATCCCATGTTTATTATCTAATCCTACTAATAAAAATGGGGGTTGAAATATGACTAATATAGAGTTTAATATGGCTACAATTGGAAAATGTAAGTGCCCAGAATGTCCAGTACAAGCTCAAAGCAGTTGTGCAATGGACAAATTAGATAAGTTAGAAAAAACCATGAATTATCCGCCGGAAACAACAGTAGCCAAAGAAAAAGAGATAACATCCCATCCAGAGCATGTACCTGAAGCTTACTGTGCAACAGGGACAGCAACATGCCCCGATCTTGATTCAAAAAACATGTGCCAGTGCGGTACCTGCGATGTATGGAAAGAAAACAGATTAGGTGAAGGCGAACCCGGAGGATACTTTTGTTCAAAAGGTAAAGCACCCTAATTAAACGTTGCAAATCAACTCTTTTTCATTTTTTAAATTATTAAATTTACTTATTTTTATGAAATAGCCTTTAAAACATTATACTGCACCTTAATAATTATTGTATTAAATACAGCTAAACTCTTACTTATTTAACATTCGGGAGTTGTGTAGATAATGTAATTTCATATGTTTTTGAAATACATGTTTTTAAGATAATTCCTGTTTTACAAGTTCATGATAGTATAATTCATAACATGATCAAAATGAACGTTTAATAAAATAAACCTTAGATTTTTCTCTGCATAACTTTAATAATATTTATAGTATATATACAAAATTATGGAAACTAAACGATTCATCCTCTTAGACATCGATTATGTAACAGAAAACGGCCGCCCGGTGGTCAGACTCTTCGGAAAAGAACGTGGGGATAATAAAGGAAGATCTATAATTGCCCTGGACAGACATTTCAGGCCTTACATCTATGTAATCCCCATGGGCAATATTGAAGACTGCATCAAACAGATTAACACACTTGACGTGGATGAAATCAGGATTGTTCAAAAAAAAGACATTACTCAAGAAAAAGAAATGCTGGAAGTTATTCTGTTCCATCCTCAAGATGTTCCCAAGCTTAGAGATAAAATATGGAATTTAAGTGAAGTGAAAGAGATCAGGGAACATGATATTCCTTTTTACAGAAGATATCTAATTGACAATGCACTTTTCCCAATGGGAGAGATTGTTGTAAGCGGAAAAACCAAAACACAGAAAGCTGGACCTGGAATATCATCAACTGATGAGAATTTATGTATCTTTAACATGGAAGGAAAACCTGAACCAGTAGATGGTGGAATCCCTGATTTAAAAGTCATGAGTTTTGATATTGAAGTTAGAAATCCAAAAGGGATGCCGAGCGCAGATAAAGACGAAATAATTATGATAAGTCTTGCAAGCAACTTTGGGCTTGAAAGCGTGCTTTCAACTAAAAGTTCCTCCTTTGATTATGTGGAAACCCTTGAAAGTGAAAAAGAAATGATAAAACGTTTCATTAAGATTGTAAATACAGAGTGTCCAGATCTAATTTTAGGATACAACTCGGATAACTTTGATTTTCCATATATCAATGATAGGGCAAAAAAATTAGGCGTTCCCATGAATATAGGAATGGATGGTTCTGGAATTAAATTTTTAAGGCGTGGATTTACATCAGCAGCCGTAGTCCGCGGCAGACTACATATTGACCTTTACCCAATTATGAGGCGCCACCTGACACTTGATCGTTATACCTTAGAAAGAGTGTATAAAGAGCTCTTTGGGGAAGAGAAGGAAGATGTGGAAGGAGATGAAATCTGGAAATACTGGGATTCAAATGGTGAAAAACTGGAAGAACTGTTTGCATATTCCATGGATGATGCTATTGCGGCTTATAAAGTAGGAGATAAAATGCTGCCCATAAATAGAGAGCTTACCCGAATTGTAGGTCAGCCCTTTTTTGATATAACAAGGATGGCATCTGGACAAATGGTAGAATGGCTTCTTACACGAAAAGCATACGAATATGGCGAAGTAATACCTAATAAGCCATCTCAATCAGAATATTCAAGAAGAAGAGGTTTTAAATACGTAGGGGGTTACGTTAAAGAACCTGTAAAAGGCCTTCATGAAAATATCCTTTCATTTGATTTCAAGAGTCTGTATCCAAGCATAATCATCTCTAAAAACATCTCTCCAGATACTCTGGTAAAAAATGAAGAGGCTGAAGAATTTCATACCGCACCCGAAGTACCTCATAAATTCAGGAAAGAACCTATTGGTTTTGTACCATCTGTAATTGGGAATTTACTGAAAGAAAGGGCAAAGATAAAGGACATTATGAAAAAAACAGATGACCCCATGGAGAAAAAGATATTGAATGTTCAGCAGCAGGCGCTTAAAACCCTTGCAAACTCCATGTACGGCCTTTACGGTTTTGCAAGGTTTAGATGGTACAGTGGAGAATGTGCCGACGCTGTAACAGCTTGGGGACGAGATTATATTAAAAAAACCATGAAAAAAGCGGAAAAATTTGGTTTTAAAGCTATTTATGCAGATACTGATGGTTTTTATGCTACATATACTGGAAATGTAGAAGACGATGTTTAAAAGCTGACAAACCAGATCAATAACATAACTTTTTTATAAATATATTCTGATTAAAAGCCTTGAGGACTTATTATGGACAAAATTTTAGACACATTTCAAGTTGAAGACACGCATTACGCCTCTTTTGCAAATAAGACAAAAATATCAATAGGAAAGGGCAAAGGAGTGTACGCTTACGATGAAGAAGGTAAAAAATATATAGATCTCACTGCAGGGTGGGGAGTAACAAGTATAGGGCATGCAAATCCTGTTATTACAAACGCTCTTCTAGAGCAGGGCCAGAAAATCATACAAAACCCAAATTCAGGAGCAACATACTCACCAGCAAGGTCTAAACTTATATCTTTAATGCATGAGATCTTACCTGGAAATTTGACCCGCATATTTTTTGCAAACAGCGGGGCAGAAGCAAATGATGCTGCAATTAAGCTTGCAAGGAAAGCAACTGGAAAATTAAATATTATATCTACAGTAAACAGCTTTCACGGACGGACCATAAGTACAGTATCCGCAACAGGACAGGACAGCCACAGGGAAAGGTTTAATCCGCTGATTCCAAACCATATTTTTGTCCCCTACAATGATATCCAAGCAATTAAAGAAGTTATAGAAAATGACGTTGCCGCAGTAATAGTCGAACCTATACAAGGAGAAGGTGGAGTTAATGTGCCTGATCCAGACTATCTTAAAAAATTATCGTATTTATGCACAAGAAATAATGTCCTTTTGATAGCAGATGAAATTCAGACCGGGTTTTACAGGACAGGGCCTTTGTTTGCCTCAGATAATGTTAAGATTGATATCCTGACCATGGCAAAAAGCATCGCTGGAGGATTCCCTTTTGGAGCATTTGCAATTACAGAGAATGTACATGATAAACTCAACATAGGAGACCACGGCGGAACATACTGTGGAAACCCGCTTGGCTGTGCAGTTGCATATTCCGTCATCAAGTATATGCTTGACAGCAAAATCTGGGAAAACGTTGAAAACATAAGTAAATTCACATTTAAAAAACTGAATGAAATTCAAAAAGAACATCCAGATATAATAAAAGATGTACGAGGGAAAGGATTATTAATTGCCATAGAAATATTAGATGAGAATATTACATCTTCCCTAAATTCAAAATGTCTTGATGAAGGGCTTATATTAAATGTCACACATGGAAACATAGTCCGAATATTTCCCGCTTTAACCATAACAAAAGAAGAGATGGAAGAAGGGCTAAAAATATTTGAAAATTCTTTAAATAAATATAAACGATTTAATTGAATTGGTGCAAAAATGTCAAATACAGTAAAAGGAAAATTTGACAGGACCATGGAAATTTCAGATAAATCAAGGAAAATTAAAGAGATAGCAAAGGATCTTGGGGCAGATCTTTGCGGAATAACAAGGCCCGATAAGTTTAATAATGCCCCTAAAGGTCACCACCCTTTAGACATATACCCTGATTGTAAATCAGTAATAGTCTTTGCAAAAAGGGTCCCCCCTGGATCTATATATGCTGAAAACTGCATTCCATATACACATGCAAATAATATGATTACCCAACTTGTTGATAGCTTAGGGTTAGAACTTTGCCTGGTTTTAGAAGATTTAGGGATAAATACAGTTCCTATTCCTTCAGATGATCCTTCCAAATACTGGGAAGCTGATAAACAATATGCAAGGGGCATTTTATCACTGAGGCATGCAGGATATTTTGCAGGGTTAGGTAACATGGGTAAAAATACCCTGCTTATAAATGAAAAATACGGCAATATGATACAAATTGGGGCAATCTTAGTAGATATTCAGCTTGAAAGTGATCCTATTGCTAATTATGAAGGCTGTTTAGAAAAATGCAGTCTTTGTATAGATTCATGTCCTCAAAAAGCACTGGACAGAACAACTGTTGATCAAAAGTTGTGCAGAGAACTTTCAAACTTTGTAACGGAACGTGGGTTTAATTTAAAGAAATGCAGCCTGTGCAGGACTGTATGTCCACATTGTTTAGGAATATAAATTAAAAGAGTTTGGAAACATTCCCAATGAAACTTTAAAAGAGAAATTTAAATGAAAAATACAGAAGTTATATAAATTTCAGATTTTAATTAGTTTATAGATTTATTCCTGTTTCCATAGCTACTGATAACAGATTATCGCGCATTCCAAACATTCACAGGTTACTCTACGACCATTCCATATTTTTTAGATCTATTTTTCACCTTTTTGGGTATCTATTTCTTTCTATCGCCCCCATTTTAATATTATTACATTATCCTACGACTTGTATTAAAATTTAATTATTAAAAAAAATAATATTAATAGACAGTTGCATTTGAAAAAAAATAAGGACATTAATAAAGATTAATCTGTTAAAATGGTTGGTCATAGTAATGGCTCAAAAAGATTATAAAAAAGAAAGCATCACCCTCTGGGGCGCTGTTGGAATGGGAACAGGAGTGATGCTTGGAGCTGCTATTTTTGCAGTGCTAGGTCAAGTAGCAGAACTTGCGGGAAATTTATTGACTTTTTCATATATAGGCGGTGCCATCATTGCAGCATGCAGTGCCTATGCTTATATAAAAATGTCCAATTCTTATCCATCAGCAGGAGGGATTGGAATGTTTTTTGTAAAAGTCTATGGGAAAGGGACAATTACCGCATCATCTGCCCTTTTAATGGCTTTTTCCATGGTACTTTCTCAGAGCCTGATAGCCCGTACATTTGGAACATATACACTCCAACTTTTTAATATAGGTCCAAATAGCTGGTTAGTACCTGCACTTGGAGTAGGATTACTTATTTTTGCATTTCTGGTTAATATATCCAAAAATTATTTTATTGAAACTTTTACTTCTGTAATTTCTTTAATTAAAATTGTTGGACTTGCTATTTTTTCTTTTGCCGCATTAATGGCGGCAGGTTTTTCTTTAGGAGTTTTTTCAAAAATTTTTTTAGGAGTTGCTCCTCAAACTATACCCTCTCAACCCGGATTAGGGCTTGCTGCTTCATTTGCTCTGGCCTTGTTAAGTTTTAAGGGTTTTACTACAATTACAAACAGCGGTGCAGAAATTGTAAAACCCCATAAGAATGTTGGAAAAGCAATTATTATCTCCATTGCCATATTAGCAGCACTATATCTATTTATAGCTCTGGCAGTGTCAAGCAGTCTTTCTGTGCCTGAAATAGTTGCAGCAAAAGATTATGCACTTGCAGCTGCTGCAAGCCCAACTTTGGGCATATATGGTTTGTGGTTTACGGTGGGAATTGCAATTTTAGCCACTGTCACAGTATGTATTGGCAGTTTATTTGCTGTCTCCCGTTTGACTGCTATGCTTTCAAAAATGAAATTAATTCCTCACAGCCATCTAGGCATGAAAGGAACAGTACAGAAACATATGCTTGTTTATCTACTGGTTATAGGATCAATATTAACTATATTATTTAATTTAAGCCGAATTGCATCTATTGGGGCCATTTTTTATCTAGTTATGGATATTATTTTCCAGTGGGGAGTGTTAAAACGAATTAAGGAAGACGTTAATGCAAAAGCTTCCATCATTACTGTAGCTATTGTACTGGATATTATTGCATTAAGCGCTTTTATCTGGATGAAGATCCAAACAGACATTTTAATTGTTATTCTAGCTGTAATACTTATTATTATAATTTTTATGGGGGAACAATATTTTTTAAAATCTTATTTATCAAAAGAATGAAATCATCTTAAATATTTATAGTTTGATTTTAATTACAATATTCAGTTAAAATGAGTTATCATATTCTATAAGCACTATACTGGGAAGTGCTTATACTAAAGAGTAAGATTATTCTACGAATCTTCAAATCATGTACTGTTATTTGTATAGCATACAACCAAGGAGTTTCATTTTTAAAAAATTCTTATGAAAAAAATGTAAAAATGATTTAAGCAAATATTATAAAAAAAATAATATAAATGCCCGCATTTTTTAGTAGAGAAATCTACTGTAAATACTGCAATTTTCGTGTTTTCTATGCTAAAAAGCAATATGATCTAAAACAATCCCTCTTAAGAGGTATAATATGGATATAAGTTATATGGAACTTAACGAAGACCGCATAGATTTGATCAAAACTTTATGGGAAAAATTAAGGGATCATCACAGAGAGCTATCCCCCTATTTTCCAGAAAGGTACGCTGAGTTTACATTTCAAAAAAGAAAAGAAGATTTACTAGAGAAATCTGAAAATGGAATTTTAAGAATAGATACTGCCTACGATGAAACATCTAAACAATTTATTGGATACTGTATAAGCTCTATTTTAGATGAAAAAGTAGGAGAAGTAGATTCAATATATTTAGATGAAGAATATAGATCCTCAGGTATTGGAGATGCTCTTATAAAACGCGCGCTTAACTGGATGGATCAAAACAGTGTAGAAACTAAAAGAATCATTGTTGCAGCAGGTAATGAAAATACACTTGCATTTTACAGCCGCTACAACTTCTTCCCAAAACATATAATTTTAGAGCATTCCAATAAATAATGAGGGAAAACTATGCAGCTTGATTACCGAATCAGAATTATGGCAGAACATGAAGGTGCTGATTTTTTTGGTATTGCAGACCTGTCACGTGCAAAAGAAGCAATTACAGATCAAGGCGGCGAAATGTGCGCCCAATATCCTAAAGCAATTTCTATAGGTATTAGACTGCCTCAAACCATTGTTGATGAACTACCTAATCGAGATAACCGTGCTGTGGCAGTTAATTACCGCCACGCTTATGACATCACAAATCTGCGTCTTGACATTCTAACATCAAAATTAGGAAGTATTATACAGCAGGAAGGACACAAAGCACTTCCAGTACCTGCATCAGAACGTTTTGACGATGAAAGAATATGTGCTGTCTTTTCACATAAATTAGCTGCAAATTTAGCAGGGCTCGGCTGGATTGGTAAAAGTTGTTTACTCGTAACTCCAGAAGCAGGCCCCAGAGTCCGCTGGGCAACTGTGCTCACAGATGCGCCCCTTACTATAACTGGAGAACCCATGGAAGTACAGTGCGGGGAATGCAGCGAATGTGTGGAAATATGTCCGATATCTGCATTTACAGGAGAGTCTTTCCGAGAAGATGAAGGGCGAGAAGCGCGGTATGACGCGAAAAAATGCGAAAATTATGTTAATAAAACAGATGATAATGGCGACTGGACTGTCTGCGGGTTGTGCATTTATATTTGTCCCCATGGAAAAAATAAAAAAGGAAAATACTAAGGAGTGACGTATTTTTCACTGCTTACAATTTCATCTAAATGTTTTCTAGGCCTTGCATGTGGATTTTCATCTGCATATCCTAAAGTAAACATAGCAGGGACCCTAATTCTTTCAGGAATCTCTAAAATATTTCTAACTTTTTCTTCATCATATGCTCCAAGCCAGCATGTTCCAAGACCAAGTTCTGTAGCTTCCAGAATCATAAATGATACTGCAATTGAAAGGTCTACAGTATAAGCATGCTGTCCACAAGGCATTACCCTTTCTGATTCTGTTGAACATGCTACAATTGTAACTGGAGCTTCAGCAACAAATTTCTGGCCGTGTGCGGCTTCTACAAGTTTTTCTCTTGTTTCTTGATCTTTAACAACTATAAATTTCCATTCCTGGCGGTTAGAAGCAGATGGGGAAATTCTAGCCACTTCAAGGATATCCTGAAGTTTTTCGTCTTCAACTTCCGCGTCTTTATACTTTCTAATACTACGCCTTTTACTTACAGCTTCAAAAACGTCCATAAAATCACCTTTAGCTAATATTAAAACATTTTAGTAGGATAAACATTAAAAATTCATTTTCAGTATTATTTTATTGTTTTTATTTCTTAAATTTTGTCAGGTTCTCAGTCCCCAAAGTTAAAATAAAAGATAAAAATGAAAAATGAGTTGATTAAATTTAAATTATTCTGCACATATTATCTTGCATATTTAGTGTGCATCTTCTGCATCTATTAATTCGCCGTATTCTATTTCTAGCTGGCATCCTTTAGGGCCGCAGCACCAGTGTGGTAAATCAAATTCTACTAGCATTATTTCACCTCTCTAGTTTAATGTATACTGTACCAATTGAGACTAAATTATATTTAAATTAAGTACGGCCAGAAAAGGTATATACTACACTTTTGTATACTAACTACCATAATCCTAATTTTCAAAAATAATGGTGAAAATCCAATTTTATAAATCAATTAAGATTGTTTAGCGATTTTAGCAGCGACTACCCCTGCACCAAATCCATTATCAATATTTACAACTGCAATTCCAGGAGCACATGACTGGAGCATTGCAAAAAGAGCCGTAAATCCTCCCTCACCAACACCATAACCCACTGATGTCGGGACACCGATAACAGGCACATCAACTAGTCCGGCAACAACAGACGGCAATGCTCCTTCCATTCCAGCAACCACTACGAGTGCTTTGACATCTGCTCCAATCATTTCATTAATATGTGCAAAAAGCCTGTGAATTCCTGCAACACCCACATCATAGGATGTTAAAACTTCACAACCCACTTCTTCAGCAGTTATCCTCGCTTCCTCTGCAACTGGAATATCAGACGTTCCAGCGGTGATAACTCCAATCTTGCCCTCTTTTTCGATTTCATGGTTTTTAATGAGTAAAATTTTGGCCCGTTTGTTGTATTCAAATTTAAAGCCTTTATCCTCAAGGGTGCCAATTTGAGGCTTTATTAAATCATATCTTTCCCTTTCAAGCTTTGTTACCATTAACCTGCCGTTATCTACACCTTTAAGTATGATTTTTATAAGATCTTCATCTTCTTTACTTTCTGCAAAAATTGCCTCAGGAATCCCCGTTCTTGCCTCTCTACCCGTATCCAGCTTCGCAAAATCTCCTATTTCTTCGATTTGCATTGTTTTAAGCTGTTTTTCCGCTTCCTGAAGTGAAATTTTTCCATCTATGAGTTCTTGAAGTATTTCTTTCATGGTATCACTAAATATTGTCCACTTCACTATATAAAGATCAAAGTATAAATTAATATTTTAAATATATAACTTATTTTATTTAACTCATTAAAATAATAGTCCATACAATCACATTCTAGAGGAATACAAAATGGAAAAAGCCAGGATTTTAGTTCAGGGGATCGTTCAGGGCGTTGGATTTAGGCCAACAGTTTACAGAATAGCAGACGAAATGAAACTTAATGGATATGTTAGGAATCTTGGAAACAGTGTAGAAATTATCCTAGAAGGAAAAAAAGAAGAAATAAAAAATTTTGCAAAAAATTTAAAGCAGCATAAACCTCCAATATCTAAGATAACTCACCTAGAAATAGAATGGTTAGGTCTTCATGAAGGGCCAGAATTCGATAATTTTATGATCCTTGAAAGTTCTGCCGACTTTTCAGGGTCGTCTGTAATTCCTCCAGATGTTGCAATATGTGATAAATGCCTGAAAGAAACACTTACTCCAGAAAATAACAGGTATAAATATCCATTTACCGCATGTACTGATTGTGGACCTCGTTTTACAGTTATAAAATCAATTCCTTATGACCGCGTGCGGACATCCATGGATGAGTTTCCCCTGTGTGATGAGTGCATGGTTGAATATAGAGATCCACTGGACCGCCGTTACCACGCTGAGGCAACCTGCTGTCCCACATGCGGGCCTTCTGTTTTCCTCTACAAAGATGAAGTTTTAGACGTAGAAGATCCAATAAAAGAAGCTGCAAAACTCATAGATGAAGGGAATATACTCGCTATAAAAGGAATAGGTGGAACGCATCTTGTTGCAAAGACAACCGAGGATGATCCTGTTGTCACTTTAAGAAAACGGCTTGGAAGGATGAATCAACCCTTTGCATGCATGTCACCAGATATTGAAACCATAAAGACATTTGCAGAGGTAAGAGATTTTGAAGAAAAAACCCTCCTATCAAGAAGGAGACCCATTGTTGTGCTTAATAAGAACAATGACTATTATTTAGCTCCTTCTGTCGCTCCCCAACTCCATAATCTTGGAGTAATGCTTCCTTATTCAGGATTACAACATTTGCTCTTTCAGGAAACCTGTGAACCAGCTTATATTATGACATCGGCCAATATACCGGGAGAACCAATGCTCATAGATAATGAAGAAATTGTAAATAAAATAGGAGGAATTGCAGATTACTGCCTCCTCCATGATAGAAAAATAATTAACAGGTGCGATGATTCAGTTATTAGATTTAGAGCTGGAGATTTAGCTTTTATAAGGCGTTCTAGAGGATATGTGCCCGAACCATACGATTTCTCAAATATAGCTGGGGATATAAACATTCTTGCACTTGGACCTGAACTAGATGTTACTTTTGCTCTTCTTAAAGATAAAAAATGTTACGTATCACAGCATATCGGCAATACAACCAAATATGAAACTTACAAATATCTTCAAGAAGCCATAGATTACATGATAGACATAACAAGGGCTGAAAAAATAGATGCTGTAGCATGTGACCTTCATCCAATGTTTTTTACAACTAAACTTGCACATGAGCTGAGTGAAAAGTTTGAATGTGATGTTTTCGGCGTCCAGCACCACCATGCGCATGCAGGGGCGTTGTTTGTAGATCATGGAATTGATGAACTGATATGTATCGCTGCTGATGGTGTAGGTTATGGAGATGATGGATCTGCATGGGGTGGTGAGATACTGCATGTTACAGGTGAGAATTACGATCGTTTAGGAAGTTTAATGCCCCAAAACATGGCAGGTGGAGATTTAACTACTAAATATCCTATAAGAATGGTCATGTCCATGTTACATGAGTTTTATGATGATGAAGATCTTAAAAAACTCATGAAAAACGAGTATGTTACTTACTTCAAACATGGCGAAAAAGAAATAGACCTTATATTAAAACAGCTTGAACGCGGCTTCAATATCCAGAAAACAACAAGCACAGGGCGTGTTCTTGATGCACTTTCTTCTGCACTTGGAATCTGTGGCGAAAGAACATATGAAGGTGAATGTGCTATGAAACTTGAATCTGTAGCTTATTATGGTACAGATACCTGTGAAATTCCTGTTGAAATTAAAAAACATGACGGAATGTATATACTCAACACTTCTAAAATACTGATTTCAGTTTTAGAAAATAAAGAGAAATGTATGCCTGTAACAGATATTGCATGTTCTGCACAAAGGGCTGTTGCTGAAGGCCTCGCAAAATTAGGTATAAAAGTAGCAGATAAAACTGGCGTGGATGTAATTGGTGGAACTGGTGGTGTATTCTACAATGAGACCATAAGTAAAACTATAAAAGATGTTGTAACAGAAAATGGATATGATTTTATTCAACATAAAAACACATGCGCTGGAGATGGTTCTGTATCTTTAGGACAGGCTGCTATTGCGGCTTTACATTATAAAACCAATTAATTTCTTTTTTATGTATTACAAATATGACCAGATATATTTGTCTGTTTATAGTCCTATCTTGTAATACATCTATATTAAGCTTTTTAAATGAACAAATTTGAATATTAGTTTTTATATAACTTATATTGTGCTAAAAATGAAAGCATAGTTTAGATATTAGCTTAAAAGATTTGAATTATCTTTCAAGTGGATAATGCTAATTTATGTTTGTACCATATTTGTCATGTATTATTTAATTCCTATTTTTTGAGATGTTTCATAATTTTCGACATTATTATCGTGCTTAAATCCACTTTTACGGTGTTTAGTCTGTTTTAATAATTTAATACGTAAAGTTTATCAATTAGAGTATCTTATATTATATATGAACTGATATGCCTTTCATAATACAATTATAAAACGCTTTTAGAATGCATTATTTGTATAAAAAGAGTTTATAGTTGTTTTATTTGGTTTATTAGTTTACATTTAAATAAAAAATCAGGAGAGTGTTAAAATGAAATATTTTAAGGCATTAGGCCTACTATTTGTGGTATTTTTAGTTTTAGGGATGTATGGTACGTATGGCACATATGGCAATAATAATGATAATAGTAATGATATTAATGATCAATCTGCACACTTAACACCAATTCAAGAGAAGAATAAAACAAATTTATCTTCAGTTGATAGTAATAAAACTATTCCAATTGATAAAAATAAAGCTATTTCAATTGCTAAATTGTATGATGATAATTTTGATTGTGAGTTTTATTATTATGAAAAAATGGATTTTAACGCTGAATTAAGCCCCGATAATAAATATTGGATTATAAAAGTAATTGGCGAAAAAAATAGACCCATTTATTCTGTTACTGTTAATGCAAAAAGCTGTGCAAGTAAAAAAACAGGTGCAAAATCCTTATGGATACCTCTCAATGAATTAAAAGCCCAATACGCCGCATCCATCATAACAACCTATGCAGACTTAGGCAGCTGTTATAATAATTCAAAACCCGTTAAAGTATCTTTAAATGGAAAAGACGTATGGAAAGTAGAAGCGCATAAGTACAATTTTGATGGTGGCGATTTAATATATTGTATCTACTTCAACGACCAAAATGGACAAATTATGACCACATGGAATGATTTCAATGAAAATACAGGAAAAACAGGATTTTTAACCCTTAACGAAGTAGATAACACCATTAACAAGATGCTCAACACTGCACTACCTGAATACAAACCACACAAATTTAAAGACATACTAAAAGATTTTTATCCTGAATAAAAGATTTATACATGAATAGGATGTTAATATAACATCCTTATCCTTTCTTTTTTTACATTCTTAAGTAATATATTCATTAACAATACTTACAAAAAGAATTCACATAATTCTATTTTTAGAATGTGATTATCTTAACCTTTCTTAATTTCACAGTAGATTTTATGATTAAAGTCCATTTTCAAGTATTAAATATATACAATATAATATTACGTTTAGTTATAAAGTAAAGTTAGTATTAACTAATTGTAAAGGCAAAATCAGGCAAAAAAAGACCAAAAATCGCTTATTTTAGAAAAACCTTTAAAAACTTTCAAATCAGATTAGTAGTTCTATTACTTGTTCCATTTAACTATTAAGTCATTTATATTTGACATTACTCTAGTGTGTATTCCACACCATTTGAGACTCTTTTTTGACTGCTGAGGTGCTGATACAAAAGCTCTAAATATCTTTATTTTATGGAAATAAAGTATAAATTGGGCTTTTTTCTTAAAAATAACAATGCAGTGAGTTCGCCCGAGAAACAATTGTTAAATACGCTATCAGTGTGACTTAAATTCAAAAATACGTTGTTAGCGCGCCGATTTTTTGAAAAAAAACCAAAACATTTATATGTGATCCTGATGTGAACTAATGCTGTCCCAGAATAGCTTAAATGGTTAAAAACTTTCATAATACCTTACTTGAATTATGTATTAAAATTAAAAACTCATAATATTGCACTGAAATTGTATTATGAAATAAGCGATACCATAGTAGGTGGGCTACTGGGTCAAGAAATTTTCCTATGACATTGTCATAGAATCGGAGGCGGTACAATTAAGCGGAAACTCACATATGCAACAATGGTTGCAGTATGTGTGATGTTCAGTACGTTGCCATTTGCAGCAGCTACTGAAATCCAAAATACAACTTTTAATGTAACACAAAGCTCATCCGTAAATGCGGTTACGGAAAAAGGCTTAAAAATAGGAGCAAACGGAACATACGTTGTTGAATTACAGAAATGGCTCAAAGAACAGGGATATTACACTGGAGACGTTGATGGATCATTCGGTCCATACACAGAACTAGCTGTTAAATACTTCCAGAACGACTCAAGTATAGTCGTAGATGGATGGGTTGCAAATCAAACAACATGTGCAATGGAAGACATAAACGGTGTAAACATATTTGAAGAAGTATTCAACACTTCTACAAGTTCTAGTAACGTCAAATCAACAGATAAAACAAACGTAACCAAAAGCTCAACAACTACCACTAAATCTAGTGTAAACAAAACAAGCTCAACAACTACAAGTGTAACTAAAAAAGAGACAACAAGTACAGCTAAAAAACAGAGCACAAGCACAACTAAAAAAACCAGTACAGCATCAACATCATCTGCATCTCTATCAGCAATCCTTGCAAGCGGTGCTAACTACGGTTACAGTCATTCAGCTAGTACAGCTGCAGGAATGGTATCAATAGGAAGCGGAGACTGCTGGGCAATGAGTGAATACCTATACGGAAAACTCTCTGCAGCAGGTATCCATTCAAGAATAGTTCAGTACAGCACAGCATACTCAGCACGCCACAGATCAGTTCAACTGTATCAAAACGGTGCATGGGTAGATGTTCCATACTCAAGCTACGGCTACAGTACCATGTTCAAGGCTACTTCAAGTAAGCCCGGAATGACTGTTTTAGCTTCTTGCTAAATTAGGAAACTGCTTAACTAGATGATCAAAAGCTTTTATAGCTTTTGATTATCTTTAAATTCCTATTTTTTAAAATAAAACATTATATTTTAATACAAAATTTAAATAGCAGGATATTCCAATAAATAAAAAAAATTAATCTTATTAAATACTGTTTAAACTAATTTTAAATCTAAATTTTAACTTAGATTCTATAATAATACAAAATTAAAGTTAATAGGGACGTTCAATATTCCCTTCTAATAATTTGATTATATTTCTTCTTCTCTTTGCTTCCATTAGCAGTATTTCAGCATATTTTTTTGCTTTGTCATATCTGTCTATTAATTCTTCCAGATCTTCAATTACATCTTCATGCCCCAAACTGAACCGAGCCTCTATCTCCTGTAATTTTGAAAAATCATCCCCCTTAACGTCCATTTTGACAGTATCCCTATCTATACATATTTGAATTTCGACTTTTTGGGATATATCATAATATTTTCTAGGGCGACCTCGTTCTATCTTTTGAAAAGAAGATTTTAAAAGTCCTAACTCTTCCATTGCCTTTAAATGTTCAATAATGGCTTTTTGCCCTATTTCAAGTTCCTTTGATATTTCACTTACAAAACGGGGCTCCCCTGTTAATAAAATCAGTATATCCCTTCTTGTCTTACATCCCATGACGTCAAGTATTGCTTCAAGATCCATTTTTCATCCCTGATTAAAGTTATTTAGTTTAAATATCTCCATTTAAAATTTATATATGAAGTTCCATTAATTAGATATTAGTATTTATATATTCATGACCAAATGTTATGCAAGTGTTATCTGTATTCAAATTTATACACTTTAAAAATTTTAACAACGTTCCAATTTATAATATAATCATCTTGCAGTAATTTATTAACATGAGTGTATAAAGAAATTTAATACAAACACTCTGCTTTTTTATACAATTAACTATATTGGTAGAAAGATTTATATAACCTTTTGTAACTATAACCTATTAAAGATTACTATTATTTTTATCACTACAAAAGGTGAATTAATGACTGATAAAGATGAGTTAAAAACGCTAAAAAATGATCTGAAAGAGAAAGAATCAGAAATTGAAGATCTAAACAAGCAGATTGAAGAAAAGGATCAGAAAATCGATGATTATTTCTCACAACTGCAGCGTCTTCAGGCTGATTTTGAAAACTACAAGAGACGATCAGAAAAAGATATTGACAGCTTCAGAAAGTATGCCAATGAAGGCCTGATTATCAAATTGATAGACACTTATGAAGACCTAGAAAGAGCCCTAAAATCAAGTGAAAAAGGTGAAAACCTTAAAGAAGGTGTTGAATTAATATATAAAAACCTTAAAAATGTACTTGAAAAAGAAGGACTTGAAGAAATTCCAACTACCGGTGAAAAATTCGACCCATTTAAACATGAAGCATTGATGACAGAAAACCATGAAGACTATGAAAGTGGGGTCGTAACCGAAGAACTTGCAAAGGGATACTCCCTCAAATCAAAAGTAATCAAATGTGCAATGGTTAAAGTTTGCAAAAAATAACCAAATTATGTTAAATTAAAAAAAATTTACAAAAATTATGAAATGTTAGTAAAATAAGGTGATATAATGGCTAATAATAAGAAAGAAAAAATCATAGGTATAGACCTTGGAACAAGTAACTCCGCAGCAGCAGTTTTAGTCGGTGGAAAACCAACTATCATACCAAGTGCAGAAGGGGCAACCCAGTACGGAAAAGCTTTCCCAAGTTACGTTGCATTTACTTCTGACGGACAGAGGTTAGTTGGGGAACCTGCAAGAAGACAGGCTGTAACAAACCCTGAAAACACCATAAGTGCCATAAAAAGAAGCATGGGTACAGATTATAAAGTGAATGTCCTCGGAAAACAATACACTCCTCAAGAAATTTCTGCTTTTATCTTACAAAAGATTAAAAAAGATGCAGAAGCTTTCCTCGGTGAAGAAGTGCAGAAAGCTGTTATTACAGTCCCAGCATACTTCAACGACAACCAGAGAACCGCTACAAAAGACGCAGGTACAATTGCAGGTCTTGAAGTTGTAAGGCTCGTAAACGAACCTACAGCAGCAAGTTTAGCATACGGTATCGATAAAGAACAGGAAGAAGAACTTGAAATTATGGTTTTCGATTTCGGTGGTGGAACACTCGACGTAACCGTTATGGAATTCGGAGGAGGAGTATTCGAAGTCAGATCTACAAGTGGGGACACCAAACTCGGTGGAACTGATATGGACAACGCCATCATGAACTACCTCGCAGATGAATTCAAAAGAGAAACCGGAATAGACATCATGAATGACGACCAGGCTGTCCAGAGATTAAGAGAAGCGGCTGAAAAAGCAAAAATCGAGCTTTCAACAACCTTAACATCTGACATAAACCTCCCATTCATAACTGCAACTGCAGAAGGTCCAAAACACCTGACAACTACATTAACAAGGGCTAAACTCGAAGAATTAGTTGACCCAATCATTAAAAGATGTAGTGGACCAATGGAACAGGCATTATCCGATGCTAAAATGTCCAAATCTGACGTTGACAAAATTATATTAGTAGGTGGACCAACAAGGATGCCAGCTGTACAGAGCTTTGTTGAAAAATTCATAGGTAAATCAATTGAGCGAGGAATAGACCCAATGGAATGTGTAGCTATGGGTGCTGCAATCCAGGGTGGAGTTTTAGCAGGAGAAATCAAAGACCTCGTATTACTTGACGTTACACCATTATCTCTCGGAATAGAAACTCTTGGTAATGTATCTACCAAATTAATAGAAAGAAACACTACTATTCCAACCAAAAAGAGCCAGATATTTTCAACTGCAGCAGACAACCAGACATCTGTAGATATCCACGTCCTGCAGGGCGAAAGGCCAATGGCATATGATAACACGACCCTTGGAAGGTTCCAGTTAGTAGGAATACCACCAGCACCAAGAGGAATGCCTCAAATCGAAGTAACATTTGATATAGACGCAAACGGTATCATGAACGTTTCAGCTAAAGATATGGGAACTGGTAAAGAGCAGGCAATTACCATAACTGCTTCAACTAAATTATCGCAGGACGAAATTGACCAGAAAATTAAAGACGCTGAAATGCACGCTGAAGAAGACAAAAAGAGGCAGGAAGAAATTCAGGTCAGAAATGACGCTGATTCAATGATCTACACTTCAGAGAAAACTCTTGAAGAACTGGGCGACAAAGTAGATAAAGACCAGAAAGAAAAGATAGAAGCTTTAGTTAAAGAACTCAGGGATTTAACTGGAGGAGACGATATCGCTGCAATTAAAAGTAAAACTGAAGAGCTAACTAAAGTGGTCCAGGAAGTAGGTGCTAAAATCTACCAGGAAGCACAACAGGCCCAACAAGCTCAGCAGCAAGCACAACAGGATGCACAGGGTGCTCAAGGAAACCAGCAGGGTGGAGATGACGACACCATTGATGCAGACTATGAAGTTAAAAAATAAGCTTCATCTTATAAAATAGGGAGTTTCATTACTACACTCAAAAATCTCTCGAAATCGAAGATTTCGGAGCACGGAAATCGAAGATTTTCGCGGTTACAAAATCTCTGATTTTGTAAACATTTTTCTCAGGCTTCAATTTTCAACCGAAAAAATTTGTAGAATGTTTCCATGTCCCGAAAACCTGCGGTTTTCGAGGACCGCAAAAATTTAAAAAATTTTTGCAGGGCTCCCTTTTTATAAATATAAATAGGAAAAATTTTATAGATAGATAAGATAAAAAGTTGGAGGAAAATCCTTCTTCTATTTTTAAAGCCTCAAAAAAAAACAAAGTTTTTTTGTGGTTCGGAAATTCATAGAATTTCCTCAACTTGGAAAAATAGATTTTCAAGACTTAATTCCTCAAAAATTGAGGATTTTTAATAAATAAAGTTAATTTTTATCATGAATTGATTAAAAGGTGAAGGTAAGATTGATATGGCAGAAAAGCGTGATTATTACGATATCCTTGGAGTAGAGAAAGGATCAGATAAAAAAGATATTAAAAAGGCATATCGTAAATTAGCAATGAAATATCACCCAGATGTAAGTGATGACCCAGAATGTGCAGAAAAATTCAAAGAAATAAGTGAAGCTTATGCTGTTCTTTCAGATGAAGATAAAAGACACACTTATGACCAGTTTGGACATGCTGGAATGGGCGGATACTCCACAGAGGATGCATTCAGAGATATAAACTTTGAAGATATTTTTAAAGGTTTTGGATTCGATTTTGGAGACATATTTGATATTTTCGGTTTTGGAGGAGGTCGAAGACGAAGCCAGGCACAGAGAGGAAATGACGTCATTTATGAACTTGACATTACGCTTGAAGATGCTGCATTTGGACTTGAAACCGACATAGAAGTACCACATAAAAAAGTATGTCCAACATGTGGAGGTACAAGGGCAGAACCTGGAACTGAAACAAGGCAGTGTGCAACCTGTGGAGGTACCGGACAGGTACAGCATATAAACAGGACTCCTTTTGGCCAATTTGTTAATGTAGCACCATGTAGGGACTGTAGAGGTGAAGGAGTAATTGTTGACACTCCATGCCACGAATGCCGTGGAAAAGGAATTGTAAGAGAAACCAATACAATTCATATAAAAGTCCCAGCAGGTGTTGAAGATGGATCACGTCTCAGAGTTCCGGGAGAAGGGGATGTAGGAATAAAAGGCGGCCCTTCAGGAGATCTTTACGTTATGATTTCTGTTAAGGCACACCCACTATTTGAAAGGCACGGCTCAGACCTGCTTTATGAACAGCCTATAAGTTTTGTACAGGCATCTCTTGGTGATGAAGTAGACATCCCAACCATAGGAGAAGAAGTAGTAAGCTTAAAAATCCCGGCAGGTACACAACCAGGTACTTCATTCCGTATTAAAGGTAAAGGAATGCCACATCTACGCTGGAACGGTAAAGGAAATCTTTACGTTAAAGCAAAAGTCATCGTGCCTAAAAAGTTAAGCACTAAACAGAAAGAGATTTTAAGAGAGTTTGAAGAGATAAGCGGTAAAGAAATTTATACTGAAGACAAAGGGTTCTTTGACAAGATGAAAGACGCTATTAAGCACTGAAATAACCTTTTTACCCTTAAATTCCCAAAATATTCTTTTTTTCAATTACTACCCGATTTATACTACCTATTTAAATTCAGGTAAAACTTCATTCTTGTAAAATTCAATACATTCATGCTGGTTATTTCCTATTTGCTGGATGCAGATACGGTCAAAGCCAGCGTCAATATTTTGTTTTATTATGTTGATGTGTACTTGTGGATCAGAGCTGCAGGGAATACTTTCAGGTATATCTTCTTTTTTAACATTCTTTGCTAGTTCTTCAAAATGTGTCTGTGTAGGAATATCCCAGCTCAAATTTCCTTTAACCGCCATTAAAGGCCAGTATTTATGGACTAAATCAACCGCTTTTTCATCGGTTTCAGCCCAGCTAAGTGAAAATTCCGAGTAAGAAGGCCTGCCTTCTCCTCCTTTTTCATTAAAAATGTCTAAAATTTCTTTTTTCCCGCCGCTTACAATTAGTCCGTCGCCATTAGCCGCGGCAGTAGCTGCAGCTATTGGCCCGTCTGCAGCCATATATATCGGTGGAAGCTCTTCAGGCAATGTATAAATTTGCGCATTTTCAACGTGATAGTAACATCCATCGTAGTCCTGCATTCCTCCCTGCCATAATGTTCTGATTACATCCACCGCTTCTGCAAGCATTTCAATCCTTATTGGTGCTGGCGGCCAGTGATCTCCATAGATATGTTCATTTAGATTTTCACCAGAACCTACCCCTAAAATAAACCTTCCAGGCATTAATGCCGCTATTGTGGCTACGGCTTGAGCTACTAAAGCAGGATGCTGTCTAATTGTAGGGCACGTAACTCCAGTCATTAGCCCTAAATTTTCAGTTACCTGTGATATTCCTCCAAGGGTACTCCAGACAAAAGGACTGTTACCCTGCTGACTTAACCACGGGTGATAATGATCAGATATGCTTGCAAAATCAAACCCTGCTTCTTCAGCATGTTTAGCATAATTTATAAGTTCTTGAGGTCCAAATACTTCACTTCCAAGCTTAAAACCAATTTCTACCAATAACATTCCCCCATATTTTTTAGACTCTTATAATATTTATTAACTATTTTGTATAAATTATTACTAATACTGTTTCACTAACATACCCATTTTAAATAATCCAAAGAATATTTCAAAAAATGTCAATTTAAACAGTGGTGGAAATGATATTGCTTAATTAAATACAACAAGGTAATTAAAATGTATAATTATAGAGCTGTACCTCTACAGAAGAAAACGCTGCAAGATTGTCCTGCATGTAATGAATACATGAAAAATAAAGGAGAATTCTTCCCCTGTTCCCAGGGTAGTACAGAATGAGAAATCGACAAGAGATGATGTCTATGTTTGCACTGTCCCAATGAAATAAAATATAAACTAAACCAGTTTTACTACTTGAAAAAGGTGCTGCCACAGGTAAACATGTTGCAACTGAAACTTTAATCAAAAATATATATCATAATTTGAAAATATTTTTAATATCAGTACTTATTTTAAAACAATTAAATAGAACGAATGTTTGAATAAATTAAACATATCCTTCCATGTATGCTTTTTATTAGATATAATTTATATTTAATTAAAGCAAGTTAAATATCAAGTAGTTTGATACAAAGCTATGTACCTCCATTTAGAGGAATATAGTCAAAGTTATGGATTTTTATAAGTATAAACTTTATAAGCGTGCTGATTCCACTAATATCCCATTAAAATAATATTTCTATTTTTTTTTAGAATTTATTTTTTCAACCATTTCAATTCAAAAATTAACATTTCATAATACAGAAATAATAGAATAGTTATAAGATCAGCTAAATTAGGGAGATGGTTCAATGAACATAGAAGAAGAAATAGACGTAGACGAAATATTTGAAAAAATTGAGAGTTACTTCGGTTTCGTTCCAAAGATCTTTCAAGTACTGGCAGAAAAACCAGCTACATTAAAGGCTTACTGTGAAAAAGTAGAAACAATAAATAATGATGATGCATTACCTTCATTAACCAAAGAATTTGTGGCCATAGGTGCTGCATCTGCAATAGGGGCTGAAAATTGTTTGCTAACTCATCTTAAGGTTGCAGAGAAATTTGGGGCCAAACAAGAACAGCTACTTCTAGCTATTTTAATGGGGTCTTTAATAGCAGAGACAGATGCACTTTCAAAGTCTTTAAGGGTTTATGAAAATTTTAAAGAACAAGTTTAAAATAAAACTCTTACCCCTTTCACCATTAAATAAATTCCAAATACAAACATAACTGCCGCCATCAGATAACGGCTGTTTTTCTGCATCCAAATATTAAGAACATTTAAAAGTTTTTCAGAACGTTCTGGCATTGTAAAGTATACTAAAAGCGGAATTTCAACCACAAGCAGTGTAATTAAAGTAAGAATTATCACCACAGTCACCTTATCAGTAAAACCTGCACTGGAAATTCCAATATCTTTACCCGCTGCAAATACAAGTACAGTAGTTGTAAAATTAACAGCAAACATTCCTAACCCCAAAATCATATACTTTATAAAATCAGAGATACTTGATTTTGATTTACCACCGAATCTACCTTTATCCGGTGCGTCACTGCCCTTCTTATTGATTCTCCAGATTCCAAGTAAAATTAGAAATATTCCAATGGCAAGGTCAAGATAAGCCGATGCAACAGATGGGGGCTTACTTGATGCGACTGCTACTCCTTTTCCCAGCAGTATCCCCGCAGCAGCCACAATAAGCAGGATAATCATAGATCCAAAATAAAATGCAATTCCACTTAATTTAGGGCGGTTTGATATTGATAAAATTAAAATTATTCCTATAAGCACAGTAGGGCTAACAGCAGCCCCTAACGCCAGAGGAAGTATATCAAAGAGTAAAGTTGATAATTCGGACATGTTTAACTCCTTTTAAGATTTTTATAGGGACATAATAGTTTAATATGGATATTATGTTAATTGAGACATATATCTGTTATTATTTCAGCTAAAAAGAAATATCAGATTAAATATTAGATGTTCATTTTATTCCGGCATAAATGAGGGAATCTCAATTTCTGAAATTTTAAGTAAAATTTAGTTTTTGGTTTCTGATCTCCGAGCGATAGCCTGCAAAAACTATGTTTTTGCTCTCCTGAATCCCTCAAAATTTTCGATTTTTTCATGCTTCGATTTTCGACAATGAGGGGATCTCAATTTTTGAAATTATTTATTAAAATTTAAAGAAGAGATTTCAAATTAAAATTTTTTGAATTTGAATAGAAATTAAAATAGGATTTAATTTTGATTTTCGATCTCCGAACGATAGTGAGCTAGGATCAAATGTTTTGAAATCTTTAATGAATTTAGTAAAAAAAGGATTCAATAACTTTTAGAAGAGTATTTAAAATTGAATTCATTTTGATTTTGGTTTTCCACAGCAAAAAATCACAGATTTTTTGCGAGGATTTTGGTTTCACCCTTTTTTAAAAAGGGTGATGGTATGCCGAGAGTAACCCACCTCCTGTTTTAGCAGCATTCATCTATGCGAGCTACCTCTGCCTCATACAGGATTCATCGACAGTATTTGCCCTTACATCCCACGAAATGGCCGTTTCACCGTTCCTTTTGATATCATCAGCTTAGGCATCATGTTCATCTATCAAAAGACGTCTCGTTTCTGCTCCAGAGTCATGCTTCTCAGCATGTGCCTCGCGACACCATGGTTCTGTATGATGGATGGAGTTTCCTCAGTTTAACTTGCAAGTTGCAAGAAACCGGTAGCTGCTCTTCGGCTTACCCATAAACAATAATAAAATTGAACTTGAATATAAATTTTGAGTTTTTAAAGTTAAATTAAAAATGAGTAGCGGGGCCTAGATTTGAACTAGGGCTCTCGGGGTTATGAGCCCCGCGGGATCACCAGACTACCCCACCCCGCTGTACTATCATGGTTTGTACCTAAGAGTATATAAAGGTTTCTCTTAGTCTATTAATAAAAATTAAATTTTAATTTCAACTAATACTTTAAATATATTTAGTAAATTAAGCTATTTAAAGTTAATTGCGCTAAACCACAATATTTTTAATATTAATTAAATACAGCACTGTCATTTATGCAAATGCATCAATAAAATCAAAATTTTCAGGGGATGTAACATATAATTTAACCAATTTAATGCACAATTATGCCCTAAATAACTATTTTTTCTCCATGTCTTCTAATTCTTTAATTTCTCTACCCAAAGAAAATCCCACGATAGTCCTAATAGATACAATTATTGCCAGTATAATCACCTGGTTTAAATTTGGCTCTATAATCGATTTTATAAGATCTCCTGCAATAAAAAACTCCAGACCAATTAGAATTTTAGGGGTAAAATCCAGCCTCACCTCATTATAACTGGTTTTTCTTTTGAGTATTTCAATGGAGAGCACCCCGATTGCTGCCCTTATACCGCCATAGAAAATAACTACAGCTCCAAAATAAGAAAGAATACTTGCAATGTATACTATTACTGTCCCATAATCAACCATGGTAATCAATTAAAAAGGAAAATAAATTTAATTATTCAGTTTCTTCAGGCTCTTTACCTTCTAATTTACTAAGCCTCTCTTCGATGTGTTCAAATTTTTTGTTGGCGTGTCCCCGGTATTCATTGAATCTCCTTTCAAGGTCATCTATTTCCCTGGAAACTTTATCATATTTCTTCTCAAGAGTACCTACATCCGATTTAGTGGCAAGTTCCCAATCTTTTATTAGTCTATCGCTTTGTTCATCTAAAAATTCATCAATTCTTCCAGATAAACTATCTGTACTTATAGGAACATTGACTTTTCCTTTTAACATTTCACTCATTTCAGAAACTTTTTCACTTACTCCTGACATTTTCCTTTCTCCTTCAGGGGTTTGAGTAGTATCATTGTTTGGATGTATCCCTCCAGACACTTTACTACCCACTTGAGAAATACTGGATCGTACACCTACCAAAGAAGCTCCCTTTGTTTCTTGAAGGTAATAATACAAAAGTACGATTATCGCACCAGCTAAAACAAGAATTGCGAATAGTTCTAGCGGTCCCATTGATTATTTCCTCCCTTTAGCACTATCTTCCATTTTTTTATCAAGTTCTGCCTCTTTCTGTTCGAGGTCTTTCATTAATTTCTGGAGTTTTCCGTATTCTGCCTTAGCTTCAAGGCGTGACACTCTTTCACTTATTTCACTGTGAAGATACCCTACCTTGTGCATTATATCTGAAGTACCCTGTCTTATATTAGCAAGCTGTTCCTGCTGATCCTTAGGTAATGGAATCACATTTTCCATCATACGTTTTGTTTCAATGTCTTTTTCCACTAAAGAGATTTTTTTAAGCTCAACCTGTTTTTCAACAAGTGCTACATTATTTTGAGCTTCCCTCACCTTTCTCCATTCACTAAATATGATTATAACAACAATTGCCACAATTACCACAATAATTATCCATACGATATTTTGTGATATTGCAGTTGTATCGAATGCAGCCATATTATTTCACCTTTTAATATTTTTGTCCAAGTTTATATATAATCTTAGTCATTTAGGTGGCCTTTAATTAACTCTACATTTATATGTAGTAATTCCATATAAATAATTTGAAATTTTAACCATTAAAATAAATAAAATTAAAGTCAGAGAGTTATAAACATCTTAAATTGAATAAGTTAAATAAAAAGTAGTATAATTAATTTAAATAGATTTATACCAAACTTACTTCTTATTTACATTAATTAAATCTTCTAGATCAGGATCATCTGCATTTAATCTATTTTCTAACCAATCATCTTCGATTTCATTAAAACTTTCTTCTTTTACATAGTTAAATTCTCTTCTTAAGCTTGAAAGCCTTTCATCAGTTTTTTTGGATGACTTTCTTTTTCTATAAATGATAGAAATACCCAAAATTAAAACTAAAACTAATACAATTGCTATAAAAATTTGAAATATGTCTCCACCAAATAAAAAAGCTGGGAAAGAACCAGTAATATAGCCAACCTCATTTTTATTATTATTTGGAATTTTTTTAACCCCCTAATCGACCCTTAAAAGATTAGTGCATTTCTTAATTGATTTTTATACATTTACTTTATTAAATTATTCTACAATACTAAATTAAGCTTAAAAAGTCATACATACTTAAAAATAAATTATTTTATGACTTTAATAGAGCAGAAACATACAATAAATCTAATTTATTAAATTTTCAAGTTACATCTCCCAATTTTATATGATTAAAGCAAATCATTAAAAACTTATTAATGAAAAAATAGAAAACAACGAATATAATTAAATTTAAAGCTTTATTATTTAAACTGAATCTAAGTAGTTATATCATTAATTTTTATCTAAATTAATTAAAGCATCAATGAAATTGAATTTACGTGATTATATGATTGATATGTACAAAAAATCTGGAAAAATAGCATCAAAAATTAGGAAAGATGCAGTAAACTATGTAAAAGAAGACATGAAAGTTTTAGACCTTGTAGAATTCGTTGAAAATGAAATTGTAGAGCGTGGGGGAAATATTGCATTTCCATGCAATGTTTCTGTAAATGAGATAACTGCCCATTACACATCTCCTGCTGGCGACGAAAATACAATTAAATCTGGAGATGTAGTTAAAATTGATTTAGGTGTACACATAGATGGATACATCGCAGACACTGCAGTAAGCGTACTTGTCGGCGAAGATATGCATGAAGAACTGCGTGAAAAACATGAAAACATGATACTCGCATCCCAGGAAGGGCTTGAAAATGGAATAAGCTCTATAAGAGCAGGTGTAGAAATCGGAAAAGTTGGAGAAATCATAGAAAAAACCATAAACGATAGGGGATTTAACGTTGTATCTAATTTAACAGGCCATAGTATGGACCAATGGATACTTCATGCAGGGCTCTCAATGCCAAACATCAAGGAGAATAATCCACATAAATTAGAAGAAGGAGATGTTCTAGCCATAGAACCATTTGCAACCGACGGTATTGGAAGAGTTACAGATATGAACGAAACATACATATTCAAATTCTTAAGAGACAGACCCATGAGATTAGTTCATGCAAGAAGAGCCTTAAAAATTATAAAAGAAGAATATAAAAGTTTACCATTTTCAGGAAGATGGCTTACAAGTCATTTAAGTGAACATCATTTAAATGCAGCAATGAGGATGTTAATTTCATCAAGAGCAGTCTATCCATATCATGTACTTAGAGAAAAAAGCAATGCAGTTGTTGCACAGTCAGAACATACTGTTATTGTTGAAAGTGATGGTTGCACCGTAATTACGGAATAACATCCCTATTTTTCAGTCTTCTTTCTATTCTTCTTCCACTAACCGATGTGTCTTTATCAGTTAAGTCACTGAAAGAGTTGAAATGATCAAGTAAAGATATATCTAAAAAATCAAAACTTTTAAGATTACCATAATCATCTAAATAGTCAAAAGGTACAGTATAAAGATAATAACTGTAATATTCACAGGT